>CATWUX010000038.1 GCA_958354085.1 uncultured Oscillospiraceae bacterium | reverse complement strand
GGTGCGTGTTGCGCGCGCCGTGCTGGACGGCGGCGACGTGGATGCGGCGGTGGAGCAGATCAAGAACACCAATTTGGCCCTGCAGAGCGAGCTGGCGGAAATACTGGCGCATGAGGGGGAATCCGTTCCCAACTTTGAACCGCAGTATGTCTGCCCCCGCTGCGGCGATACCGGCTATGCGGACGGAAAGCCGTGCGCATGCCTGACGGCGCTGCTCAAGGAAGGCGCCTGCCGCCGGCTCAGCCAGATCACGCATATGCAGCTGACGACGTTTGAGGAAATGGATCTGAACTACTACCCCAGCGAAACGGACGAAAAAACCGGCGTATCCCCGCGTGCCCGGATGCGGGATGTGCTGGAGTTCTGCCGGTGTTACGGCGAAAACTTTTCGCCGTCTGCGGCCAGCCTGCTACTGCGCGGGCCGACCGGCACCGGCAAAACGCATGTGTCACTGGCGATTGCCCGTCTGGCGGTGCAGGCGGGTTACAGCGTGATTTACGGGCCGACGCAACAGCTGCTGCACCAGCTGGAAAAGGAGCATTTCGGGCGGGAGACCGGCAGCAGCGAGGATATGATGACGACCTGCGATCTGCTGATTCTGGATGACGTGGGCGCGGAGTTTGCCAGCCCGTTTTGCGTGGCGTCCCTGTATAATCTGATCAACACCCGGATGCTGGGCAATCTGCCCACGATCGTGAGCACCAACCTCAATCAAAAGCAGATGCGCGAGCGCTATGGCGAAGCAATCACCTCCCGTATCGTCGGCACCTTCCAGCCGGTCGTCTTTTTCGGAAAGGATATTCGGCAAATTAAGATCCAGCAGCGTATGGGGTGACAAAATTTGACCTATACTTCCCTATAACGAGGAAGAATCGGTTGCGGAAAAAATGAAAAGATTGTTACCCTGCGTTACAATTCTGTTGGAATTCTTGACATTTGGCGCGGCATTCAGTACAATGCTCCATGGGAAGATTTCCCACGCGCCTTGGTAATCGGCGGGTTACCGATCCATTTCAGAAAGGCAAGGTGCTGCGTTATGGCTAATTCGCATGATCTGTGCATGGGATGTATGAATCCGCTGCCGGCGGGGCGTTCCGCCTGCGGCATTTGCGGCTATCCGGCGGACGGACAGAATCCGCCGCAATATCTCGCGGTCGGAACCGTGCTGTCCGACCGGTATCTGGTGGGCTGTCTGCTGGAATCCGGCGGCGACTGTGCCATATACATGGGCTTTGATCAGGTGCTCAAAGCGGCGATCCGCATTCGCGAATTTTTCCCCGAGACCTTGTGCGAGCGGGCGGAAGACGGTGCGGTGCGCGTGCTGGGCGGCTGCGAGAACACGTTTCGCGATTATCTGGAACGTTTTCGCGCGCATGCGCGGGCGTTGGCGCGGATGCGCGACATTCCGGCTATGGTACCGCTATATGACATTTTTGAACAGAACAACACCGCCTATACGGTGGGAGAACACTGCGAGGGCATCACACTGGAAGCCCGGTTGGCACAGCTGGGCGGCCGGATGTCCTGGGACGATGCGCGGCCGCTGTTCATGCCGCTGATGTCTTCGCTGATGTCGCTGCACACGGCCGGTATTTATCATCTGGGAATCTGCCCTGCCAATTTGCTGATCGGCGCCGACGGCAAGCTGCGCCTGACGGGCTTTTGTATCCCAGAGGTGCGTTCCGCCGGTTCCGAGCTGAAGGCGCAGCTGATCAAAGGCTATTCCGCGCCGGAGCAATACGGGTTTGAAATGATCGTTACGCCGGCGACCGATGTGTACGGCCTGGCGGCGACGATCTTCCGGACGCTGACCGGCAATCCGCCGCCGCTCGGCTCGGCGCGCGCGGCGAACGCCAATGATTTGCTCGTTCCCTCGGACGTGGCCCGCACGCTGCCGGATCATGTGGCGGCCGCGCTGTTCCATGCTTTGCAGACGTCGCCGGATAAACGAATCGCGACTATCGGGCAGTTCCGCGACCGGCTGGCGGCCGCGCCGGCGGTTTCCGCGCTGCTGAAGGATGAGAAACCGGCGCCGATAGCGGCCGTTCCGGCTGCGGCGGAAACGCCGAAGGCGGAGAACGAGCGGAAAGCGGACGAGAAAAAGAGCGGACGCGGCAAGTATGCTGTGCTGATTGTCGTGTCGGTTTTTCTGGTGCTTTTGCTGTTGGCGGGCGCCGTGATTGTCGCGCTGTTCCCGGACGTGTTTATGGGCGGCGGCGAATCGTCGTCTTGGGATACGCCTTCTTCCACCCAAACAACGTTGGCAATCAGCAGCGACACGAGCAGCTATGTGCCGCCCACCAACCAATATTCGGTGCCCAATGTCATGGGGCTGAACTATTATGAACAGCGCAGCGTATCGTTGATCGGCGAGATGAAGCTGGAAGTCGAATATAAAAAGTACAGCGATCGTCCGAAGGGTGAAATTCTTTCACAAACGCCTTTGCAGGGCAACGGCGCGGAAAAGGGCACGGTCATTAAGGTCGTGATCAGCGCCGGTCCGGAGCAGCTGGCCGTACCGGATGTGTCCGGCTGGGAGGAAGAGCAGGCAAAACTGTATCTGGAGGCGCTGGGCTTCAAGGTCGATTCTGTGAAGGTCGTAGTGTCGGATTACGAGCGCGGCAAAGTGCAGGAAACCAGCCCGCCGGCAGGCTCGTCGCTGCTGGAGGGGGAGACCGTCACACTGCGCGTCAGCGATAAGGAGCCGGAAGAACCCGCAAGCTCGGATCCCTGGTGGACTTGGTGATTTTTGGCAATGAAATAACGCAAGCGGCCGAAAGCAGGGCTTTCGGCCGCTTTTGCTGTCTTTTGCGGCTCTTAAAGGAGAAAGGTGCCGCCCGCTTATCCGAGGATAAGGCGGCAGACGGCAGAAGAAAGTGTGTCAAAATTGTAAAAAATGGATAAACTGGCACTTTTTTTGGCATTTTTTTGAAAAAAAGCAGGAATATGCCTTGCAATTTTTTTGATTCTTGTGTACAATAACGATAATAGCCGTAAGTCTGCCGTCAATTGTATAAATTTGACGGAGCGTCCCAGAGGGGTGAAGGCTAGGGGCTTGAAGCCGAATCTTTTTGACATATCCGCCGCGTTTCAAACGGAGAGTGTATACGAATGTATGGGGCGCCCGACAGCCCGCGGATGTGACAGGGGATTCAAGAATATTATATAAAGGGGAAGTAATCCATGTCCAACAGACTGTTCCAAGGCGTTGTCCATCAGATGCGTGAGGCAATCGACCGCACCATCGGCGTTATTGATGAAACCATGGCGGTGATCGCGTGCAGCGATCTGGGGCGTATCGGTGAAATGTCCGATGCTGTCACGGCCGAGTCCTTTTCCGCACAGGAAGCGTTCGTGCGGGACGGCTATACGTATAAGCCGTTCGGCTCCCGCCCGCGCAGCGAGCACATTCTGTTTGTCGAAGGCACGGATGAGCAGGCCGCGAAATATGCAGCCTTGCTGTCGGTTTCGCTGGCCAGCATTAAGCAGTATTACGATGAAAAATATGACCGCGGCAATTTTGTCAAGAACGTGATTCTGGACAACATTCTGCCCGGCGACATTTACCTGAAGGCGCGTGAGCTGCGGTTCAACAACGATGTGCACCGCGTGGTCGTGCTTATCCGCATTTCTTCCCGTTCGGATATTTCCGCTTACGATATTGTCCAGAACCTGTTCCCGGATAAGAGCAAGGATTTCGTGGTCAACATCAACGAGACTGATATCGCGCTGATCAAAGAGATCCGTTCCGGCATCGAATCCAAGGATCTGGAGAAGCTGGCGCGTTCCATTGTGGATACGCTGAGCAGCGAGTTCTATACGCAGGCAACGGTCGGTATCGGTACGGTTGTCGAGGGCATCAAGGACTTGGCACGTTCCTTCAAGGAAGCGCAGGTCGCGCTGGAGGTCGGCAAGGTGTTCGATACCGAAAAGACGATCGTCAGCTACGACAATCTGGGTATCGCGCGCCTGATTTATCAGCTGCCCACCACGCTGTGCGATATGTTCCTGCGCGAAGTGTTCAAGAAGGGCTCGATTGATTCTCTGGATCAGGAGACTCTGTTCACGATCCAGCGCTTCTTTGAGAATAACCTGAACGTTTCCGAAACCTCCCGCAAGCTGTTTGTGCATCGCAATACGCTGGTGTACCGGCTGGAGAAGATCAAACGCCTGACCGGCCTCGATCTGCGTGAGTTTGACGACGCCATTATCTTCAAGGTGGCCCTGATGGTCAAAAAGTATCTGATGGCGAATCCGGTGAAATATTAAGAGAAGCTCTTTTAAGCAATTAAAAACGTGTTTTACAGCCTTCCGTGCGCGGCGATTTCCGCTGTGTACGGGAGGCTGTTGTTTTCCGCGAAAGGCGTGGACGGCAGCCGTTTATCGGCCGGCGCGGTTCTTGTTATAGTAAATGTCAGAAATTTTTCATTGCATTTTGTCGTTTTATTTGTTATGATATGTCAGGAAGCGCTTTTGCGTTTCCGCCTGTGTACAGCTGTAACAACCAACCTGTTGTAACAACCGAACTTTGCTCACAACCATGTCCGGCAAGCGCTGCTTTCCGGATGCTTTGCATAGAGGAATCCCAGCGGGTTCCTTTGACGCGTATAACCGGCGGCGTCCTCCGGATCGCCGATCCGAAACCCGCCGACACGATGGATGGACAAATAAGGAGGTGTCCTTTTGATCGAGTTTAAGGGCGTACATAAGACGTACGACAGCGGCGTCAAGGCGCTCAAAGATGTAAACATTACGATTGACAAAGGCGAATTTGTGTTTATCGTCGGTGCCTCCGGTGCGGGCAAAAGTACGTTTTTGAAACTGATTATGCGCGAAGAGGTGGCCAATGCCGGCGAGGTTATCGTCAACGGCTATAAATTGTCCAAGCTCAAGCGCAAGGAGATTCCGTATCTCCGCCGCACCATGGGGATCGTTTTTCAGGATTTCCGCCTGATCAACAATATGACGGTGTTTGATAATGTGGCATTTGCCATGCGCGTCATCGGCGCGTCCCAGCGCGATGTGCGTAAGCGCGTGCCATATATTCTGGGGCTGGTCGGCTTGCAGGACAAGGCGCGCAGCTTCCCGATGGAGCTTTCCGGCGGTGAACAGCAGCGCGTCGGGTTGGCGCGGGCGCTGGTCAATAATCCGACGATGATCATCGCAGACGAGCCAACCGGCAATATCGATCCGGAAATGTCCTATGAGATCGTTGAGCTGCTCAACGAAATCAACCGCCGCGGCACGACCATACTGATGGTTACGCACGAACACGACCTTGTGCGGATGTTCAACCGGCGGGTCATTGAGATCAAGGATGGCTGTGTGGTTTCCGACAGCATACTCCGGGAAGGAGGCAGCCATGAAGCTGAGTAGTATTCAGTATCTTCTGCGTGAAGGGTTTCGCAATCTGTGGCAAAACCGGTTTATGGCGATCGCGTCCATCGGCGTATTGGTCTCCTGCCTGCTTTTGACCGGCGGGGCGTATCTGGTGTTTTTAAACATTGACCATGCGTTTGAATGGGTTTACGGGCAAAACGTGATGGTGGTTTTTGCCAAAGAGGATTCCACCGAAGAGCAGATCACGGAGCTGGGCGACAAGCTCAAAAACATCGCCAATGTGCGCGAGGTGAGCTTCGTTTCCAAAGAGGAATCTCTGAAAAAATATGAGGATTCCATTCCCGAGGCTACTTATGCGAAGCTGCAGGGGGAAAACAACCCGCTACTGGATTCGTTTTTGGTCACGTTTGACGATCTGGAAAAGTTTGACGCAACGGTCATGCAGATCAAAGAGCTGCCGCAGGTGGACGACACCAGCTATAACGGTGACGTAGCGGCTACGCTGACCAAGATGCAGCAGGTGGTGCTGGCGGTCGGCGGCTGGATTATTGCGCTGCTCCTGCTGGTTTCGCTGTTTATCATTGCAAATACGATTAAGCTGACGGTTTATAACCGCCGGCTGGAGATTCATATTATGAAATCGGTGGGCGCTACCAATACCTTTATCCGGATTCCTTTCGTGATCGAAGGTATGGTGCTCGGTATTGTAGCCGGCTTGCTGTCGTATGGCATTTTGTATTATGTGTATTCCAAACTGGCCGATATGTTCAGCTTTGGCACGATGTTCGGGCTGGTCAGCTTTTCCAAGGTCTGGCTGGTATTGCTGATCGGGTTTGTGTGTGCCGGTATGCTGACCGGTATGGCCGGGAGCGCGATTTCCATGGGAAAATATCTGAAGGACGAAGGCGGCAGCGCAAGCGACTGACACGCTGCCGACGGACAGTAAGGAGGAACGAGGATGCATAAGAAAACCGCGAAGCTGCGCGCACTGTCGATGATCGCCGCGCTGGCACTGGTGTTGAGCGGTATGTTGGGCTTCGGGACGCCTGTTGTGGCGGATGAGTTGTCCGATCTGGAGTCGAAACTGGCCGAATTGGAAAAGCAGGAAAAAGAGTTGGCCAACAAAATTTCTTCGGCCAATAAGGATCTGAAAGATAAAAAAGCGTATAAAGAGTCACTGAACGAACAGATTCAGAATGTGATCAAGCAGCTGGATCTGCTGGACGAACAAATGAAAACGCTGAACAGCAAGCTGGCGGAGAAAAACAGCGCGATTCAGTCGTCCGAGCAGGCAATCGCCGAAAAAGAAGCGGCGATCGACGCCCAGTTCCAGGAGCTGCGGCAGCGGCTGCGTGAGATCTCCAAAAGCGGCAATATGTCGGTGCTGCAAATGCTGTTGAGTACGGAGGATTTTACCGATTATCTGATGAAAGCCAAGGCCATGGAGCGCATCGCGGAAAACGATCAGCGGCTCATCGAGGGGCTGGAAGCGGAAATCCAGACGATCAACGCGGAGAAAGATGCACTCAACGCCGACAGACAAAAGCTGGAGGACGCGAAAGTGGTACTGGCGGCTGTCAAAAGCAAAAGCGACAGTCAAAAGAAAAACCTCAATAACCTGTACAATGAGTACAACCGTGCGATCAAGGATTTGGAAGAGGATCTGGACACCTATCGGGAGAACCAGAAGAATCTGGAAAAGCAGCAGAAAGAGATCGACGCTAAGATCGATCAGATTCTCGCGGACAGTAAGCCGTCCGGTGAATACACCCGCGGCACCATGTTCTGGCCTGTACCCGGCTTCAACACCATTACGTCGCCGTTTGGCCCCCGTTGGGGAAAGACTCACCGCGGCTATGACATCGGCGGCTACAACATCTACGGCGCCAACATTATCGCAGCGGCGGACGGCGTGGTGCTGGTGTCGGAATATCATTGGAGCTTCGGCAACTATGTGATGGTTGACCACGGTCTGGATAAAAACGGCAAGCGCATCGTGACGCTGTACGCACACGCGTCCAAGCTGAACGTCAAAGTCGGCCAGAAGGTCATCGGCGGAAAGACCGTGCTTGCACAGGTGGGCAGCACCGGCGATTCCAGCGGACCGCACCTGCACTTTGAGGTGCGCGAGAACAACACGGCGGTGGACTCCATAAAACTCGGGTATATCGTCGTACCCAAATAAGCGTCTAAAAAAGCCGCGCTCTGTCCCGGTATTCTGCGGGACAGAGCAGCGGCTTGTTGTCGTTTTCCGCGGGAGCGGGAATATTGTCGGAAAGGTGGGAGGCGGATGAAAGCCGCGCTGCTGTGGCTGCGGCCGGGGCGGATGCCGGTGTTTTATCCTTTGTCTTATGAATAAGAAAGTTTCCATTGGCGCAACGATCGCGCTGGTGATTATCGCGATGGCCCTGACCGTGTCGGTTACCATGGTCATTGCCATGCGGCAATTCAGCTCCATGATCAACGAGCTGCAAAAGCGGCAGGTGATGTACGATTACCTGACGGAAATTGATAAAGCGGTGCGGAATCACTACGAGGGCACCATTGATGAGGAAAAGCTGCGCGCGGCGCTGGCGGCGGGCTATGTGGACGGCATCGGCGATCCCTATGCGGCCTATCTGTCCGCGGACGAATACCGTACCGTGCAGGAGCAGCGTACCGGGAAATATACGGGCTTTGGTATCGAGGTCGCTGAGGATGCCGAGGGGCGTACCGTAGTATCCAGTGTGTATGTGAATTCTGCCGCCGAAAAAGCGGGAATCCAGAAGGGGCATATCGTCACGGCAGTGGACGGCGCGGATGTGGCGCCGGGGGATATACTGACAGTGAAAAGCAAGCTGCAAACGGCTACAAAAATCATGCTGACCGTAGAAAAAGACGGCGTTTCCAATGCTTTCAGCCTGTCCAGCAGCACGATTTCCTTGGTCAGCGTAGAGGAACAGCTGCTGGATGGCGTCGGGTACATCCGCATCCGCCGATTCAGCGACAACACCTTTGAACAATTCAAGTCTGCTTACAGCGCGTTGATCAGCGAGGGGGCTACCAGCATCGTCTTTGATTTGCGCAATAATGAAGGCGGGACCGTGGAATCGGCCAAGGAAATATTGTCTTATTTGATGCCGCGAGGCTTGTATGCGTATGAGCTGGTGGAGAAAACGGGAGATAAGCTGGAAGTGGCGTCGGAGGATGCCTTTCAGATGGATGTTTCGTCCGTCACCTTGGTGAACGGACGCACGGCGGGTGAGGCGGAGTTTTTTGCCGGCGTTTTGCAGGAATTCCAGCGCACGAAGATCATCGGCGATACCACGGCGGGCCGCAGCCGCACCCAGAGCTATTTCCCCATTTCTTCGGATAATGCCGCGGTCTGCCTATCCACTTCTACGCTGCAGCTGCTCAAAAGCGGCTCATGGGAGGGCAAAGGGCTGACGCCCAATAAGCTGGTGACGCTGGAGGATGAGAGCGTCAATCTGGATCTGTTGGCTCCTGAGCAGGATGCGCAGCTGCAGGCGGCGATCGCCACGCTGCTTGGCAATCTCAATGTGCCGGTTCAACCGGAACCGAGTACAACGGTGCCTTCGGAGACAACGTCGTCAGGGACGGAGACCACCGCCGCGTCGACAGCGGCTGCCGAAACGACGTCTGCCAGCAAGAAATAATGCCGTTATTCAAAATAGGTATAGTATAAATAAAGGAGACAAATTCATGCTGACACCAATGAAAAAAGAATTTATTGAATTTATGATGAGCGCAGATGTATTGCGCTTTGGGGAATTCAAAACAAAAAGCGGGCGGCTGACACCGTACTTTGTCAACACGGGCAACTATAAAACCGGCGCACAGATCGGCGCGCTGGGACGGTTTTATGCTGCGCTCATTCAGGAAACCTGCGGCGATGCGTTTGATGCCATGTTCGGACCGGCCTATAAGGGGATTCCGCTGGCTACCGCCGCCGCTGCCGCTCTGGCCGCACAGTACGGTATTGATAAACCGTTTTTTTTCAACCGCAAAGAGGTGAAGGATCACGGGGAAGGCGGCAGCTTGGTGGGGTATAAGCCCACAGACGGCGACCGCGTGATCATTATCGAGGACGTGATCACAGCCGGAACCGCGATTCGCGAGACCATGCCGATCCTGCGGGCTTGCGGGGATGTCCAGGTGAACGATATGTTTATTTCGGTCAATCGTTGTGAAGTCGGTCAAACGCCCGGTAAAACCGCGGTGATGGAGGTGCGCGACGATTTCGGTATTCGCGTGCATGCGATCGTCACGGTGCAGGATATTTACACCTACCTCAAGGATCAAGGTACGTATGCGGACATGCTGCCGCGCATGGAAGCCTATATGCAGCAATATTGCGTATTTGAATAAGCAGCATCGGCGCTTTTTCGTCAAAAAAGTAGCTGGGAAAAAATCCCGAAATCCGGTTTATTGGTACTATGAAACCAGCAAAAACCTGTATCTTTTGCCCACAATAAAACAACCTTGTGAAATCAATTTTAACAACAAGTGATAAACTTTCTTTAAAAGGGTTGCAATTTTGTAACTTTTGAGTATAATAATATACAGGTTGTTACAAAGTTGTAACCTTTCGGGTTCTTCTCTTTTCGTCACGATAGGAGAATGAACGGGTAATCTGCAGAAGGAAGTGATGAACTTGTCATTGAACGGGAACGACGAAACACAGCAGAAAAAGACAGTCGCCCGTCATGCACGGTCTGTACGAGCGTCAACGAAAAAAGTTGTAACAGGACTTAAAAAATTTCAGATAAAGACGATGTTCGCATCGTTAAAAAAGGGATTCTTCTCGGCGATTCGGTTCAGCTACCGGTTCTGCTATGCAACCGGTGTGCAAACCATCCGTTTTACCCGGTTTGTTGCCAAACGCGCGGTACGCTTTCTGGCGCCCGTGGGCCGGCTGCTCTATAAGGGCTTGGATTTTGTCCTTTTGCGGCATGTGCGGATCATCTGGACAGAAATGCGCCGCTTCGGACAAGGCTTCGGCTTGGCTTTCTCCCGCGTGCGTGCGGCCTATGAACGCCATCCGCTCCTTTCCATCCCGCAGGTGCTTCTTCTGCCTGTTTTGGCGGTTCGCCGTCATCGCCGGGCGTTGGCAAGCCTTTTCAATCTGGCCGCGCCGGTGGCGGCTGCCTTTGTTTTGGCCTTCACGGTTCATTACTGGAGCAATGTAACCTTTGCGCTGGCGCTGGAGTACGATGGCGAGGAGCTGGGCTTTATCGCGGATGAATCCGTGTTTGACGCTGCGGCTACCATGGCGACCGAGCGTGTTATCAATACGGACAATTCCTTTGCCGTGGAACGCGTCCCCAAGCTGACGATTGCAGTCGCGCCGAAGTCGGAGATTTTGGACGAGACAGCGGTTTGCGATAAGATTCTGCGTTCTTCCAGCGATTCCATCGCGGAAGTCAGCGGCCTGTATATCGACGGCAAATTTGAGGGCGCGCTGCAATCGCGCACGGAACTGGATAATTTGCTGAACGGCATTTTGCAGTCGTATTCCGACGGCAGTGAAAACGAGCGTGCGGAATTCATTCAGGATGTACAGGTGATCGACGGCTTGTATCCGATCGCGTCCATTCGTTCCGCCGAGGAAATGCAGGCATATCTGACCGCGCAGACAATGGTGGAAAAGTATTATACCGTTGTGGCGGGAGATAGCCCCATTCGCGTGGCGCGCGCTTTTGACATGACGCTGGATGAACTGCGGGCGCTCAATCCGCAGATGGAAGGCGAAAAGATCCTCATCGGCGAACAGCTGCTGCTGCAGCGCGCACAGCCGTTCCTGCGTGTGCAGGTAGTGCGTACGGTCACCTATGAAGAGACCATTCCTTATACCACAAAAAAGGTGCAAGACACCAAACAGTATATCGGGTATGAAGCGGTCAAAACAAAGGGTGTGGACGGCGTACAGTCGGTCACAGCCGAGGTGGTTTTGGTAGACGGCCTGGAGCAATCGCGTACGGTATTGTCTACGGAAGTTATAAAAGAGCCGGTTGAGCGTGTACTCGTAGTCGGCGCGAAGAAAATCAATCCGAACGCATCTGCCGGCGACGGCATTTCGACCGGTCGGTTCATTTGGCCGGTGCCGGGTTACTCGCTGATCTATTCCAACTACGGCGAAACCAGCGGCCGCTCAAAACCCCATGCGGGTATCGATATTGCCGGCGGCAACATCTATGGCAAGAGTATTGTAGCGGCCGACGGCGGCACGGTTGTCGAGGTCGGCAGCCATTGGAGCTATGGCAAGTATGTCTTGATCGACCATGGCGGCGGATATCGTACCCTGTATGCGCATTGCAGCTCGCTGCTGGTCAAAGCTGGGCAAAAGGTTGGGCAGGGCGAAGTTATTGCCAAGGTGGGCAGCACGGGTTATAGCACCGGTCCGCATCTGCACTTTGAAGTGCGCGTGAACGGCCGTACGCAGAATCCCAATTCGTATGTGCATCCGTAAGAATACGGATCACGCACAAAGAAACAGTGAAAACAAAGTAAAGCGCAATCCGCAGCGGCTTGTTCCGCTGCGGATTTTTCATGTACGCGCATGTGCTGTCCGGTGCGGCTGTATATTGCCAAGGCGTGCAACTTGTGTTATGATAAACATGTACGATTTGTTCAAATTCGTTTGAACGGTGGTTGGAAGTGCGAAAAAGAACAAATACAGACCAATAAGTCCTCACTTGCGTGTAACATAGGCAGACGAAAATCTGCTATAATCAAAGAAAAACGAAAGGTGAGGTGGGGGTATATCCGACCGGCTCCTTCTGTTTGCAGGAGAAGCATTTCGGGTTGCTCAAGGCTATGAAAAAAATCGGGTTCATTGATAACTATTTGGACGAATGGCACGCCAATAATTATCCGGGTATGATCAAGGCGCTGGCGGGCGATGAAATGGAGGTCGCTTACGCCTATGCGCGGCAGGATGCGCCGAACGGGCTGACGACCGACGAATGGTGCGCGAAATTCGGTGTACAGCGTATGGCGTCGATTGAGGAACTGGTCGAAAAGAGCGATTATATCGTGGTGCTGTCACCGGATCATCCGCAGTTTCATGAGGAGCTTTGCCAGATTCCGCTGCGTTCCGGCAAGCGGGTGTATGTCGACAAGACTTTTGCGCCGGATGCTGTGACCGCACGCCGTATTTTTGCAATCGCAAAAGAGAGCGGCACGCCTGTATTTTCCTCGTCCGCCCTGCGTTTTGCGGATGAAGTGATGGCGGCGGATGTGCGTCCGGAGGATGTGGATTTTATCACAGCGGTCGCTCCCGGCGAACCGGATATTTATTTGATCCATCTGCTGGAGCCGCTGGTGCGCTTCCTCGGTTCCGAGGCGGTGCGTGTGATGAGCGTCGGCACCCAGCAGACGCCTGCTTGGGTAATCGAGTTTGCGGACGGGCGCAAAGCGTTCGGCACGCAGTATCGGCAGGCAGCCTCCTGGACGTTCCACATCCATAAAAAGGATCAAACGGTGGTCGAGATCCCGGCGTGCAATCGCTTCTTTGAGTCTTTTCTTGAGCAGATGGTGGACTTTTTCCGCACAGGCGACGTAAAGGTGGATCCGGAGGAAACCGTGGCGGTTATGGAGCTGCGCGAAAAAGCGCGCACGGCATTGGCACAGCCGTATACGTGGGTGGAACTGACGCTGTAAAAGCCATAAACGTGTAAGGCCGGGAAGGAGGCGTATACGAAGGTGAGTGACAAGCAGATTGCGGGCGTGGAATTTGAATTCACACGCGGCTTTTTCCAGCATCCCAAGCAGGTCGGGTATATCCAGATTTATCAGTTTGGCGAAAAGAGCGTGGTGAATTCCTATGAAATTCACGAACATTCGCAGGTTTGTCATGAGCTGACGTATATCGTTTCCGGCAGTGGCACGATTTTCGTGAACGATACGGCCTATGAGGTTCGGGAAGGGCAGATCGTGTTCAACCGTATGGGAGAACGCCATACGATCCGTGCATCCGAGGACAATAAGCTCCGCTATTTTTACATAGGCTTTATGTTGACGGAGGATCTGCCGGAAGAGGCGCTGGCGCCGATGTTTGCGTTTTACAACAGCTCCTGCACGGAACGCGTGGCGATCGACCGGTATGATTTGGTGACGATTTTTGTTAAACTGCTGAATGAGTTTTATATGCAGATGGATCTGTCGGAACGGCTCATCCGCAATTTGACGGAACAATTGATTATTTCCGCGTATCGCAGTTATTCCGAACTCAAGCCCTATCGTATTATGCCGGAAAATTCGGCGAATACCGTGGGTTATACGACCTACGCCATCATCCGGTATATCGAGGACAATCTGTTTTGCATCGATTCCCTTTCCAAAATGGCGGACGATCTGGGATACAGCTATAACTACCTGTCCCACTTGTTCCGCCGCAAGATCGGCATGACGATTCAGGAGTATGTCAGCCGGAAAAAAATCGAGCGCAGTCTGGAAATGCTGCGCAGCGACCGGATGTCCGTTACCGAGATTGCCGCCGCGCTCAATTACGATTGTATTCAGTCGTTCAGCAAGGCGTTCAAGCGCGTGATGAAGATGTCACCCACTGCCTATAAGGCGCAGACGGCAAAAGAAGACGAGGAAAGGTGATTTGTGCCGGACGGCTTGCATTCTGTGTCCAAACGGGGTATAATATTCCACGAAGCAGCGTATTTCGGCTGAAAATGGAAAGGATGTTGGAAGATGACCGTTACAAAAGATAGCCTGATCGGCGATATTTTGGATGCTGACCGCACCACGGCAACGTATTTCCTGGAGATGGGGATGCATTGCCTCGGCTGCCCGTCTGCCCGCGGCGAAACGCTGGAGCAGGCATGCCAGGTGCACGGCGTAGACTGCGACGCGTTGGTGGAGAAAATCAACACGCACATGGCGAAGTAAACACATTACACACAAACGGCAAAAGGGCGATTGGGAAATCGCCCTTTTGTTATTAGGGGTAAGCGGGGTATGACAGAAACTTTGGATAAACGTCTGGCGGCGGTGGCGGCGCGGGTGCGGCAGGGCAGCCGCGTCGCGGACATCGGCACCGACCACGCGTATTTGCCGGTGGCGCTGGTACAGCGGGGGTGCTGTCCATCGGCAATTGCGGCGGATCTTCGCGCCGGCCCGGCAGAACGCGCGCGGCAGACCATACGGGAAGCCGGGTTGCAGGAACGCATCGAGGTGCGGCTCGGAGACGGCTTGGCACCGGTGCAGCCGGAGGAAGTGGACGATATTGTGATCGCCGGCATGGGCGGCGAAACGATCGCGGCGATTTTAGAGGCGGCGTCATGGACGCAGAATGAACGGTATCAACTCGTTTTGCAGCCGATGTCCAAACCGGAGGTGCTGCGGCGGTTTCTGATGACGCACGGGTTTTCGATCGTTCATGAGCAGCCGGTGGAGGAGCCGCCGCGTTGGTACACGGTTTTAACCGCCGTGTTCACCGCCGCGCCGCCGGAAGAAGAGGAAGCGGCGTGGTACATCGGAGCGATCCCGGCGGGGCAGGGCGGCGCATATCTGGAAAAGCAGCGGCAGCGTCTGGAAAAGCGTGCGCAGGGACTGGCGCATACGCAGCCGGACGCGCCGGAAATTGCCCGCCTGCGCGCCATTTCCGCCAGAATTCAGGCACATTTGGAAAAGGGGGAGCATTCATGACAACGGTAGGGGATATTGGCACGTTTTTACAAACATTAGCGCCTGCGGAAACGGCAGAAACATGGGACAATGTCGGGATGCTGGTCGGCACGCCGGCACAGCCGGTCACGCGTCTGCTGGTATGTCTGGATATCACGCGGACTGTCGTGTAACAAGCGGCAGCGATTGGTGCGCAGCTGATCGTCAGCCATCATCCGGTGATCTTTTCACCGCTTCGCACGCTGCCGACGGCTCATCCGGTTTATGCGCTGGCTGCTGCCGGATTGGCGGCGATCGCGGCACATACCAACCTCGATAAGGCGCCGGACGGCGTGAACGATGCGCTGGCGGCGCAATTAGGGTTGCACGATATACAGACGGCGGCGGACGGGCTTTGCCGGATCGGCACGCTGGAGCAGCCGTTGTCGGCGGAGAGCTTTGCCGGGTATGTCGCGGCGACGCTGCATACGCCGGTGCGTGTGTGCAATCCGGATGTGACCGTGCATCGGGTTGCGGTTTGCGGCGGTTCCGGCGGGGACTATTTTGCACAGCTACAGGCGGTGTGTGATGCGTTTGTGACGGGGGAAGTGCGGCATCACGAGTGGCTGGAGGCTGTGCAAAGCGGAAAAGCGGTTGTGGAGGCCGGACATTTTGCTACGGAAGTCGGAGTTGTGCCGGTGCTGGCCAGCCGTTTGGCGGAGGCGTTCCCGGATTGCGAGTGCTACGTGGCCGCGGAACAGCCGCCGTATACGACCGTAGGATGATGCGATTTTCCTTCGTCGCAGCGGCCGGCCATGGAGAATGCAGACATAAAAAACCGCCTCTATGCCATAGGCATAGAGGCGGTTTGCGTCGTTATGACCGCTTTGGGCGGATTATTCGCTGACGAAGGGCATCAGCGCGATGTGACGGGCGCGTTTGATCGCGACGGTCAATTCTCTCTGGTGAGCCGCGCAGGTGCCGGTCACACGCCGGGGAAGGATCTTCGCGCGCTCGGATACAAACCGGCGCAGACGAGCCACATCCTTGTAATCGATGGTATCGATCTTATCTACGCAAAAGCTGCACACCTTGCGGCGGCCTTTACGTCCGCCGCGTACGGGGCGTTCGGGTCTATCAGCCATGATATGGGCCTCCTTTTCATGAAATCGGGAAAAGCGCCTCAGAACGGAAGATCATCGTCTCCGACGATTTCCTCAAAATCACTCGCCGTAGCGGTGGTGAAAGCGGGGGGCGCTTCGTTAAATCTGGGAGCTTGCGATTCATAGGATTGGGACGCGCCGCCGGATTTGGATTCCGCGAAAAACACGTTGTCCACCTGCACTTCGTAGGCGGTCCGTTTGTTTCCCTCTTTATCCGTATACTGACGGCTTTGCAGCGAGCCCTGCAGCGCGATGCGATTTCCTTTGTGGAAATACCGCGTGACGAACTCCGCACGCTGGCGCCAAGCGACACAGGGGATAAAATCCGCCTGCCGCTCCTGTCCCTGCGCCTGGAAGGAACGATCCACTGCGACCGTAAAGGAACAAACCGACAAACCGCTCGTAGTGGTGCGCAGTTCCGGTTCCGCGGTCAAACGACCGAGCAGACAAACCGAATTCATAATCGTTCACACTCCTTATTTGTCTTTGCGGACGATCAGGGAACGCAGCACGCCGTCTGTGATCTTGCTGATACGATCCAGTTCCGCGGGGAACTCGGGGCCGCTCACAAAATTATACAGTACGTAGAAGCCGTCCGCCTCATCGTTGATCAGGTAAGCCAGTCTGCGCTTACCCCACTCATCGATCTCACCGATCTCTGCATTCTGTTCGATCAAGGATTGAAATTTCTCCTTCATCACGGCGATGCCTTCCTCACCCAATGTCATGGAGAAGATAAAAACCGCCTCATAAGAACCTTTTACTGTGGGCATTATAATTGCACCTCCTCATGGTCTAATGGCCCTGCACAAACAGGGCAAGGAGCATATAACCACATATATGCACCGTAGTATTATACCAGTGTTCGCCGGCAACGTCAAGTCCTTTACAAGAAAAAAGGCGGCTTTTTGCAATTATTTTTGCCGAATCCCTTGTCAACCTCCCGAAAATCCTCTATAATAACGGGGAAAGCGAAAAAGAAGGGCATGATGGAAGTATGCTGCAATATGAAGAACTGCGTCTGCGGCTGGAGGCTCTGCTGCCGGATATTGAGGATTTGGCAGCGGCGATCGGGCT
>CATWUX010000037.1 GCA_958354085.1 uncultured Oscillospiraceae bacterium | reverse complement strand
GAAGATGGCCGTTTGCAAGATCAACATCGACTCCGACCTGCGCCTTGCCATGACCGCGGCGATCCGCGAGCATATGGCGCTGCATTCGGGTGATTTCGATCCCCGCCAGTATCTGGGTGAGGGCCGTGAGTGCATCACCGAGACCGTCAAGCACAAGATTCAGAACGTTCTCGGCAGCGCCAACCACGCCTGAGTCTTTCTTTCCACCATGTAAAAAGCGTGCAGGAATTGTCCTGCACGCTTTTTGTGCGTAAATGGCTATTATTCCGCAACAAATGTAAAGCCCTGCTTCTTCGCGTATTGCTCCGCGGCCGAACCGGCCTTGCCGTGGATACGGAGTGACTTGGGGCAATCTTGGAAGATTTGCATTCCGGTAATATTGGTCACCGTTTCCGGAATGGTGACATCTTTGAGATTGATACAGCCGAGGAAAGCGCCGTTTTGGATAGCTTTGACACCGGGTTCGATGACAACCGTCTCCAGCTGTTGACAATTGGTGAAAGCGCCTATGCCGATGGTTTGGATACGCGACGGAATCGTGACCGATTTCAAATATCCGCACTCGCGAAAGCATTCCTGCGGGATGACCGTGGCATGATCGGGCAAATGGAAGGCTGTAATGCCGCTGCCATAGTAGGCGGTTTCCCAGCCGCTCGCGCCGTTCGGAATCTGAGGAGCTATCGCACTGCCGTAGAAAGGCTGTTTCCCTATCAGACGAACACTATTCGGAATTTTCAGTTTCGTTAAGCTGCAGTCGCGGAAAGCAAATTCTCCGATGCTTTCCAGTGTATCCGGGAGGGTTACTTCCTGCAAAACGGGGCAGGAAGAAAATGCAAATGCAGGGAGAGCCTTTATGCCGGCAGACAGCACAACCTTACGCACAGAAACGCCGGCGAAAGCACCGATTCCGAGTGTGGTGACGCTTTCCGGAACGACGATGGTATTCACGCTGGTGCTTTGAGGGATGAATTTTCCGGCAAGCGAGCGTACACCGGAGGGAACGACGACCGTATCGGCGGTTCCGTTGTATTTTAACAAAATGCCGGAGACAATTGCAAATTCCTCCGTTAATCCTTCATACCACGGTGTCTCTTCAAAAGCGAAGTAATCGACCTGTAGGGCATGAGAAGGAAAATGCACCTCACGCAGGGAAGTACACTCGGAAAAGGCTTCCGTTTCGATATGCTGGATACTGTCCGGAAGCGTAACTTCCTGCAGGGTTGTGTTGCGGTATCCACCAAAGGAACACGCACCGATCACTCGTACAGGCAAGCCATCCAGTTTTTCGGGGATCGTTACGGAAGCGTTGCTGCCCAGATAACGGGTAATGCGCACATAATCCGTGTAAACCTCGTATTTATACTGCGCGTTTTGGCGTTCGCCGATGGGCATCGGTGCTTCTGTCGTAGGCGGCGGCGCGGGCGGGAGCGTGGTGGAGGCGGTGTCTTGGGCTGTGGTGGTGCCGGGGGCGGTTGTTGTTTTGGCACTGTCGGCGGTTGTACCGACAGCGGTCGCGCTTTCTGAGGTTGATTCAGCGGAAAGGGATGTTTGCGTTTCCGTTGTGCTGTCTGCGCTTTTGGATGAGACGGTGAAAGCCGTCGTGGTGGCTGCCGGATCGGATTCGCCCGACGCAGCCGGCGGCTGGGCTCCGCACCCCGTCAGCAGGAGCGTGCCGCATAAAAGTACACACAAAATCGAGTAAACCGAATAACGTGGCATGAGACATCCTCCTCAATATTCATTTAAGATAGCGCGATAGTTTTACATAATTTTACATGAAAATAAGGAGAAAGTCAATCTTATTTACCGAAAATATTTAGGAATCGGTTTTTATTCCACTCGTAGAACGCTGTCGGTGAAATCGGCGCCGCAGGGCGGGGGATTGGGCAGAGCGAGGGCGTACAAATCGCTCGCCAGACATTCCAATGCAAACACGCGCTGTGCCTCATCGCCCATCTGCTCGATCTGCGCGGTGCGGGACAAAATCGGCAGGGGGGCGGTTTGCGCCGCGCGCGCATGGCGGGCGGCCGTCAATATTTCCGCACCGCGGTCGTTCATGCCCAGCACGCGGATATAGGGCGGGGATTTGGTTTGCCACTCAGCGGTAATACCTAAAAAAGCGTTCCACAGCAGCCGCTGGATACGCGTGCGGGTATAACGGCGTGTTTTGACCGCGTCCACCAGTTCCTCGTAGCCGGTAGCCTGCCGGGCGGCGGTGTACAGCCGGTTTTCCAGCCCTTCGGCGATATCCGGCAGCGCCGCCCAATCCGCCCGGGATAAGCGGCGCAGCGTACACAGCAGCGCGCGCTCCAGACGTTCAATGCGCGCCGGACATTGCCCGCTGCGAACGGCTTCGGAAAGGATGGCGCTGGAGCTGACCGGCATATAGGGGGCGGCGCTCATCAGGCGGTCGCCCTGTACCAGCAGCCGCACATAGCTGGCAGATGCCATATCGCCGACCGGATGAACCGAGTCGTGCGCCGCGCCGAAACGCGGTACCGTATACGGTTGGATCGGGGAATGCAGCCGCCGCAGCGCTTTGAGATATTCGATTCCCAGCGTATTGTTGGCGCTTTCCAGCAGCGCGGCGGATTTGATGCCCGCCAACTCCTGAACAGCCTTTTGCCGCGCCTCCGGGAAGGGGTTACCGCCCTCCATGCGATAGCGCAGAAGCGCACCGAAACGCGGTGATTCCAAGGCGTCCACGACGCGTTCCAACGCGGCGATATCGCCGCATTCGCTGCCGAAGCTGAGCACGTCCACGCAACCGAGGGCGTGCAGAATGGATACGGCTCCGTCGGCAAAGCGCTCCGCGGACGAGAGCGCCCACGGCACGGGTAGCTCCAGTACCAGATCCACACCGCCGTTGAGCGCAGCTTGCACCCGACGCATTTTGGGCAGCAGGGCAGGCTCGCCGCGCTGAACGAAATTTCCGCTCATGACCGCGACTACGTGCGTTGCTTCACAGCCGTTTCCACGCGCTCGCGTGCGCTCAATATGGTGGGCGTGTCCTTTATGGAAAGGGTTGTATTCGGCAACGATACCGGCAATTTTCATGAAACGGGACACCTCCTTGCAAAATGGGCGGGACCATCCGCCGAAAATGACGTTTTCCCGGCAAAAAGCGGGAAAAACTCTTGAAAAATCACGAAATCCGTACTATGATAGTATACGTTGTTTTATAATGGAAATCAATAGCTTAAGAGATGCATAAGAGGAGAGAAAAAGGACTATGAAAATTCTGGTGATCAATGCGGGCAGTTCTTCGCTGAAATATCAGTTGATCGATATGGACGGGGAGGTCGTGCTGGCGAAGGGAAATTGCGAGCGTATCGGCATCGACGGCAAATTTACCCACAAGACCGGCGACGGCCGTACATTTTCCAAGGAAGTGGCTATGCCCGATCATACCGCTGCTTTTGAACAGGTCAAGCTGGCCCTGACCGAGGGCGAGGGCAAAGTGATCGACAGCCTGTCCGAGGTGTCCGCGATCGGCCACCGCATTGTGCAGGGCGGCTCGAAATTTGATAAATCCGTGCTGGTCACACCGCAGGTCGTGCAGGATATTGCCGATTATGCGTCACTGGCGCCGCTGCACAATAAAGCGCACGTGCAGGGCATCAACGCGGCAACCGCAGCGTTCGGCGACAAGATCCCGCAGGTCGTGGTGTTCGATACCGCGTTTCATCATACCATGCCGCCGAAAGCGTATATGTTCGGTGTGCCGTATAAATATTATGAGAAATATGCCGTGCGTCGTTACGGCTTCCACGGCACTTCTCACCGCTTTGTTACGGCGCGCTGCTGTGAGCTGCTCGGCAAGCCGGACGGCAAAGGCACGCGTATCATTAGCTGCCATCTGGGCAACGGTTCCTCCATTGCCGCGGTTAAAGATGGGCACGTGATCGACACGACAATGGGGCTGACGCCGCTGGACGGCTTCATGATGGGTACCCGTTCGGGCGCCATCGATCCGTCGGTGGTCACTTTCTTGATGGATAAAGAGAATCTGACGCCTGCGGAGATGGACGACATTCTGAACAAGCAGTCAGGTATGCTGGGTATTTCCGGTGTGTCCAGCGACGACCGCGACATTGCGGAGGCGGTCAACGCGGGCAACGAACGCGCTCAGCTGGCATGGGATATGCGCACCTATGAGATCGTCAAATATATCGGCGGGTATATTGCCGCGCTGGGCGGTGTGGACGCGTTCATTTTCACAGCCGGTATCGGTGAGAACCAAGGTCTGCTGCGCGGCGAGATCCTGCGTGCGTTTTCTTTCCTCGGCGTGAAGGTAGATGAAGTCAACAACGCTACCCGCGGTCAGGAAATCGAGATCACTACGCCGGATTCAACGGTACGTGCGTTCGTTATTCCGACCAACGAGGAGCTGGTCATCGCGCGCGAGACCAAGGCGCTGGTGGAAGCGCTGTAAGGACAAGTTCATAAAAAAGAACCGATCATGTTTGATCGGTTCTTTTTTTATGAACAACCGGCGGTTATTTCAATATGCTGATGGCTTCGGTAATGGTTTTTTCATAGGCTTCCATACCGTATTTGTCCACTTCCGCCTTGTTCTTTTCACCGTGCGTCAGGCAGCCCGCGCCGCCGATACAGCCGCCGGTACAGGCCATGCCCTCGATAAAGTTGCCCGGCAGCACATTTTTGGACGCTTTGAGCAGCGCCATGCGGCACGCCTCGATCCCGTCGCAGGCGACCGGCTTGAGCTCGAAATCTTCCAATCCCTGCTCTTTAAGCGCTTCGGCGACCGCGTCCGACAAGCCGCCGCTGCGGGCGAAAATGCGCCCATAATAAGAGGCGTTGTCCAACACGTCTTCCGGCAGCGTGGGAATATCCAGCTCGCGGCCGTCAAACAGCGCTTGCAGTTCCTCGAAGGTCAGCACGCTGTCAATGTACGGGCGCACACGTTCCTGCTGGAACTCCATTTTTTTCGCGGTGCATGGCCCGATAAATACAACCTTGGCGTCGGGGTCGGTTTGCTTGATGTATTGTGCGATAGCCGCCATAGGCGAGAGGTTGTGGGAGATGTGTTCCGCCAGCGCTGGGAACTGGCTCCGCACATAAGACACAAAAGCGGGGCAGCAGGAGGATGTCAAAAAGCCTTTCTCGACCAGCTCACGCGATTCGGCGGCGGCAACCATGTCCGCGCCCAAAGCGGCTTCGATCACATGGTAGAAGCCCAGCGCTTTGATGCCGGAGATAACCTGTCCCAGCTTGGCATAGGTGAATTGGCTGGAGATGGAGGGGGCAACGACGGCGTAAACCTTGTATTTGGTGTTGTTTTCGCTGTCTTTGAGCAGGCGGATGACATCCAGAATAAAGGATTTATCCATGATCGCGCCGAACGGGCATTGGTACACGCACGCGCCGCACGCGATACACTTGTTGTTGTCTATTTCGGCCGCCTGTGTTTCATTGCTGTGGCCGATCGCCTTGATTTTGCAGGCGTTTTCGCAGGGACGTTTATGGTTGACGATCGCGCTGTACGGGCAGACCTTGGCGCATTGTCCGCATTCCACGCACTTGGATTTGTCAATGTGCGCTTTTTGCTCGTGGTCAAAGGTGATGGCGCCGCGCTTGCAGACGTCCTCACAGCGGTGCGCGATGCAGCCGCGGCAGGCGTTGCTCACTTCATAACCGCCCATCGGGCATTCGTCACAGGCAATGTCGATGACCTCGATCACATTCGGGTTGGACTTGTCGCCGCCCATGGCGAGCTTGACGCGTTCCGAAACAATCGCCCGTTCCTTGTATACGCAGCAGCGCATGGTCGCCTGCTTGCCGGGGACGATTTGCTTCGGGATATCGGTGACGGTTTCCAGCAGCGTTCCCGCGAACGCCTGCCGCGCGACTTCGCGCAGCACTTTATATTTTAAATGCTGGACCTTGGTATCGAATTTCCGCATGACGGATTCCTCCTTAGAAATAGCTGACCTTGATGCGCTTGCCCATCGCCTTCAGGCACTCGGCTAACTCCTCCACCAGACGCATCTTGATGTTGAAGTGGATCGGCAGATCCGGGTTCTGGTGCGCGGGATTGACTGCCCGCCCCACGTAGAAATTGATATCGGTGGCTTCCTCGAACAGCAGGCGGGCAATCTGGGATGCGCCGTCCTTTTTATAGCTCCACTGGGTGTAGGATTCGTTGTCTTCCAGATAGTTCTGCGCATAGAGCAGCACCTTGTTGATGGTGATGACGCCCTCCGTGACCAGATCCACGCCCTCGATGACGGCGATCGGCGGGATTTCCGGATCCACAAAGTCCAGCTGCGGGCGCAGGGGCTTGTGCAGATATTCCGCGGCAATGGTCGAGGTCGTGCCGCCGCAGACGATGTGCTTGCCCTCTTTGGAAAAGAACAGCGCCATCATCTTGTTCGCGTCATCGCGGTTGGCGGGCGGGCCGATGATGAGGTTCATCGGCTCCCGTTTGCGGATACGCACGGTGCAGACCGTCGTGTCGTCGCCCGGCTTACCGCCGTAAAGGCGGTTGCATTCATCCAGCAAAATGGTCGTAAGCGTTTTGGCGGTAAAGCCGACATCATAGAGCGTTTCCATAAACGAAATGATGTCCGGGCGCTGCCAGCCGAAATTCAGGCTTTCTCCCACGCCGGCGTGGATCGCGCCATCGCTCATGGCGATGAAAATATCGTTTTCCCGCAGCGATATACGGGAACGATAAATGGTTTTCCCGCCGATTTCCGTGACGGTGTGGGGGATTTCAAAATTCTTGCCATCGCGCAGCAAAATGACCTGCGGGTTATCGTATTGTATCAGTTCGGCTTCTTCATTGTCGATGATCCGCAGGATGGTAAAGGTGGAATAGGCGACGCCGCGTACAGAGCAGACCGGCAGGGTGGCGGCGATGGTGGCGACGCAGTCTTCGATATCCATGCCCTCCGCGACCATGGTGGAAATGATTTTGGAGGTAAGCGTGGACAGAATGCTGGCTTTGACGCCGCTTCCCAGTCCGTCGGCAAGCACGATCGTGGTGGTATTGTCGTGTTGATACACGACGTCCACGTGATCGCCGCACAGCTGTTCGCCGTCCTTGTTCAGGCTGCGGTAGCCGATATCGGCACACAGGTTATTCATCCGCGATCGACTCCTTCAGCTTGGTCAGCGCGATTTTGGTCTCCGCGGCGGTCTCGCCCAGCAGCGACGCGATCTCCTGCACCACGCGCATTTGTTTTTCGACGACCTTGTCGGCGATGTCTATCGTGTGCTGCTGGATGGATTCGCGTTTCTCGCGTTCGGTTTCCTCATCGGTGACATCCCGCATGATGCACAGCAAAATATGGTAGTCGCGATCATACAGGATGGTTTTTTCCACGTACTTTTTGTATTCCGCCAGATAGATACGGCGATTGCTGATGCTGCGGCCGCTGTCCCGCACGTCCAGAAAGGCTTTCGGGTCGAGGATCCGCACCACCGGCTCGCCCAGTACATCGCTCTCACTGCGGATGTTGAGGATATGGCAGGCCGCCTGATTGATTTTTTGAACCTCCAGATCCTCGTTGAGCACGATAATGCCGTTGGGGGTATGGCGGATGATATTGTCGGAAAAGCTTTCGGCTTTATCTTTCAGGAAGGGCAGGCACATGGAGAGATCCGCCTTGCCCTGATAGACGGCGATGGCCTTTTCCCGGCAGGTGTTATAGCCGCAGGAGCCGCAGTTCAGCTCGTGCTCCGGCTTGGTCTTGCCCATCTGGCGCAGGATCGCTTCGATATCCTTCGGGCCGGGCATATGGCTGGCGACGCCCAGATACGGGTGGTTCTTTTTCATGGCGCCGTCCGTGGGCAGCGGTTGGACGACAAAATCTTTTTTCCCCGCAAAGGACGCGATCTGCTGGTAATCCTTAACGGGAGAGCGCTGTGCTTTCGCCATAGCCGGTCCGCCGATACAGCTGCCCACGCACGCGGACATTTCAATGAAGCAGTGGGACAGCGTGCCGCTTTCCATCTCCTTGAGAATCGCGATACAATTTTCCACGCCGTCCACGGCCATATAGGTGATATCCGGCTGGTCGCACACCATGGTTTTGAGAATGCCGCCGGTGGTGGGGAAAAAGCGCGCGCGGCTTTCCTCCTCGTGAAGCGGCTGCGCGGGCGGGGTGAGGGTGATCTGTTCGGCTTCCAGCCAGCCGGACAGCTCTTCAAAGGTCAGTACGCCGTCCACCGCGTCGGGATACCGTTCGGCTTCGTCTTTTTTCGAAATGCACGGCCCGATGAATACGGTTTTGGCGCCGGGATACCGCCGCTTGAGATCCAAACAATGCGCCTGCATGGGCGAAACAACGTCCGCCAGATATTTCAGCGCATGGGGGAAGTGCTTTTGGATTAGCAGATTGATGGTGTGGCAGCAAGACGAGATGACGACGTCCTGCCGTGCGTCCTTCAGCATTTGCTCGTACTCTTTTTTCACCAGTGTGGCGCCGAGCGCGGTTTCTTCTACGGCGGTAAAGCCGAGCTGCTTCAGAGCCGTTTCCATCGAGGCGATGTCCATGCCGGGATAATTGGCGATGAATGAGGGGGCAAGGCTGACCACCACCGGCGCGTCGCCGTCCAGCAGCACGCGAATTCTTTCCGTATCGTCCACGATTTCTTTGGCATTTTGCGGGCACACGACAAAGCATTGTCCGCACAGAATACATTCGTCGTTCACGATATGTGCCTGACCGGCCGAAAAGCGGATGGATTTTACCGGGCAATGACGGATACATTTATAACAATTTTTACAATTGGACTTTTTCAGTTTCAAAAACTCGGTCATAACGCCGTCTCTTCCTTTCCAGTGATGAAAAAGTGCGCAAACCGGCTGCTGCGGTTTACAGACAATTACAGCTTCGCAAGCACCTGCGTTTCAAAAAAGCTCTGTGCGGTTTCCGGGCTGACGGAAAACAACTCGCCGTCGACCTTCACCGATACGCCGTTTTGACAATTGCCCATGCAAAAGGTGCCGATCAGTTCCACTTTATCTTCCAGATGGTGCGCGGCAATTTGCGTTTGAAGCTCGCCGACGACCTGACGCGAGCCCTTCAAATGGCAGGAGCTGCCGATACATACCGTGATTTTCATAAGGGATTCCTCCTTGTATGTTCACTATGTTAATATTTTAACAAATGTTTTGTCGCTTCGGTAATGCGAAAATCGGATAGGGGTATGCGGAGAAAAGCATAGCAATCGATCGAGCATCCTGCCCTTGTGCTTTGCGCACGAGGGAAAAAACTGTGCCCTGAGCGGGATGCTCAGGGCACAGAAAATTCCCACAAAGGGATTATTGGAATTTTTTACGCGCCACGTAGCTGGTGTGCAGCGCATGGTGCGCCTTGTGACCGCCGAAGCCGTCGAAATGCTCTTCATACAGCTTCTTGATCACCGGAGACTCGTGGGATTTGCGCAGCGCCATGGACGCATCCTGATCATACAGCGCTTTGGCACGCATGGCCTTCAGGTCGTACACATTGCGCACGGAAGCCGGCTGGATCGGCTGGCCGCCGCCGTTGACGCAGCCGCCGGGGCAGCACATGATCTCCACGAAGTGCCACGGAGCCGTGCCGTCCTTGATGCAGCTCATGATATAGTTTGCGCTGGCTGCGCCGCTCGCCACCGCGACCTTGATCTCGGTGCCGGCGATGTTATAGGTAGCTTCCTTGATGCTGTCGGTGCCGCGAACCTCGTGGAATTCCACGGCCTCGTTGTCCTTGCCGGTCAGCCAGTCGTTCGCGGTGCGCAGCGCCGCTTCCATCACGCCGCCGGTTGCACCGAAAATAACCGCCGCGCCGGTATCGTCGCCGAGCGGGGAATCGAACTCTTCATCCGGCAGGAATTGGAATTTCAGGCCCGCGCGTTCGATCATGCGGCCCAGCTCACGGGTGGTCAGGACAATATCAATGTCCGGCACGCCGGCAGCGGACTGATCCTCGCGGCCCGCTTCGAATTTCTTCGCGGTGCAGGGCATGATGGATACGTTGACGATGTCTTTCGGATCAATGCCCATCTTTTCCGCATAGTAGGTCTTGATGACCGCGCCGCTCATCTGTTGAGGCGATTTGCAGGTGGACAGGTGCGCCAGCTGATCCGGATAATAATACTCGGCAAATTTGACCCAGCCGGGCGAGCAGGAGGTGATCATCGGCAGCACGCCGCCGTTTTTCAAGCGATCCACGAACTCGTTGGCTTCTTCCACGATGGTGAGGTCGGCGCCGAAGTCGGTGTCGAACACTTTGTCAAAGCCCAGACGGCGCAGCGCTGCGACCATCTTGCCTTCCACGTTGGTACCGATCGGCATACCAAAGCATTCGCCGAGGGTGGCGCGGATGGAGGGGGCGGTGGTGACGACCACGTGCTTGGTGGGATCGGCGAGCGCCGCCCAAACCTTGTCGGTATCGTCTTTTTCGGTCAGTGCGCCGGTCGGGCAGGCCACGATGCACTGGCCGCAGGAGATGCAGGGTACTTCCGCCAGCGGCTTCTCGAACGGCGTACCGATATGGGTATCGATACCGCGGTCGTTTGCGCCGATGACCGAGACATACTGCTGTTTGCAGGCGGCAACACAGCGGCGGCACAGGATGCATTTGTTGTTGTCCCGCACCAGATGCGCACAGGAGGTATCCAGCTCATAGTGCGGGCGGAAGCCGTCGTATTTGCCGTTGTCTTCCACGCCGTAGTCCTTGCACATTTTCTGCAGTTCGCAGTTGCCCGAACGCACGCAGGACAGGCACTTTTTCTCGTGGGTAGAGAGAAGCAGCTCCAGCGTGGTTTTACGCGCAGCCTGCACCTTGGCGGTGTTGGTCTGCACTTCCATGCCCTCGGATACGGGGTAAACGCAGGCGGTCACCAGGCCGCGCGCGCCGGTCGCTTCCACCACGCAGATACGGCAGGCGCCGATCTCGTTGATGTCTTTCAGAAAGCACAGCGTGGGAATTTCCACGCCGGCATAGCGGGCAGCTTCCAGGATTGTGGAACCCTTGGGTACGCTGACAGCAATTCCGTTAATTTTTACATTTACCATTTCCATGTTCAGCATACTCCCTTCTTATTTCTTCACGATCGCGCCGAAGCGGCATTTTTCCATGCACGCGCCGCACTTGATGCAAGCGTTGACGTCGATGGAATGTGCCGTTTTGACTGCGCCGGAGATCGCGCCCACCGGGCATACACGGGCGCAGGCCGTACAGCCTTTGCACTTATCGGGATCGACCTCATAATGCAGCAGCGATTTGCACACGCCGGCGGGGCATTTTTTGTCCACCACGTGGGCAACATATTCGTCGCGGAAGAAGTGGAGTGTGGACAGAACCGGGTTCGGAGCCGTTTGGCCCAGACCGCAGAGGGAGTTTGCTTTGATGTAGTGGCACAGCGCTTCCATGTCGTCGAGATCCTCCAGCGTGCCGTTGCCCTTCGTGATCTTGTCCAGCATCTCGAGCAGGCGTTTGGTACCGACACGGCAGGGGGTGCATTTGCCGCAGGACTCATCGACCGTGAATTCGAGGAAGAATTTCGCGATATCCACCATACAGGTGTCCTCGTCCATAACGATCAATCCGCCGGAACCCATCATGCAGCCCAGAGCGATCAGGTTGTCGTAGTCGATTGCGGTGTCGATCAGGTGAGCGGGGATGCAGCCGCCGGACGGGCCGCCGGTTTGCGCCGCTTTAAATTTCTTGCCGTTGGGAATACCGCCGCCGATTTCTTCGACGATCTCACGCAGAGTGGTGCCCATCGGGATCTCGACCAGACCGGTATGTTTAATCTTGCCGCCCAACGCGAACACCTTGGTACCCTTGGATTTTTCCGTACCCATGGAGGCGAACCACTCAGCACCGCGCAGGATGATCTGCGGAATATTGGCGAAGGTTTCCACGTTGTTTTCGACGGTGGGCATGCCGTACAGGCCCTTGACAGCCGGATACGGCGGACGCGGACGGGGCTCGCCGCGATTGCCTTCGATGGAGGTCATCAGCGCGGTTTCCTCACCGCACACGAACGCGCCGGCGCCCAGACGGATCTCCATATCAAAGTCAAAGCCGGAGCCAAAGATATCTTTACCCAACAGACCGGCCTCGCGCGCTTCGTCGATGGCGATCTGCAAGCGGCGGACAGCGATCGGGTACTCGGCACGGACATAAACAAAGCCCTTGGTCGCGCCGATCGCATAACCGGCGATCGCCATAGCCTCGACCAGGCAGTGGGGGTCGCCTTCCAGCACGGAACGATCCATGAACGCGCCCGGATCGCCTTCGTCGGCGTTGCAAACGACATACTTCTGCGGAGCCTTGTTAGGCGCGGTCAGCGCCCATTTGCGGCCGGTCGGGAATCCGCCGCCGCCGCGGCCGCGCAGACCGGAGTCGGTCACGATCTGGATGACCTGTTCGGGCGTGTACTCGGTCAGGCACTTTGCCAGCGCCTGATAACCGTCGCAGGCGATGTATTCGTCGAGAGATTCCGGGTTGATAACGCCGCAGTTGCGCAGCGCCACGCGGACCTGTTTCTTATAGAAATCGGTTTCGTTGAGCGACTTGATCTCATCCTTGCCGACGGTCTCATCGTACAGCAGACGGGTGACGATGCGCCCCTTGAGCAGATGCTCGGACACGATTTCCGGCACATCCTCCACCGTCATCCGGGAATAGAACGCGCCTTCGGGATAAACGACCATGATGGGGCCGAGTGCACAAAGTCCGAAGCAGCCGGTTTTGACGACCTTGACTTCTTCGGCGAGTCCGTTTGCTGCGATCTCTCTTTCCAGCGCTTCAATGATTTGCTGGCTATGGGAGGATGTACAGCCGGTACCGCCGCAGACCAATACGTGTGAACGATACATTGATTCAAAACCTCCTGTTTACTTCATCAGATTGCTGACCGTATATTCGGCCACCGGATTGCCGTTTACCAGATGATCCGCCACGATGCGGGCGACCATTTCCGGGGTGACCTTGCCATAGGTGACCTTTTCTTTGCCGGGGACGAGCACCTCGACGATCGGCTCAAACTGGCACATGCCGATGCAGCCGGTCTGAGTGACGGACACGTTGTCCAGATGACGCTTGGCGGTTTCTTCCACAAAAGCGTTCAGCACCGGGCGGGCGCCGGCCGCAATGCCGCAGGTCGCCATGCCGACCACAACGCGGACCGCATCCTTCTGATTTTCACGGACAGTCATTTTCTGACGCGCTTTATCCCGAATGGCTTGCAATTCTGCGATAGATTTCATAGATTGGATTCCCTCCTGTTAATATTTTTGATGGTCAATTCTTCACGAAATAGGTTTTGCTTATACAGCCGGATAGTCGGCCTCCTGCTCGCGCAGAAAGTCACCGATCCATTCCATGACGTCCGGCGTATCCAGCGGCACATCGCCGAGTATCTCCCGCAGTTCACGGGTGTCCAAGGTGTAGCCTTTTCCGTCAACCGTGTAGCGGTAGACAAAATCCAGATGCGGGTTCAAACGAACGAGTGCCATGACCGTGCCGCGCATATCGCCCAGCGGAAGCCGGTCGATGTGGGACAGCTGAAAGGTCGCGGTCACACAGGTGCCCTCGCCGGGAGCGGAGGTGATTGTGAGACTGCCGCCCGCCATTTCCGCCGCCATGCGGAACAGCGGCACGCCCATGCCTACCTTACGGGTGGTGCGGGTGGTATAAAACGGGTCGCGTACCTGCGCGATCTGCTCCGGCGTCATGCCGCAGCCGTTATCGGCGATGCGGATGGTCAGGCGGTCCTCCTGCAATGAAACGTCTACTGTCAGTTCAATACAGGTCGCGCCGGCGGCGATGGAATTTTGGGCGATATCCAGAACGTTCAGCGAAAGCTCGCGCACAGCGGTTCCCGCCCTTCTGTGGAATTATGTATTTTATGCCTGGTATTTTGCCAGTATGCTTGCGACCTCATCCACGGTCAAACGGCCGTACACATCGTCGTTGATGGTCATGACCGGCGCCAAACCGCACGCGCCGATGCAGCGGCAGGCCGTCAGCGAGAAGCGGCCGTCGGCTGTGCATTCATCCGCGCCGATACCCAGGATTTCGCTGATTTTGTTGAATACGTCGCCCGAGCCTTTGACGTAGCAGGCTGTGCCCAAACAGACCGAAATGTTATATTCTCCCTTGGGAGACAGGGAAAACTGTGCATAGAATGTCGCCACGCCATACACCTTTTCCAGCGGGACGTTCATCCCCTCCGCGATCATCTCCTGTACCTCCATCGGAAGGTATCCGTAGATGCCTTGTGCTTCCTGCATGACCATCATCAGACGGCTGGGATCCTGCTTGTTGGCTTCAATAATCGCGTGCAGCTGCTGGGCTTGCTCCGCAGTGCCTTTGAACGGGAGCTTGCTGATCTTTTTTTGCATTTCGCCATTTCCTCCTTGCGAATAAATTGAACTGTCTATGCCACAAATCACCAATGTTTGTTAATAATTTGACAAGCAATGGGACAGATTCACTAATGATACAGTATAACAGGTTACGCGGAAAAAAGCTAGTGGGAAAACCGCCAAAAACAGGCTTTTTCGTGAAAAAATCCCATTTTTCTCGATAAGAAAAAACGGTGACCGGCTGTACCCGATCACCGTTCCTCGTCTGATGAAGTTTCTTTCAAATTTTCCAGTGCCACGCGCACCGCTTCGATGACAAATGCGGAAAAGGTACAATCCTTTCCCTGAATCGCGTGCTCGACCGCGTCGATCACATCATTGGGAAAACGGACGGTTTTGTTGGTTGTGGGAGGGATGGAGGGAATTTTGAACTTTTTGATGGCCGCCACCTCGCAATACGGTTGTAGTGTACGATCTATGCCCTTTTACGGCCGCATATCCTTGCGCCGGTACTGCACGAGCGCGGTGACGATGCCGGCTGCCGTAAGGGCTACGCCCAACAGCAGCGTCCAGCCGGACAGAGGTTCGCTGCCGGGCTTTTCCGCCAGCGCGCGGAAAATGTCCACCGGTACGGCGTACATGACCGGGCACAGATAGTGCAGAAAATCCAGCTGTTCCACGGTCTGCGCCACGATGCCGAGCATATAGCTGCCGAAAAACAGCCCCAGTGAGAGCGAAACCGCGCCGGAGGAGCGACTCAGAAACGCGGATACGGCGAAGCCGGCCGCCCAGTAAACAAAGCAGGGCAGGAAGGACAAACAGGTGACGGCCGCCAGCTGGCCGGCTTTGTCCCCTTCGCCCAGCGCGGCAGCGCAGCACAGCGCCGTGAGCAACAGCGCAGTCCCCGCCAGCGTCAGCGCCAGCGCGGACGCCGCCATTTTGGTCAGCACGATACGCAGGCGGGAAACCGGCTGCGCGTAGAGAAATTCGATGGTTCCGTCGCCTTCCTCGGAGGCAAGCGCCCGCGTGCCGAGGATCATGCCGTAAACAGCGGCGCCGATCATCATAAATTGCAGTATGTAGGCGGCATATTCCATGAAGTCGCTCAGATTCAAACCGCTGCCTAAGCCGAAGGCTTCCAAAAAGCCCTGCGGGAGCAGATCCAGCTTTTCGCTGAGCAGCGTGCCCAGCTCGGTGGATTCCATGCTGGGGAAGAAGGCGGCGTACATCACGAACAGTCCGGCGAGCGCGGCGCACCAAATGGCGCAGCCCTTCCAGAGCCGGCGGCATTCCATTATGAATTGGCTCATTTTTCGCCCTCCGTTCCGTAGTATTGCAGGAAGCTTTGCTCCAGCCCCTGCGGCGTGATGCGCAGGTCGGCAATATCCGCCAGCGAAAGCAGCGCGATCAGCGCGTTGGTATCGCCCTCGTAAGTAAACCGGCAGACGTCGCCGTCGATGGACAGATCGGAAACGCCCTCGCGCGTCGGCACGAATTCCCCGCTTTTCAGGGTGAGCTGGACGGTTTTCCGCATGTTCCATACGCCGGCGTCCACCTTGACGACGTCCAGAATGTGTCCTTCCTTGATAATCGCGACACGGTCGCAGTATTTTTCCACCTCGGCCAGATTGTGCGAGGACAAAAACACGGTCGCGCCGCGTTCCTTGGCTTTCACCAACTGCTCAAACAGTGCGTTTTGCATAAGCGGATCCAACCCGTTGGTCGGCTCATCCAGAATCAGCAGCCGCGGATCGTGCAGCAGCGCCTGCACCAGCGCGACCTTTTTGCGATTGCCGAAGGACAGCTCGCGGATGCGGCGGCTGGTGTCCAGATCCAGCAGCCGGCACAGCTTTTGGGTGCGCAGGCTGTCCTCTGCGGAGCGGCCGTGCAGCGCCGCCGCGTAGGCCAGCAGATCGTGTACCCGCAGAAAATCGTAATACGCGACCTCGCTGGGAACATATCCGATCTGTTTTTTGATCTCCACGGTGTCCTTTTGACAATCCAGCCCGAAGATGCGGGCGGAACCGGCGGTTGGACGGATAAAGTCCAGCAGCAAACGGATCGTGGTGGATTTTCCGGCGCCGTTTGGCCCGATAAAGCCCAAAATTTCCCCTTCCTCCACGGTCAGGCTGACGTCCTCGATGCCGCGTGCCGTTCCGTACCGTTTCGTCAGCCCGTTGGTCTCGATGATCGGCATAGGTGTTTCCCTCCTCTTAGAAAAAGGGCGAATGAAAATTCATTCGCCCTTTGGATTTGCCTTTCCGGCCGGTTTATTTGATGATCTCACCCATGGTGCCGGGAGCAACGCAGGCCGCGTTGGATTCATCGGTGTCGATATGCATGGCCAGCGCATAGGAATCGCTCACACGCACGACGACCTCGCCGAAGGTCAGGCCGCGGCCGTTATCGTCGATCTTGACGCTGACGATGTCTTTATCCTTCAGGCCGAACTGTGCCGCGTCGGCCGTGGTCATATGAATGTGGCGTTTGGCCGCGATCACGCCCTCGGTCAGCTCAACCTCGCCTTTGGGGCCGACCAGCTTGCAGCCGGCAGAGCCGGCAACATCGCCGGATTCCCGGATGGGCGCTTTGATCCCGATGGAACGGGCGTCGGTCAGCGACAACTCCACCTGCGTGGCGGAACGAACCGGGCCGAGAATCGAAACGCCGGTCAACGTTTTCTTCGGACCGACGACGTCTACGCGCTCTTCGCACGCGAACTGGCCGGGCTGCGACAGATCTTTTTTCTTGGTTAGCTGATAACCGGCGCCGAATAACGTTTCCAGATCCTGCTGCGTAACGTGCAGATGACGGGCGGACGTTTCCACCAAAACCTTCTGAGACATACTGACACTTCCTATATTGCTATATTTTTTCTTATTGTACCGCGTTTGCACTGTTTTTTCAAGGGGAAATATGCTATGATATAAGAAATCGACCGAAAGGAACGAAGCAGGATGGCAAAACTGGACTGGGCGACGTTGAAAGAACAGTGTATGAACTGCACGGCGTGCGGGTTGGCGCAGACGCGGACAAACGTGGTGTTCGGCGTAGGCAACCCGCAGGCGGAGGTGATGTTTATCGGCGAAGGGCCGGGAGAAAACGAGGATCTGCAGGGAGAACCGTTTGTCGGGCGCGGCGGGCAGCTGCTGGATAAGATGCTGGCGGCGGTGGGGTTATCCCGTGCGCATAACATTTATATCGCGAACATGGTCAAATGCCGCCCGCCGAAAAATCGCGATCCGCTGCCGGAGGAGCAGGACGCGTGTATTGGCTGGCTCAAAGGGCAGGTCTCGCTGCTGCGCCCGAAAATCATCGTTTGCCTTGGGCGCGTTGCCGCCTGCCGGGTGATCGATCCGAACTTCAAGGTGACACGGCAGCACGGGCAGTTTTTTGAGAAAAACGGCGTGCTGATGATGGGAACGCTGCATCCGGCCGCCTTGCTGCGCAATCCCAATCAAAAGCCGGAGGCATTTGCCGATTTTCTGGCTTTGCGCGATAAGATCGAGGAGATCTGCGAACATACAACGCTGGTGTATCCGGAATAATGAAAACTATGGCTTGGCTGCACGGAAAAAGCCCGTCGTTTTTGCAAACGACGGGCTTTGGACGTACAAGATACGAAAATGGGGAACAGAATCAGCGCTTGCTGAACTGCGGCGCACGACGCGCACCCTTCAAGCCGTACTTCTTGCGTTCCTTCATACGCGGATCGCGGGTGAGGAATCCGGCTTTCTTCAGCTGCGGA
>CATWUX010000036.1 GCA_958354085.1 uncultured Oscillospiraceae bacterium | reverse complement strand
GCCGCCCTTGACGACCTCGCCGATCGGCAGATCAAACGCCTTTGCAAACTCCCAGTCGCGGGTGTCGTGCGCCGGCACCGCCATGATCGCGCCGGTACCGTAGGACACCAGCACGTAATCGGAAATAAAGATCGGGATCTCCTTGCCGTTGACCGGGTTGATGGCGCGCACGCCCTCCAGCTTGACACCGGTTTTATCTTTGGCGACCTCGGTACGTTCAAAGTCGGATTTGCGCGCGGCTTCCGCCTGATAGGCACGCACCGCGTCCATATTGGTGAGCGTATCCGCCCACTGCTCCAGCAGCGGATGCTCCGGCGACATGACCATATACGTCGCGCCGAACAGCGTATCCGGCCGCGTCGTATACACCACGACCGGCTGGCCGGCAGTGGTCTGGAAGGTGACCTGCGCGCCGGTGGAACGGCCGATCCAATGGATCTGCTGCGCCCGGACGCGTTCCGGATAATCCACCAGATCCAGATCGTCGATAAGCCGCTGCGCGTATTCGGTAATTTTCAGCATCCACTGGCTCTTGACCTTGCGGACGACCTCGCCGCCGCAGCGTTCGCAGACGCCGCCCACGACCTCCTCGTTGGCCAGCACGCACTTACAGGAGGTGCACCAGTTGACGGCCATTTCCTTTTTATAGGCCAGCCCATGCTTGAACAACTGCAAAAAGATCCATTGTGTCCATTTATAGTACTCCGGATCGGTGGTGTTGATCTCCCGCGTCCAGTCAAAGGACAAGCCGAGCGCCTGCAGCTGGCTCTTAAACCGCGCCACGTTGTTTTTGGTCACGATTTCGGGATGAATGTGGTTTTTGATGGCAAAATTTTCGGTCGGCAGACCAAACGCGTCCCACCCCATCGGGTACAGCACATTATAGCCTTCGAGACGGCGTTTGCGCGCCACCACGTCCAGCGCCGTATAGGAACGCGGATGCCCGACATGCAGCCCCTGTCCGGACGGGTAGGGGAACTCAACCAGCGCGTAAAACTTCGGCTTGGAATGATCCTCCGACGCCGCGAACGTGTTTTCGGTCTCCCAGATTTTTTGCCACTTTTTTTCGATTTTTGACGGTTCGTAACGCATTGTTCTTAACCTCCACGCTGCCTCCCGCAAGCGGCAGCCTCAATATGCCTTGTTCGGCAGTCCTGCCGGTGATTCACTGTTCCGCATCCAGAATCGCGGTAATATCCACCTTCTGAGCGTCTTTCCACAGCCGTTCCAGATCATAAAAGCGGCGGGTTTCGGAGTAAAACACATGGACGACCACACTGCCGTAATCCAGCAGGATCCAGTTGGCGGTGGCATATCCCTCGACGCGCAGCGGGGCAACCCCCTGCTGGTCCAGCTCATATTCCACGTAATCGACCAGCGCCTTCACCTGCGTCGAGCTGGTGCCGGCGGCGATCACGAAATAATCGGTGATAGTGGTAACATCCTCCACGCGGAGGAGCTGCACGTCCTGCGCCTTGTGCTTATCCAAAGTGCGCACGACCTGCTCAGCAAGTTCTCTTGCCTGCATCGATATGACCATTCCTTTCCGTATTTATTCCGCAACGGCGGAAGATTCGTCCGGCGACGCGTCACCGGATTGCTCCACCACCAAGTCGGACAGCGTCTGCTCATACAGCTCGCCCTCCTTGGTGCCGTTAAGCTCCACGATCAGCACGCTGCCCTCCGTGATCGGCTCGCCGTACGGATTGAACGCGCGGTTGAGAAGTTCTACGGTCTGCGTGCGCAGCGGCGCGTAATAGGACACGCCGTCCGATTTTGCCACGCCTCCGGGCAGGATATACGCGGTCATATTGGCGAACGGCACCTTGGACAGTTCGCGCAGCAGCGGCACGATGGTCGCGGTCTTGTGCATCGTGCGGATCGGGGTGGAGCCGTACATGACCGGGCCGATGATATCGTCGGTCAGCTCCTCATCGCTGGCGGCAAACAGCCGCTGGAACAGCGACACAAACACGCCGCGCTGCCGCACGAGCCGTGCCACATCGCCCTCGACGCCGGATTTGCGCGTATTGATATACTGGAGCGCGGCCTTGCCGTCCAGTGTCTGCACACCGGCGGCGTATTCCACGTCGTCCACCTTCAGCTTTTCCGCCAACTGCACATCCACGCCGTCCACCGCGTCCACCAGCTTCATGAAAGCTTCCTGCGGCAGCAGGAAATAGCCGTCCACCGGCATACTCAGCAGCGAATCAAAAATATCCACCACATTACCGGTCGCAGAACCGGTCTTCTCGGTCAGCGGCGTGCCGCAGACGGTGTGCTTGCCGTCTTTGATCTCCGGTTCAAACACCCGACAGCCGCAGCTGCCCGCCTCACAAAAAGTCAGCGGCTTGGGATTGCTCCAAACCTCGCCGACCTTGTTCACCGCCCAGTGATCAGGTGCGTTCAAATAGGTATCCTGCGGCAGCTGCAGAATCTGCACGGTGTTTTTCTGCTTGTCGTGACAGACGAGCGACAGCATTTCGGTCGCGTCGCCTTCTTCGGCGCCCAGCAGGCCCAAAACATAATAAGCGACCTTATCCCGGTCGGATTCCGGCGTAGTATCGTGGGAGGTCACCGATACATCCGGCTTGCCGGCGCTCGGCTTGAGCGTATCCCACAGATACTTGGCCAAGACCACGATGAAGATCAGCGACACAAGAATCAGCACGCTGAGCAGAGACAGCAGCACGATCTTGCCAACCGGCATTTTCTTCTTTCTGGAACGCGCCGGCTTGCGCGGCGCGGTACCGGCTGTTTTTTTCGCCGACGTTCCGGCCGGACGGTTTTTTCGTTTATCCTTTGCCAAAGCGAATCCCTCCCTGAAGGCCGAAACGGCCTGTCCGCCGTCCCGGTACGCGTTTTATTCCGTCGTTTTTGACAGAACCAGTTCATTATATGCGGCCAGTGTATCCGGGTGAATCGCCTGCTGCTTTTCGAGCAGCTCGCGGATACTGTAAGTCAGCGCATAGTCCATGGCTTCCTCTATCGAAACATCCACCAGCCGGCGCATCACGTCCACATCGGGATAATCGCGATCCGCCGACGTGAAATCCGCCAGATACAGCACCTTTTCCAGCAGCGACATTCCGGCGCGCGCCGTGGTGTGATACCGCACCGCCTGCAAAATATCGCGGTCGGTGATCCCCAGCACCTGCTCAAGGAAAGCCGCGCCGGCACGCGCATGCCACAGCTTGGGCGCGTGCTGTTCGACGGTATCTAGTAGTATACCAAAATCCCGCAGCATTTGCAACTGCGTTTCGCCGTCGGTATCCTTTAAAATATCATGAAGCAGGCCGGCGGTACGCGCCTTAGCCGCATCCGCGCCGTAGCGAAGCGCCAGTCGCTGCGCCTCTTCGGCGACGGCCAGAGAATGCGCCAGCCGCTTTTTCCCCAACCGCTTGCTCAAAATTTCCAAAAATTGTTCTTCCAACGTACTCGACTCCATTTCTTCCGCGTGGGTATACAACCCATACCGCGCGATATACGCCGCCACCGCCGGCGGTACCAGCGTCCCCAGCGGTTCCCCGGTGCGCACCCGGCGGCGAATTTCGGTGGACGACACATCCATCACCGGAATATCCTCCACCGCACAGCGCGCGCCGTCCTGTTCCAGCACCGCGGCGTACGCCTGCAGCTGTGCGAGCGTTTTATCGCCGCGCGGCGCAGCGCACAGCACCGCTATCGCCGCGATATCCTCAAACCGCCACCACGTCGCCAGCGTCAAGAACATATCCGCACCGGTGATCAGGTACCACTGCGCCTCCGGATACTGTCCCTGCAGCGTCTCCAGCGTATCCGCCGTGAAGCTCGCGCCGCCGCGGCTGATTTCGAGGTCGGACACCTCCAGCACAGGATACGGCTGCGCGGCCAGCTCGCACATCCGCAGGCGGTGCGCCGCCGGCGCCATATGGGGCTTGAGCTTATGCGGGGGCACGAACGTGGGCATGAGCAGCACCTTGTCCAAATTCAGCCGGCGGGCAAAGGCCAGCGCCAACTCGATATGGCCGCTGTGAATCGGGTCGAACGTTCCTCCGAACAGGGCAATACGCATACGGCTTCCTCCTGTTATTTCGGCAGGCGGATCTGCGGCTCCTTGGGATTGGCGCGATACAGCACAAAGGTGCGGCCGATCACCTGCACGACCTGAGCGTTCACCGCCGCCGCGATCGTCTCCGCGGTTTCCCGGACAGTTTCCGGCGCTGTCTCCAGCACCTTGCCCTTGATGAGCTCACGGGCAGTCAGCGCATCGTCCGCCTGCTTGCACATAGCGTCGGACTGCCCGCCCTTGCCAACGTGCAGGATAGGCTCCAGCGAATTTGCGAGCGAGCGCAGATACGCGCGTTGTTTGCTTGTCATAGGATTTCTTTCCTTTCTATAAGGCGTCCTTATAAATAATTTTCCAGAGCGGTTTTCAGCTTGCGTAGCGCATTGCCGCGGTGGCTGATCGCGTCCTTCTCTTCCGCGCTCAGCTCCGCATAGGTACGGTCGCCGACTTCAAAGACGGGATCATAGCCGAATCCGCCCTCTCCGCGCGGGGCAAAACCGATCCTGCCGGGACATTCGCCGCGCACCGACAGCGTTCTGCCGTCCGGAAACACGCAGCAAACGACCGACACGAACTGTGCCGTTCGTTTTTCCGCCGGTACGCCCTCCAATTCCCGCAGCAGCTTTGCGATACGCTCCGCGTCGGTCGCGTTTTCGCCCGCATAGCGTGCGGAATAGACGCCGGGCGCGCCGTCCAGCGCATCCACCGCCAGTCCAGAATCGTCCGCAATCGCGGGCAGGCCGGTCTCCCGGCAGGCAGACGCGGCTTTCAGATAGGCGTTTTCCTCAAACGTCGTGCCGGTCTCCTCCACCTCGGTCAGCGGCTGCCCCAGCTCACGGTCGGTAATCGCCTCGATGCCGAGCGGCTCCAAAATCCGGGACAGCTCGCGCAGCTTCTTCGCATTATGTGTTGCAACAAGAAAACGCATACGATACCTCTCTATTCTCCGAATATCCCGCGTGCAAAATCGTCGGGATCAAAGGGCTGCAAATCGTCGATCCCCTCGCCCACGCCGACAAATTTGACCGGCACCTGCAAATCCTCACGGATCGCCAGCACCACGCCGCCGCGCGCCGTGCCGTCCAGCTTGGTCAGCACGATACCGGTGATGCCGGCGGCGTTTTTGAATTCACGCGCCTGCTGCACCGCGTTCTGTCCTGTGGTCGCATCCAGCACAAGCAGGATTTCCTTGTCCGCGTCCGGCAACTCCCGTTCGATAACGCGGCTGATTTTTGCCAGCTCGTCCATCAGATTTTTCTTGTTGTGCAGCCGTCCGGCGGTATCGCACAGCACGATATCCGCGTGCCGGGCTTTGGCGGCGGTGATGGTGTCATACACCACGGCGGCGGGATCCGCACCCTGCGCGTGCTTGACGATCTCCACGCCGGAGCGATCGGCCCAGATCTCCAGCTGCTCGATCGCCGCCGCACGGAAGGTGTCCGCCGCGCCGAGGATCACCTTTTTGCCCTCCGCCTTGAACCGCGCCGCCAGCTTGCCGATCGTGGTGGTCTTGCCCACGCCGTTGACGCCGATGACAAGGATGACAGACGGGCACGTGCGCAGCGTCAGCTCCTGCCCGCCGCGCAGCATCTCCGCCACCGTCTCTGCGAGCAGTTCCCGAATCTTCGCGGGATCGGTCTCGCCGCGCTCCTTGACCTTGCGGCGCAGCTCGTCGCAGATATGCGACGCTGTGGACGCGCCGGCGTCGCTCATGATCAGAATCTCCTCGAGCTCCTCAAACAGTTCCTCGTCGATGCGGGTGAACGACCGCAGCATCGCGTTGACCGAGCCCATCACAGAGTTCCGTGTTTTTTTGAGTCCTTCGCTGATTTTACTGAAAAAGCCCATCGCTTTTGTCCATTCCTTCCTCGAAGTTCGTCCTTCGGATCGACGGTCATACCGTCGTCATGCCCAGCTTCGCTTCCACCTCGCTGGCGCGCAGCTCCAACAGCTTGGACACGCCCTTTTCCTGCATGGTGACGCCGTACAGCACGTCGGCTTCCTCCATCGTGCCGCGGCGGTGGGTAATGACGATAAACTGGGTCTTATCGGTGATGCGGCGCAGATACTGCGCGTAACGATCGACGTTCACATCGTCCAGCGCCGCCTCGATTTCATCCAGCACGCAGAACGGCGACGGCGTCACCTTCAAAATCGCGAACAGCAGCGCAATGGCGACCAGCGCCTTTTCGCCGCCGGACAGCGCATCCAAATTCAAAATCACCTTGCCGGGCGGCTGCACGTGCATTTCGATGCCTGAATTCAGCACGTCGTCCGGATCGGTCAGTTTCAGCTCGCCTTTGCCACCGCCGAACAATTCGGTGAACACGATACCGTAATTATAATTGATTTGCTGGAAACGTTCAAGAAAGATTTCTTTCATCTGCCCGGTCAGATCGCCAATGAGCCGCAGCAGCTCGTTTTTGGAGACTTCCACGTCCCGCACCTGGCCGGACAGGAAAGCGAACCGCTCGCTGACCTCTTTGTATTCCTCGATCGCGTCCACGTTGACGCTGCCCAGCGCGCGGATCTTACCCTTCAGCTCATTGAGCCGGCGCGTCGCCTCCGGCACGTTTTCGATCGGCTTGGCGATTTCGGCCGCTTCGCTGCGCGTCAGCTCGTACTCCTCGTACAGCTTGCGCACCACCTCGTCGGCATCCCGCTGCGCCGCCGCGCATTTTTCTTCGATACGCGCGACCTCGCGCCCTGCCAGCTCGCGCTCATCCGCTTTTTCGCGGGAACGCAGGCGCAGCTTGGTCTGTTGCTCCTCGCCGTCCGTACGGCGGGCGATCAGTCCCTGAATCCGGCTCTCTGCCTCGGCGGCGCGGGCGCGCAGCGCCTGTGCCTGCTCCAGCAGCGCCTGAATCCGCTGCTCAATGTCCGCGTTCGCCTGTTCCAGCTGACCGATCTGCTCCAGCAGCGCCGCCCGATGCCCCTCGGCGTCACTCCGGCGGTTTTCCAGCTCCGCAATGGCGGACTGCGCCGCCTCGATTTCCTTATTATAAGCCAAAACGGCCAATTTTATTTCCGCTAACCGTGCCGACAGCTGTTCCCGCTTGTCGGACAGCTCCTGCCGTCCGCCGCTGAGCTGCGCAAGCTGCGCCTCGATCTCCGTCTGCTGGGCGGCGACCGTCTCGGACTCCTGCTGCGCCTGCGCGGACTGCGCGCGGCAATCCGCCGCACGGGCGTTGAGCGATTCGATCTCCGCCGCATGCTCGCCGAGCATACGGTCGTTTGCCTCGGTCAATTCGGTCAGACGGCGCAGCTCGCCCTCCAAGCGGATACGATCCTCCTGTGCGGTGGACAGCTCGCCGCGCGTGCCGGTCAGCTCCGCCTGCGCCGCCGCGGTTTCCTGCTGCAATTGCTTGAGCGTCTCCCGCGCCTGCGCCGCTTTAGCCGCCAGCGCGTCCGCCTCCGCCTGTACTTTTTCAATCTCCGCACGGCGGGACAGCAGCCCTGTGTTTTTCGCCGTCGAACCGCCGGTCATGGAGCCGCCGGCGTTGACAACCTGCCCGTCCAGCGTCACAATGCGGAAACGATAGCCGAATTTGCGCGCAATCACGACCGCATAATCCAGATCTTCCGCCACGGCGGTACGTCCCAATAAGCTGCGGGCAATGCCTTCGTATTTGGCTTCGCAGCTCACCAGCTCGCTCGCCAGCCCCACAAAACCGGGGGCGTCCGCCAAGCCGCTTTCGTTCAGCAGGCTGCCTTTGACAGACGTCAGCGGCAGGAATGTCGCCCGTCCGCCTTTGGTCTCCTTCAAATACGCGATCGCCTGCTTGGCGTCCTCCTCGCGCTCGCACACGAGGTTCTGCGCCGCCGCGCCCAGCGCGGTCTCCACCGCCAGAGCATAATCCGGCTCCGCCTGAATCAGGCGGGACACCGGTCCGAGAATACCGCGGAGCGCTCCGCGCTCCGCCTGCCGGACAACCGCTTTGACGCTCTGGGCAAAGCCCTCCATGCTGCGCTCCAGTTCCTCCAGCAGCCGCACGCGCCGCACCTTTTCCTCGGCGTCCAGTCCCAGCCGGTCAGCGGTTTCCTTGGCAGCGTCCAGCTTGGCGGCGCGGGAATTGTAGCGGAATTCATAGCCCTTGACCGCGTTTTGCAGTTCCTCCACCCGCGTACAGCACGCCTCGTGGTCCGCGCGGCAGGCCTCCAGCTCCCGGCGCGCACTCTCGCTCTGCTGCGTACGCAGCGCGATGCTCGCTGTCAGTTGGGACAGCCGCAGCGTGATTTCGGTCAGCGACGATTCGCCGGTGACGCTCGCCACCCGCAAATCGGACAGCCGCAGCGCCAATTCGGACGCGCGGCGGGACAGCTCCTCCATTTGTCCGGTAAACGCCTCACTATGGCGGGAGAGTCCGTCCATTTCCTCCGCCAGCGTCTGCTGCTCGGCCGTAGAAGCGGCAATCGCCTCCCGTTTCTGCGCAATTTCTTCTTCGCGATGCGCGATGTCGTCGTCAATCGACTGTCCGCCGCGCTCCGATTGTTCCAGCTCGCCCTGAATACGGGCTATGTTCTCGGTATTATGGAAAATGTCGTTTCGCAGCACCGCCACATCGCCGTCGCAACGCGTTGCCTGCTCTTCCAGCTCCTGTGCGCCGCGGCGCACCTCGTCCATTTCCACGGACAGCCGCTGGGCGGTCTGGGCGATGGCCTCCATTTCGGTCTCAATCTCTTCGATTGCCTCCGCCGCGCCGTCATACTGCGTGCGCGCCAGCTCCAGCTTGGAATCCAGCTGGCGCAGCGTTTCCCGCGATGCGTCGATCGTGTGCAGCCACAGCCCGATTTCCAGCTCTTTCTTCTCGCCGGCAAATTCCAGGAATTTTTTCGCCTTTTCCGCCTGCTGACCGAGAGGGCCGACCCGCTCCTCCAATTCCTGCAAAATGTCGCGCAGGCGCAGCAGGTTTTCCTCGGTCGCCTTCAGCCGCCGTTCCGCCTCGTTCTTGCGGTAACGGTATTTGGCAATCCCCGCCGCTTCCTCGAAAATTTCGCGGCGTTCCTCGGATTTGGACGCGACGATATCGCCGACACGCCCCTGACTGATAATGGAATAGCCGTCGCGCCCCAGACCGGTGTCCATGAACAGCATCCGCACGTCCTTGAGCCGCACGGTGGCGTTGTTGATCAGGTATTCGCTGTCGCCGGAGCGGTAATACCGGCGGGTGACCTTGACCTCATCGCCGTCAAAATCCAGCTTGCGCTGGCTGTTGTCGATGACCAGCGACACCTCGGCAAAGCCGACCGCGCGCCGCTGCTCGGTGCCGTTGAATATTACGTCCTCCATCTTCGCGCCGCGCAGGGTTTTGGTGGACTGCTCACCCAGCACCCAGCGGATCGCATCGCTGATATTGGATTTGCCGCTGCCGTTCGGCCCGACGACCGCCGTGATGCCTTGGTCGAAGGACAGCACCGTCTTATCCGGAAAGGATTTGAAGCCGTGTATCTCCAGGGATTTCAGAATCAAGCTCGTTCACTTCCTGTCATAAATTCCGCCTGCACCGCATAGAGCGGTACGGCTTCCGACGCGCGTACGGTCACCTCATAGCCCTGCGCCGCCAGCGCGTGTATGTTCGCCCTTTTTTGTCCGATCATTTTGGATACCGCCGCAGGATGCACCCGCAGCACCACCCGTCCGGGGCAGCCAGATTTCAGCACCGCGCGGGCGGTGTTCAAATACAGCTGTCCCTCACACAATTCCCGAAAGGCCGGATGCCACGGTCCCGCCACGCGCCCGGTTTCCACGTCGCCGCCCGCGTGCAGCCCCAGACGGATCACGGGAATGCCGTTTTCCAGCTCAAAAAATGCCAACAGCTGCGCGCACAGCGCCACCGCCTCCTCCAGCGACAGCGGGCAATACGCCCCGCTCGCGTACAGCTCGGCCAGCGGCGTGTCGCGCATGACGATGGTGGGATAAATGCGCATCGTGTCCGGACGCAGCGCCGCCAGCCGTGCGGCGGTCTCGAGCGCGCCGCTGTCCGTGTCGCCGTACAGTCCCGTCATCATCTGCAGGCCGAGCGACAAGCCGGCATCGCGAACAGCCGCGGCAGCCTGCTCCACCTGCGCCGCTGTGTGGCCCCGCCGGTTCGCCGCCAGCACCGCGTCATCCATCGACTGCGCGCCCAGCTCCACCGCCGTCACTCCGTAACGCCGCAGCAGCGCCAGCACGTCCGCGTCCACACAATCGGGGCGCGTGGACACGCGAATCCCGCCGAAATACCCCTGCCGCAAAAACGGCTGCGCCGCCTCCAGCAACGACACCATATATCCCCGCTCAATCGCGGTAAAACTGCCGCCGAAAAACGCGATCTCCGCCTGTGCGGCCGCCGAGGGCATCGTTGCAACCGCCACGCGGCAGGCGTCTGCCACCTCCGCCGGCGTCAGCGGCGCCTGCGCGCCGGAAATCGCCCGCTGATTGCAAAAACTGCACTGATGCGGACAACCGGCATGCGGAACAAACAGCGCGACATTGGTATGGCGCGGCGCGCGGACGCGCCCGTTCTCAGCTGTCATAACCCATCAGCGCCAGCGCTTCCCGCGCGGCCTGCTGCTCCGCTTCTTTTTTGCTGTGGCCTTTGCCCTTGCCGATGACGTTGGAATGCAGATGTACCTCCACGGTGAACTGCTTGCTGTGATCGGGGCCGGATTCGCCCACGAGCACATACTCCAGCCTTTCCTCCGGATTCTGCTGGATGATCTCCTGCAGCATCGTTTTATAATCACGGAAATGCCGTCTGCGCTGGCTGCCCACTTCCTTCTCAAGAAAAGGCAGCACAAATTGCCGCGCCGGCTCCAGCCCGCCATCCAGATAGATCGCCGCGACCACCGCCTCAAACGCGTCCGCGAGAATGGACGGGCGCTCCGCACCGCCGGTGAGCCGTTCGCCCTTGCCCAACAGCAGATGCGCGCCCAAGCCCAGCGATTGCGAATACGAGCACAGCGCTTTTTCACATACCGCCGTTGCACGCAGCTTGGTCAGCTCGCCCTCCGGCGCGTGTTCTTTTTCAAACAGATAGACCGCGGCGATAAAGCCCAGAACCGAATCGCCCAAAAACTCCAGCCGTTCGTTGCTTTCCAGCCCGTGCCGCCCTTCGTTGGCATAAGAGGAATGCGTCAGCGCTTTTTCCAGCAGCTGCGGATTTTGAAACCGGTATCCGATCGCGCGCATCAGCGCGTCCCGGTTTTCCTGCATAGCGTCCACTCTCCTCACATCCGATCTTCTATATAGCCGACCATATCCTCGACCGTCTCAAAATCGTCCAGCGCCTCGCCCGGAATTTCCACGCCGAACAGCTCCTCCAGCACCAGCGCCAGCTCGCTGCGCTCATGCGGCACCAGATTCAGATCGTCGAGCGTCGCGGACAGCGTGATCTCGTCCTCGTCACAGCCGTATTGCTCCGTCAGCAACCGTTTCAGCTGCTCCAATACCATACCGTCTTTCTCCCTTTCCCGCTGTTATTCCGCCGCGGTGCTCTCATCCGCCGCTTCCGCGGACGGGCGCACCGCCTGTGCGATCTGCTCGATCACACCCGCTTTTGAAAAGTCTGCCGCCACGCGGATAGCGTTTTTCACCGCTGCCGCTTTGGAATTGCCGTGCGTTTTGATCACCGGCTTCGCCACGCCCAGCAAGGGTGCGCCGCCATATTCGGAGGTATCCATTTTCTTTTTGAACGCACGCAGCTGCGGCTTGACGGCGAGCGCCGCCAGTTTGGTTTTCAGATTGGCGAGGAACACCTGCTTGATGTTGCCCATAAAAGCGTCCGCCACGCCCTCCATCAGCTTGAGGATGACGTTGCCGGTGAAGCCGTCCGCCACCACCACGTCCGCCGCACCGAAGGGGATCTGGCGTGCTTCGATATTGCCGACGAAGTTCAGGTCGCTGTCCTTGAGCAGCTTAAACGCCTCGTGCTGCAGATCGCCGCCCTTGCAGTCCTCCGTGCCGACGTTGACCAGACCGACCGTTGCGGGCTTGCCGCCGCCGAGTACATTCGTCATATAGATGCTGCCCATCTGCGCAAATTGCAGCAGCATTTCCGGACGGCACTCCACGTTCGCACCCGAATCCACCAGCATAAACGCTCCCTTGTCGGACGGCATCAGCGGGGCGAGAGCAGCGCGGGACACGCCCTTGATCCGCTTGACGAAGAAGGTCGCACCCATGATCAGCGCGCCGGTGCTGCCGGCGGTGACGAACGCATCGCCCCCTCCGCTCGCGAGCAGCCGCAACCCCTCCGCCATCGAGCAGTTTTTATGATCTTTCAGAATACTGCGCGGTTCGTCTTCCATGGAGATCACGTCCGGCGCATCCACGATTTCCATGCCGTCCAGCGAAATCGCGTTTTCCGCCGCCACACGGCGGATCTCCGCCTCGCTGCCGGTCAGAACGACGGTATAGCCATATTCGGCAACGGCCAGCGCCGCGCCCTTGATGATTTCCAGCGGGGCGTTGTCGCCGCCGAACGCATCCACAATTACACGCATTAAAGACCATCCTTTCGTTTACGTCTGTTTTATAAAACGGTTTCCAAGCTGTCCAGCGCCCGCTGCGCCAGCGCGGCATACCGCTGCTTTTTATCCCGAATTTTCGGCTCGATCGGCGGTAAAATACCAAAATTCGCGCCCATCGGCTGAAAATCTTTCACACTTTCATCGCTGATGTAGGCCGCCAGCGCCCCCATCATGGTATCGGGCGGCAAAATCAGCGGCGCTTCGCCGCGCAGAAACCGTACGGCGTTGGTACCGGCCAGAATACCGGAGGAAGCGGATTCCATATACCCCTCCACGCCGGTCATCTGTCCCGCGAAAAACAGCCCCGGACGGGTGCGGAACGCAAAGCCCGCCGTCAGCAGCCGCGGCGAATCCAAAAACGTGTTGCGGTGCATCACACCGTAGCGCATAAATTCTGCGTCGTGCAGCGCGGGGATCATCCCGAACACCCGTTTTTGCTCGCCAAATTTCAGATTGGTCTGGAAACCGACCAGATTCAGCAGCGTTCCCTGCGCATTTTCCCTGCGCAGCTGCAGCACCGCCCACGGACGGTGGCCGGTGCGCGGGTCGCGCAGGCCGACCGGTTTCATCGGACCGAACCGGATCGCGTCCGTCCCGCGCCTTGCCAACACCTCAATGGGCATACAGCCCTCGTACACGCGCGGCTCCTCCGGCCGGTCAAACGCGTGCAGCGGCGCGGTTTCCGCCGTCACCAGCGCGGCATGGAACGCCTCGTATTCCTCGCGGTTCATCGGGCAGTTGATATAATCGCCCTCGCCGCTTTCCTCCTTGTCATAGCGGGACGCGCAAAACGCGTACGCGCGATCCACGCTGTCAGCCGTCACGATCGGGGCGGCCGCGTCGAAAAAGCTGAGCGCACCACCGCACAGGGAGCGCAGCTCGTCCGCGAGCGGTTGCGCCGTCAGCGGGCCGGTCGCGACCACGGTCACGCCCTCTGCGGGCAGCGCCGTGATCTCGCGGTGCTCAACGGTGATCAGCGGGTGGTTTTCCACCGCCTGCGTCACCAGCGCGGAAAAGGTATCGCGTTCCACGGCCAGAGCGCCGCCCGCCGGCACCGCACAGCGCAGCGCGGCGTCCATACACACCGAGCCAAACCGCTGCATTTCGGTTTTCAGCAATCCCGCCGCGCTTTCCAGCCGCCGCGCCTTGAGCGAATTGGAGCAAACCAGCTCCGCAAAACCCGCCGCATGATGGGCGGGCGACATTTTTTCCGGTTTCATCTCCACCAGCGTAACGGGTACACCGGCGCGGGCGATCGCCCACGCCGCCTCACAGCCCGCCAGACCGGCGCCGATCACCGTAATGGACTGCGCCAAACCGCCTCACCTCGTTTTTACTTATTTTCCGGTTCCTTCTCAAACCCGCAGCCCTCGGTCAGGCAATATAGACCGGCGTTTTTGCCCTTTTTCTTGAAAAGGGTTTTGCCGCATTTCGGGCAAAGCTCGGCAGTCGGTTCGCTCCATGTCACGAAATCGCAGTTCGGATAGTTGGAGCAGCCGAAAAATTTTCGGTTATTTTTGGATTTCTTCGCATGGATCGCTCCGCCGCATTTCGGACAGATGCCGGGCGTTTCTTCGACGATCCGCTTGGTGTTTTTGCATTCCGGGTAACCGGGGCAAGCCAAGAACTTGCCGTAGCGGCCGGTTTTGACCACCATCTTCCGCCCGCAGAGGTCGCACACCACGTCGCTTTCCACTTCCGGAACAGCGATCCGCTCGCCGGAGAGGTTTTCCTCCGCCTTTGCCAGCGTTTTGGCAAACTCCTGATAGAAGCTGTCCAGCGTCTGCACCCAATCGCGCTTGCCGCTTTCCACGCCGTCCAGCTGCTGTTCCATGTTCGCGGTGAACTCTACGTCCACCACCTCGGGGAACTGCTCTTTCATCAGCCGCGTCGTCACCTCGCCCAGCGCCGTGGGCTTGAGCGATTTTCCCTCCCGCTCGATGTATTCGCGGGACAGGATCGTGCTGATCGTCGGCGCATATGTGGACGGACGGCCGATGCCGTTTTCTTCCAGCGCCTTGATAAGCGTCGCCTCGGTATAGCGGGCGGGCGGCTGCGTGAAATGCTGGTTGCCCTTCAGCTCGCGCAGGTGCAGCTTATCGCCCTCGTTCAGTGCCGGCAGCGGGCCGCCGGTCTCGCTTTCCTCGTCCTTGCCCTCGACATACAGCACGGTATAGCCATCAAACCGCACCGTGTAACCGGAAGCCTTGAACAAATAATCCGCGGCGGTGATATCCATCTGACAGGTGTCTTGTACGCAATTGGCCATCAGGCTGGCAATAAAACGATCCCAGATCAGCTTATACAGCTTATACTGGTCGGCGCTCAGCGCGTCTTTTACGCGTTCCGGCGTCAGCGCCGGCATAGACGGGCGGATCGCCTCGTGTGCGTCCTGCGCGTTATTGCGGGATTTGAAATAACGCGGCTTTTCGGGCAGGTAGTCCGCGCCGTAACGTTCGCGGATATAGTCGCAGCCCTCCTTGCGCGCATCCTCGGAAATGCGCAGCGAGTCGGTACGCATATAGGTAATCAAACCGACCGCGCCGATTTCCGGAATTTCCACGCCTTCATACAGCTCCTGCGCGGCTTTCATCGTCCGGCGCGCGGCAAAGCCCAGCTTGCGGCTGGCCTCCTGCTGCATGGTGGAGGTGATGAACGGCGGCTGCGGCGAGATCTGCCGTACGCCGCGCTTGACCGTATCCACGGTGAATGCCGCGTTTTGCAGAGCCGCCAGAATCGCGTCCGCTTCTTCCTTGTTGGCAATTTTTACCTTGCCCTTTTTCGTGCCGTGGAAACGCGCCGGAAACGCCTTACCCTTTTCGGTGGCGGACAGCAAGGCGTCCAAGCTCCAATATTCCTCGCTGACGAACGCGCGTATCTCGTCCTCACGATCCACAATAATGCTGACCGCCGCCGACTGTACGCGCCCGGCGGACAGCCCTTTGCGGACTTTTTTCCACAAAAACGGGCTGAGCTTATAGCCCACGATGCGATCCAGAATACGGCGCGCCTGCTGGGCGTTGACCAGATCCATATCCAGCAACCGCGGCTGCTGCATCCCCTGCTGCACACCGGTTTTGGTAATTTCATTAAAAGTCACACGGTTTTTTTCGTTGAGATCCACCTTGAGCAGCTGCGCCAGATGCCAGGAGATCGCCTCGCCCTCGCGATCCGGGTCGGTTGCGAGAATGACGCCGTCTGCATCGGCGGCCATCGCCTTGAGCTGCTTGATCAGCGCCGATTTTCCCGGAATATCCACATAACGCGGTTTAAAACCGTGTTCGATATCGACGCCCAGCAGCGTTTTGGGCAGATCCCGGATATGACCCATGGAGGCGATCACTTCGTATCCCGCCCCCAGATATTTCTGAATGGTTTTCGCTTTGGCTGGTGATTCCACAATAACCAGCTTTGACATATCGCCATCACCTGTCTTTTCTATCAAAATTACGTATTGAAGAATGGGAAAGCGTCTCTTTCCCATTCTTCAATACGCACAGTCGAACCGCTTGTTCAGCAAGAATACAGACGTCCGGCATAGCTTTGCGCCGCGCCGAACAGCTCCAGCTCGGTCAGCCCGGCCAGCACCTGCTCCGTGGGCAGCGCCATATTCTGCGCCAGCACGTCGATATGCTGCGGCTCCTCCGTCAGCGCTTCGAAAATCCGCTTTGCCAGCGGTGAAGCTCCTTCCGGTACGGCGACCGCTTGCTTGGTCTGGGTAGGCATCGGTTCTTTCGCCGGAGCCGGCCGCTTCCGCCGCGGTTTTGTTTCCGGAGCGCTTTCGGGGAATTTCCCGTCCTCGCGGCGTATCCGATCCTGCATATCCGCCGCCGCTTCAATATCCAATATGGACGCATACAGCGGCTGATATTCGCCTATAATTTCGCAAGCGTCACTCACCAAGCGCGCCCCGCGTTTGATCAGCTCGTTGGCGCCGCCGCTTTTCGGTGAGGTAATGGCGCCGGGAATGGCAAACACATCCCGCCCCTGCTCACACGCCAGCCGCGCGGTGATCAGCGCGCCGCTGCGCTCCGGCGCCTCGATCACGCAGGTGCCCAGCGTCATGCCGCTCATCAGTCGGTTGCGAATGGGGAAGCAGCCCGGCGTCACCGGCGTGCCGGGCGGATATTCCGACACCAGCATCCCGTCCGTTTCCAAGATCCGGCGGCGCATTCCCGCGTTTTCCGCCGGGTAGTTCACGTCCAGCCCGCACGCCTGCACCGACACGACCGTGCCGCCGGCCTCCATCGCCGCCTGCAAGCATGCCGCGTCAATCCCCACGGCACCGCCGCTCACCACGGTCATCCCGCCGGCGGCCAACGACGCCGCCATACGACGTGCCATCGCCTGCCCGTAAGCGGACGCGCTGCGCGTACCGATCATCGCAACAGCCGGCATCCAGTCCAGATCCAGCGTCTGCCCCTGCCCGTACAGCACCAGCGGCAGATCCGGCAGTCCGCGCAGCAGCGCGGGATACAGCGCATCATCCGGCGTAAGCAGCCACTGCTCCCGCTGCAAAACCTGCTCCAAAATGGCACGGGCCGTCTCCAGCGAGCGGTTTTTCAGCCGCTCCAGCACCGATTTTGACGCACCGGCCTGCGCCCGTTCCTCCGGCGACGCCGCGTACACTTGTGCGGGAGTTTCAAAGAGAGAAAGCAACCGGCCGGCGGCGGGATTTCCCGCACCGAGCGCCTGCTGCATCCATATCCAATACACGCGTGTATCCACAACGTCTCCCCCTTATCGGGTTTTCCCCATTTCCCACAAAACGATGCCGGCCGCCATCGAGGCGTTGAGGGATTCCGCCCGTCCGGGCATGGGGATCGTCAGCCGATTCCGGCAAACCGCGACGGTTTCCGGACGCAGGCCGTTTCCCTCGTTGCCGATAAGACAGATCACGCCCTTGCCGAACGTCGCCTGCGTCAGCGGCGTAGCCGTTTTATCCACCACGCACGCCCAGCAGCGGAAGCCCTGCTGCTGCCAGACCTCCACGGCGGCGCACATATCCTCCACCGTATGCACCGGCAAGCGGAACACGCCGCCCATACTGCCGCGTACGACCTTGGGGTTATAGACATCGCAGCAGCCGGCGGACAGCAATAAGCCGTCCAGCCCCATGGCTTCGGCGGTACGGATGACCGTTCCGAGATTCGCGGGGTCCTGCACATCCTCCAACGCCAGATACTGCCCATCGGGACGCAGCGTGCCGTCCGCGAGCCGGTTATCCGGCGTTTCGCACAAGCAGAACACTCCCTGCGGCGACGCGGTGTCGGCGATATAGCGCGCCAGCTCGTCCGGGATTTCCTGCACCGTGCCGCAAACACGGCGCAGCTCGTCCAGCGACGGGGCGTATAACTGCGCTGCACGCGCCGTATACAGCACCGCCGTCACGGATACGCCGGAGCGTGCGGCGTCGGCGCACAGGCGCGCGCCCTCGGTAACAAACCGACCGCTTTTGCGGCGGGCACGCGCATCGGTCAGCAGCCGCTTTATCTCCCGCACAAGCGGGTTGTCCCGACTGGTGATCGCCACGTGCGCCACCGCCTTTCATACCAAAATTTCGCGCCGCTTGTCTGCGATTCGCCCGCATTCGACCTGCCGGGAAACCGCATAC
>CATWUX010000035.1 GCA_958354085.1 uncultured Oscillospiraceae bacterium | reverse complement strand
TTTATCCACCCTGTTCTTTCAGCCATATTTAGTTTCATACTGCCTCCTGTTTTATCCGCTGGTCATACTGTTGCAATTTCTTTTGCCGCAATTTCTCCATCACGATTTCGTCAATCTCCCTCTCCAACATCTGAATCTTTTCCTGTAACGACAAAATATGGGCGTCGAGGATTGGTTTTCTCAACGCCCACATTTTTTGCATCTCCGTCAGCTGTCCCGCTTCAGCTTGGTCTGGCGGCTACGGATTACCCAAATTGCTCAACACATTACTGATCATTACAATGAGGCAGAGTGCTTTGAGCAGTATCAAGCCATTCGAAATGGATCGAATTTACACCAGGAGCAACACGGCAAATATAAATATCGCCAGAGGTCTGTACGGAGCGTAGCTTCAAAAAGGATATCCTTTCATTTAATTTCGCCCCTGTTTTATAGTATAGTTTCAAGATAATCTGTCGCGAATTTCATTTGTTTAATACAGCTTTTGCTATATTCGTTTAATTCTTCACTTTTTTGGTTTCTGGTTATATTTTCAGTCGGAATACCGCACAAATTCATATGGTATTTTGCTGTCAACGGATACGGCAGCCCTTTTTCGGTAAAACCGAAGGTTCCGATTACCGATTGAATAAGATTTGCTTTTTTCGGCTCGCTTTCTGAATTTTTACCTAACCATGCATACAGCTTTGGATGAAAATTACACATAATTCCGCAATACCCGCCGCCTCCGCAGCGCATGCTTTCCAGCAGCGTTTGGCAGTTGGCATTCAAGAGCTTAAAGCAGCTTCCTTCAACCTGTTTGCACCTTTCTTTTATAATCTGAATATCACAGCTGGTATCCTTCATGTAATAAAACCTTCCCGTTGAAAGACACCAATCAAGAATTTTAGGAGTTACAAGTCTCTTAAAAGGGTAAGGACATTCATATAGCCCAAGCTTTGCGTTTTCCGGCAAAAGCTTTAACAGCCGCTCAGCGTTCCTTATAAATGTATCATCGCCCTCATTATTTATATCCAGACGGTTTGTAATCAATATTAAAGCGTCTGTCCCGGAGTTAAAAATCTCACCTAGCTCTGCCGCCTGTTCTTCTATCGTATCTGAAACATGCCCCGAAGAAATAACCGTAAATTTTCTTCCGCTTTTTCTTTCTAACTGTTTTGCCCGTTCGTAGACCAGTTTATTAAGCGCGACTCTTTCTTCTAGGGAAAGATAAAATATTTCGCTGGACTGACATATTGCAAATATTCCGTCAAGACCGTTTTCAAAATACCAGTCAACATATTTTTGCGCAGTTTCAGAGTCTATACTCCCGTCGGTTTTATACGGCGTAATCATCGTTGTAAATATTTCCATTATTCATCTTCCTTTTTTAGTTTTTCAAACGATGCAATATTAAATCTGTTTGCTTTCATAGCGGCTATAACCTCTTTAAGCGTCAGCAGGCTTGCCTGCGATCCCATTTTCGAAACGGTAATTCCCCGCTACGCAGTTTGCAAATCTCAAAGCCTTCTCTGCTGAGACGCCGGACGCAACTGCGGTACAAAATGCTCCATATCTTCCGGGTGGTGTTTAATATATTCCGTCGGCGTGAGATTTACCGAATAGAAAGGCATTGTAAAATTAAAATTTCCGCTATGATTGAACATCTTGGCGCACGGTTAAGTTTTCTGCCTTCCCAATTAACGGTAGCGGTTAGACAAACATCTGCATATTTTCCGAGCCAAGATTTAGAATTCCCGGTAACGGCAATTATACTTTAGCCGTTGTTTCTAACCGCGGCCGCAGTGGCTTTTAATTCAGAGGTTTCGCCGCTCTTCTGAATACATCTTTCATTCCTTTCCGGATGGCATTCAGTCCAACTTTTCGTCCGCCCCCCTTATCCCGGTGGTAGCCTTTGCAGACATATTCCGCCCGGCGGCTGCCGTTTCAATAACGGATTATTGGGACGAATGGATTCCCGCGTTCAGCACAGGTTAGCAGTCCTGCATACCGATGCTCGGCTTTATTGCCTGATGCCGAATGATTCCTGACTGGCTGGCTCAGCAATTCCTGCACCCGATTTCACTCCTCTCTCTGGAAAATGACTGGATAGACTTCCTCGTGACGAAGTTGCTCAGTTTCAGGTACAACGTATATTTTTCCCTCCCGCATCAGTCTGCGGTGGTTGGTCAACACACCGGCATAGCTCTCATCCGTCAGAATATTCTTCACGCTGGTATATGTCCAAGCATAACTGTCATCTTTAGCTTTGTGGATGTCCTGGCGTCGATTTCCATATCGTTCATGCAAATTTGAAGCACAAGTACAGAGATCGGCATTTCTGGGCAAGAGGATATTTTGTGGATACAGTAGGGAGAAACAAAAGCAGATACAAGCATATATCAAACGACAACTTGAGGAAGATCAGATAGCAGACCAGATGAGCTTAAAGGAATTTATCGACCTGTTTACGGGTAGCAACCAAGGCATAAGAAAAGCCCCTTAAGGGGCCGCCATGAGTCAGCAATGCAGTTGGCCGGCCCCTTCGTGGCCCCTTGAGGGGCGTTGTCCATATTATGCCCTTCTAGGACTTACTCAAGCCCCCGGCTTTGCCGGGGGTCATGACTGGTGTAGTAAATTCGATTTGGCTTTTAACAGTTGCTGTACCGACCATGCGCTATATTTATCGGGGATGGCGGGCCGGCAATTGTGTCGGAACGACCGTCTGCAAATTGAATACGCAGCTGATATCAGATTTTGTTTTAAGTTGCTTCTTTCATTTGTATTTTATTTGACTGATTATTACCGGTAGTCCACGTTAATGTAGGGAGTACCAATAAAACCCACTTTACGGAAATCGTCCATGTGGTGCCGGATGATCCAGTCCAGATAACTCATTACCATCTGGGCTGTCAGGCGGTAGCCGCAGGGGGTCATATGGCCTGTCATATAGAATTTGTCGCGAAATTCCTCGTCGTATTCCGGCGCATATTTCCGAAAGTCCATCACATAGGCGTTGCCCAGCATAGCCGCCAGATCGTATAGCAGCGCAGCATGCTGTTCCTCCAGTTCCAGCCGCCGTCCTTCGGAGTCAGAGACGGGAATCGTCATAAAGAAGAACTTAGCGTTCGGCTGCAACGTCTTCAGTCTCTGCACGATAGAAGCATAATAGCCAGCGAAGGTTTTTCCGTTGTCCCAGTAATTTGGAGTGATATCCGCAGTGCTGCCTAGATCGGTGTTGTTCTGGATGGCTTCGGTTATATCGTTGACGCCCAGTGCAAGGATATATGCCTGCGCGGCCTTGGACGTTGCCCAAAAATTTTGCTGATCGGCAAAGGTTGTCACGTATTCCCTCGCCGTCATGCCGCCGCGGGAAAAATTAAAAACCGTGCAGCCCAGCGTCCGTGCCATGAATTGTCCCCACGAATAGTCGTACATATCGTGGAAGCCAACATGGCGTTCATCATCTATTGAGACAAATTCGCCCGAAGCTAGGCTGTCACCGATGCAGGCTATCGTGCGGAATATAGCCGCAAAACCGCCATCCGGAACCAGCCGTTCCAACGGCTTTTCGTCGCTACGGAATAAGTTCTTCCAATCCATTCGGTTGTTTTCCCCTTTTATCATAACGAAATCCATTGTCCGGGCAGCGCCATGGCACGCACCGCCGCTTCTCGGGCAGCCATAATCTGCAGTGTTTCCTCGTGCTCTACCGGAAGTGCGCCGGTTTTATAAAACCGGATCAGTTCACGGATAAAAGGCTTGAAGCAGTCGCTGACAACTTCGGCTGCTTTGGTGGTGCCGTCCTTCATAGCAATGTGCAACGAGAAGGGCAGGCCGTAGGTATATCCGTTAATAGTGGCCAGTCGACCGTCGGTAAACTCTAAAGTCAGTGTATAGAAATGTTCACTGGGCATTCCCATGACCCGTTTGACCGGCGCACGCATCAGCATCAGAATGGGTTCAATCTGATGGATGACATAAATTTCAAAGGCGTTGCCGCCGATGCCGGCGATGCCTGCAATGTTGGCCGGATCAATTCCCTGATATTCCTTGGCGAATCGCAGTGCGGAGGTGGAATAGCAAGGTGTGTGATACTGGTCCGCCAGAGCAAAAATGCGGCGGGCAGAAGCCAGATCCGGAGCAAAGGTTTTATCAATATAAACCCGTTTACCAGAACGAAGGGGCAGCTGACAAAGCGCCTCGTGCAGTTCGCAGTTATCCGGGGACAGTACAGCCAGCACGTCGCTCTTTTCCACGATTTCTTCAATTGTGCAGCAGCGTTCTATATGGTTTTTCTGGCACCATTCGTCAGTGGACAGCCCTCCCTTGGGACTGTCAATCATAGCGTACCCATACGCTACGTCTGCGTCCGGATCCACTTCTTTAAACCAGCCAGGGTAATTGTTGGCATGCCATTCGTCCAGATAATAGTCGATAAACCCGATTTTCATAAAAATCCTCCTACTCCAGTACAATCTCCCGATGCTGCTCGGCAGAGTCGTAAATTGCTTGCATCATGCGGGCTGTAACGGCCACTGTATCAATATGAGCCGGCAGCTTTTCCCCCGAGACTATGCAATCCACGAAAGCATTGATCTCATTTTCAAAGTGATTACGCTGGGGGAACTGAGGCGTATAAGAAATCAGTGCGCCGTTCTCCACTCCGAAGACGTCGAATTGTTCACCATAATGAAGGCGTATACCTGCCTTGGTTCCGAGAAAATCGATATACATTTCGTCGTGACCGATGTTCTGTGCCCAGGCGCCATTGAAGTTGATGACCGGGCCAGAGGTACGGATAATGCCGGTAACGGCATCATCCACGTCGTAGATTCCGTCGTATTTTGGCGGACCGGCCCACATATCGACATAAGTATAAGCCTTCATATCCTTTCCCAGCTTGCAAAAGGTTTCACCGGTAACGGTTAGCGGTTTGGGATCACCGCAGCAATACATCACGATGTCGAGAAAATGGACGCCCCAGTCGATAAGTACACCGCCGCCGGAAATGGCTTTCGTCGTAAACGCACCACCAAGTCCAGGAATACAACGGCTTTTACGGAAGCTGACATAGACCTGATAAATCTCACCCAGCTTACCCGCATCAATATATTCCTTAATGCGGTTCACACCGTCGTTGAAACGGTTGACTACACCAATGTTCAGCACTTTTCCAGTCTCATGCTGCACCCGCTGCATCTCCAGCACCTCCGGATAGGTCCGGGCTGCGGGCTTTTCACACAGCACGTGTTTATTTGCTTTGAGTGCGTCCATGGTGATAACCGGATGTACGTTGTTGGGTGTACATACCGATATGGCATCCACTTCCGGATCACTTAAAACGTCATGATAATCTGTCACAGCTTTGCCGCAGCCATATTTAGCGACAGCCGCTGTCGCCCGTTCGGGTAGAATGTCGCAGAAATAGGCGATCTCCACAAGGGGATTTTTCATATAGGCTGGAATATGCGCATTGTTCGCAATATTTCCGCAGCCAATTATGCCAACTTTCATATTTTTAACACCTTTCTTTGATTAAATAGAGTTCCGGTCGGAACCGATGAACCGAACGGAGGAAATCCGGTAACGGGGATTGTCCGGGAGGCGGCCCTCCCGGTCCGTCTCCAGAAGTCTGCACACGTCGGAATAAGAAACGCCGTCATCCACAACAAATGTACAGCGGGCGTCATCTCCATAGCAGCGAAGCTCCACGTCAAAGCAGGGGTTGTCACCCACGCAGGGTAGCGGCTGCGCCATCGGCACCGTACTCCCGCGTCGAACAAACACCGGAATGCGATCCGTCGCAACCGTATGCCAACCGGGAACATAGAATTCCTCTGTCCAGAAATCAAACCAGCCGTTTCCGGGAAGATAGACCTGTCGCTGTGCTTCGTGGGGCGCCAAAGGTGCTATTAGGAGTGCATCGCCCAGCAAATACTCCTGATCAATTGCATAGGTTTCGGGATCATCCGTATAATCGCACACCAGTGCGCGGGCCACGGGAATCCCCTCCTCACGGTATCGGTAAAATGCCGTATACAAATAGGGAATCAGAGACATCCGGCAGCGCAGCAGCGTCAGCACCTCATTCTCCGCGCCCAGCGGTTCCCAAGGCGTCCCCTGCTCGATATACCATGCATTGATCAGAGTTTGCGGCGAAAAAACCAGTGCCTGCAGACGGCGGATCAGATCTTCTTTATCGACGCCGTGGCGAACCTCCGGTGTCCAAAGAAGCCCCGAAAAGCCGGCGGAGGCTAACCCGCGTACAAAATCGGGAAACTCATACAGATCGCTGTACAGAACGAATGGATACGGCGCCGCTAAGGCATGAGAGTTGCGCACGTTGGAAAGTGTACGCCGGTCACCCAGCGCACGCAGCATCGTCCGCTGATACAGAATTCCGAACAGGCTGTGCATCTGTTCTCCGTCCAAACCCGAGGGGAACTGCGCGCCGTCCGGGAATGTCCAGCCCCCGGTAAAATCACTGCCATCGCATTCATCGAGTTTAAAGGCATATACCCCCTTTTCAACTAGCTGACGCCGGTGATAGTCGGCAAAGGGAGCCTGCGCATCTTCCAATGAAAAATCCGGCACCAAGCCCTGCCACACTTCAAAATCACCGCTGTGAGGATACAGCGTATCGTACAGCGGTGAAGCCGCGTTGACAAACGCATGCTCCCACAGACTTATCTGATACTGCTGCTCCCGCAGGTGACCAAGCAATGCATCCGGCTCCGGATAGCGGGACGGATCCCAGACATAGGTGCAGGAATACGCATGGGACTGCCAGCCCGGCTCCAGACCGATAACATCACAGGGAATCTCCTTTTCCCGGAAAGAGTCAGCTAGCTTCAACACATCCGCTTGCGTTGCGTTGGTATAACAGCGATATTGCACACCCAAGCCCCAAAGGGGCGGTAGACAGCCGCCGCCAGAAAAAAGGTTGTACTGTGCCACCACATCGCCTACCGAGGCACCTTCAAAAATATATACATCCACGCCCTTGGCCACGGGAATCTCCACAATCACATATTCTCCGCCGCCGGTGACTACTGTCGAATAGAGCTCCTCCGTAGAGGACGCCATGGTCTGAGGCAGCGTTTCCGCCCGGCGCCTTTGCTTCCGGGCATAGCCCAGATAGCAGGAAATATCCCGGGCCGTATCGATAAACACACCATAGCCGGAAGTGGTCACATAAAACGGAACCGGCGCATGACTGTCACCGCTGTCTCCACACGGATCGGCGTTGGGGCGCAGTGCACGCTTCCTGCCACGGTGATCGAAGCCTTTAAGCTGCAGACCGAGACCGTATATATGCTCTTCTCCCAACAACGGAAGCTCCAGTCTACAGCCGCGGGGTGTATCGGTGAAACGAATCCTTTCCGCCGGATAGTTCAGCGGACCGGCTGGCGGCAAACGGGATGGATACTTCCATTTTGCCGGCGTCTGCGGTTCCGGCGATCCGAAGGTAAAATGGCCAAAGCCATTCATAACGTGCCTCCTTTATAGAACCGACGGCCGCAGAAGAAGGTTCTGCGGCCGCCGGAAAAGTCAACGGAAGAAACCGCTTATTCCGCTTTTTTTCTGCATGTCAGCAGCAGAGCCGCCGACATACCCATTACTCCCATGGCCAGCAGTGGCAGACACACACCGGTGGACGGAGCCGGTTCGCTGTTCTGTTTAGTAGTGAGCGTCGTGGGAGCCTCTGTAGGAGCGGTGGGGTTGGTATAACCCTCATAGCTTAGAAAAACATCATCCAAATAAAAGTCGCCGGTAAAGCCGCTCCAGTCCGCATTGGTTGTTTCAAAGGAGATGAAGCAAGCGGATAGTGCTTTTTCGCCGCGATATGTAAATTTCAGGTCAAATTTGACCCATTCGTCTCCCTGTGTGGTCACAAAGACCTGTGCGGCATCTCCTTCCGCCTCACTGTTCTTAATGAAGGCACCGTTTTCGTCATAAATCGCCGCCTTGATACGTACAGAATCGGCAGTCATTTCGGATTTTGGCACATAGACGTAACCGCTGAAGAGATAGGTCTTCCCCGGTTCCACCGTCAGCATTTTATCTTTGGCTTCTTTTTCTGCGTTGTCTACGTCAAACAACAGCAGCTGCGTAGGCGTGCAGTAAAAACCAATTCGATCGGTACACAGCAACGAATACTGACCACTATGCGCCCGGTCGGCACTACGGGTGACGGTTGCCCAGCCCGGATTCTTAGCAACCCACGACAGATCTGTGCTCCAAGCAGATTCATTGTCGCTGTCAAAATAGAAATCGTCCTCCATACCGGGATTGCGCAACATATTGTCCGCTTTGGTCTCAGAAGTGTCTGCCGTGGTGCTTGAAGTGGAACCGGCCGTTGAAGATGCCGTGGTCGGTTCAGTTGCAGTTGTGGTTGTGGTGCTTGAAGTGGAACTGGTTGTGGAGGATGTATCGGCCGTTTCAGACTGTTGTTTATAGGTGACGGCAATGTCATCCAAATAATAAGTCGAATTGATGGAGGCATCGTTGTCGCCATTATAAGTATACATCACTATCGTCACGGTGACATCCTTGCTGGGTGTATAAGTGTAGGAGAAAGATTGCCAATCATAGTCGTTGCTGGTAGATCCATCATAAACTACAGTAGACCAATCGGGCTGGGCTATCTTATTTCCGCTTTGATCCTCCAAACCCATAATGGAATAGCACCAGTTATAGGTGGACCAGGGCATCTGGAATTTCCATGAGATGGTGTATTCCACGCCGGCTTTCAGGCTTATGGTCTGCTTAGGCGAATCCCACGCGGTGGCCTTGGTCACTTTCACCACATTGCTGGTATTGGACTTTAGTCCGGTTACACGCGTTATGGTGCCGATGCTTGACCATTCGCTGCCCAATTCAGCCTCAAAGTCCCCATTCTGAATCAGATTCACAGTGTCGGTTTCTGTCTCTGCCAGCGCGATGGGAAAGGATAAAAGCAGGCACAGAGCGAATAAGATTGCGAGAAAGGCGCTAAGATTTTTTTTCATAACAATACCTCCTAAAATTTATTTGCAGCGGAACTTTTCCGGAAAGCACTTTCTATCCGCGTTCCGCCGAAAGACAATTGGACAGATCGCGTCATCCTACAATGCCGCTGCGTTCCACCGATTCTGTAAACCGGCGCTGGATAAAGAGATAGAAAATCAGCAGCGGGATAATCGCTATCAGCGCGCCGGATTGCATCACCACCAGCTCTCTGTAAGGATCGCGGGTCGCCACATCCGTCGACATAGCCGACTGCAGCTGGCTCAAGCCGATGGACACCGTCCGGAACGAAGGGAAAAACATGGAAGAGTAGTAATAGTCACTCCAGTACCACACCAGCGACAGTACGAAAACAGTCAGCATGGGCGACCGGGCGTTGGGCAAGAATATTCGGAAGAATGTAGCAAATGCACCGCAGTTATCAATGGCTGCCGCATCCTCCAATTCACGGGGCATTCCCTTGAAAAATTGTCGGTAGATGAAAATGCAAAGACCAGATCGGATTCCGCTGCCCAGAAGTGCCGGCAGATAGAAGGACAGCATATTGTCCACCAGCGGCAAATAAATCGGACTTCCCTTGATGAGTCGACCGAGAATATTGGTAATGCCGAACAGGTCAAAGAAACGGTAATTCAGATAGGTCGGAATAATAATACTGTTGACCGGGACAATTATAGAGAGAATGACGACACCGAACATCAGTGTCTTTCCCTTGAATTCAAACCGGGCAAATCCGTAGCCAATCATGGCTGTAACCAGCATCTGTAGTGTAGCAGACACCACGTCCAACACAACAGAATTGACTAACGCATTGTTGTTGAACAGCGGACGGGACAAGCCCATTTTATCCATTGCGTCCAAAATATTTTCCAAGGTAACGGATTTTGGAAACCAGACCACTGCCGGATCGTGAAGCTGCGCCACCGGCCGCACGGCCATGCTGATCATATACAGCAGCGGATACAGGATAATAAACGCCATGCCCAACAGGAACACGGCCCGGGTCAGCGCCCATATACAGCCTCCCGAGCGGGAAAGCCAAACCGATTTTTCCCATTTTCGGAGCCTGAAAACGCGTTTGTTTTCTTTCATACTGTCATCTCCGTTCAATCCGCCATATAAAACACATACCGCCGGGCAATCAAGAACACCAGCCCGATGAACAGACCGGACAGGAGCATATAGATCGTCGAAAGCGCCGCACTGTAGCTGAAATTCAAATACGTATTCGCGTAGGACAGGATCAATTTCTGATATTTATTGGAATAATCCGACAGGCCGTCTACTATGGAATAAATAATCGTAAGTAACAACATCGGGGACAGCATAGGAAACGTGATGAACCAGAAAGATTCCCATCCGCTGGCGCCGTCCATCTTGGCCGCCTCATACAAATGGCCAGGCACGGTCTGCAGTCCTGACAGCAGAATCAAAATTTGTACGCCACAGACCCACGCGATATTCAGCACCTGATCCACCAGCCCGGTCAACAACTGCGTCACTTTGTCGGGAAAACCGATGTCGTTGAGCAATTTCACCAGTTCGAAGGATTTCACCATAGTGGAAGAATCCGTCCCGGTGAACAGCGAAGATGCCGTGGAATCGCCGTTGATTATGGAAATGACAACGCCGCTGGTCACGATTATCGGAAGAAAGAACACCGCCCGCGCCGCCGTTCGGCCGAAGAATTTCTGATTCAGCACGACGGCCACGAATAGGCTGAGAATCGCAATATACACCGTCTTTATTAATACGCTGCTCAGGGACGACCAAAGCAGTTGTGTCGCTTCACGGTCGGTGAAGAGGGCGCGGTAATAATAAGAAAAACCAACCCAATTCGTCTCCATGCCACCGCTTTTTATAGCAACCTCGGAAACCGAATAGATCACCGATTGGATTAGCGGAAGCAAAAAAAAGTAGAGTCCACCCAGAATCCATGGGGCGACAAAGGCATACCCGATCAGATGCTTCTTCCGCTCATAGCTTATCGAGATACGTTTCATAACAGGGCTCCTTCCGGGACATTTCCCGTCATATAACCAGCCAACCTCTGGCTGGAACCGTCTGACCGTCCATCACATATGCCGTGTCCGCATAATTGACCAGCAGGCGCTTTCCATTGCTCCAACGGGTCTCAAAGACATTCGATGCCACCTTTTGATGATGAACCATAGACGCTTCGCCAATCTGTGCGTAAACGTTGCGCAGAATCGCGTCATATTCACACAGTGTTTGCTGCCAATCGGATGCGGACGATCCGTACCAGCTGCTGTAAAGCGTATTTTTCAGTGCATACGGCGAAGAAGAAAACAACGAAAATTGCAATGATGCGCCACACTCCAGCGTCTGAAGCAGCAAATCAGAGGGACTGCTGCTGCGGTTTATTGGCGAAAATGTGCTTTCCAGCAGGGTATCCATGACCAACGAATAAAACGGCACTGTCTCATCCTCAATATCAAAGCCGCTGCTGCCGTCCGGAGTCGACAGCACCAGAGAGGAATCACCAACCACATAGGCGTTTCCGCCTCGGGTGGCTACTGGACGGCCCTGCGCAAGCTGCTCTCGAATTTGTTTATAAACGGCCAGCGTCTCCGCACGGGAGGCATCGGCACTGGTACGTACATAGTCGGTATAAAGTCGGTCGCCGTCGTAGCTTAACGACAGCCCGGCTGTTCCGAGAACCTCCATTCTTCCGGAGAGACTCCGTGCTTGTTTGGCGAGAAAATCCAACGACGCCAGATAGCTCCACGGTGCATCGGGATTTTCACAGCCGGTGCTAAGAGAATAGACACGTACTGTGGCGGGAAGAGCGCTGAGTAGTTTGGCACAGTGCTTGTTTTTGGAAAAGAACACACCACCCTTTTCATAGGTGGTCAGATCCAGATCCAGAAACACATCGTTGATTCCGTTTCCCGTGCAAAAATCCAGAAACGCACGAAGTGTCTTCTCTCCTCCCAGTACACCCGAAACCAGTTGGCCGGTTAGCGGCGTTTGGTTAATATTCGGTGCTGCCCATTTATAATAGACCACGCCAAGATCCGTTACCCCCGCATGAACGAGTGCTTCCACCAATGTTTGTGCCTGTGCGTAGGTTGTCAGCTTCAGCGTTCGGTCAACCGGCACACCAAGAAAGGATTCATTGACCTGCACCCCGCCAATGAGCTCCAGTACGGTGCGGCGGCGGTAATACGCTGGCGTTAGGCTGTTCTTTTCGATAAGATAGGCACGGTAGGTTAGCGCCATACCGCTGTAATCCGCTTGATCTCCGTACAGAAACCGATAGGTTACACAGGCAAGACGCCCGGAGAAATCGTTTTTCTGATAGATGGTGTTGACCGTGGCAGAGGAGGAACTCCCCAGCGTATAGAGATCGGTCATCCGCAGCGTAAAAACCGGATAAACCGTGTTGTAAGAACAGGATGAGCTGCTGACTGATGCCCGCAAGCCAGCATCCGTTGCTCCCTCCTCGAGAATTCCCAGCACGGCGCTATCACCGTTTTTTATGCCGAACACCGGCAGTCTGGCAGGAGCCGAAGCCGCAGAGGCGCTCTCTTTCCACACGGAAAGATCGTCACCGTAAATCTTTTGGGAGTAGCTGATATATTTACCGCTTTTTCCGCTGTTCAGATAAATCAGTGAACCGCTGCCGTCCGGGACAAGCATATAACCTTCCGCCTCCGGACCCGGCGCTGCTAAATAAGGCAGCACGGAAACATCCAGCAGAAAATTTGCACCTTCCTCCTTCACCTGATCCAACAATAGCTCGGCAGACAGTCCATCCTGTGTAATCGTTACCCTGAGGGGAATGGTAAAGCCTTCCTCCTGAAATACATAGGAAGCCACAAAGCCATCTTTGCAGGGGACGATTTTCAGATTTTGATTTTCCGACGCGCTCGTGGCCGAGATAGGCGTCGTATTGTCTCCCTTTGCATATCGGATCAGAAGCTGAGATGCCATTTCCAGCTTAACGCGGTTTTTTGCGCGTTCATCTTGCTGGGAAGCTGGCGGGTTGGAATAGCAAATCAAGCCGTTGGCCTTATTTTCTACAGCAAAACGTCCCGTAGTTTTATGCAAATACAGCGCAAAGGAACGGTTTTCTGCCATCTTCTCCATGCAGCTGATGTCGTACACATCCGGTTCCTTCACAGTTGCTGAGACATCCCATGGATTACCTTCCGCAGCAATATTCTCCTCGGCTGCAATTGATGTCAGACTGACAATCATAGAGCACAACAATGCAATCGTCAGACCTACAGCTACTGCGCGATGACTTACCGTTTTTTTCATACCACACCTCCTATGCATACCGGAAATACAACTCGTTATATGCCGTCGTGGCGAACGCGACCATCTGCTGAATCAGGCTGAAAAACAGAATCAGCAGAAACACGATAACTAACATGGCAAAGGCAGTCAGCAAAAATGACAGAATCGTTTTGCTGAAAGAATACTGATGCAACGTCATCAGACTAGTCAACAAAATTACGCCCGACCAGAGAATTCCCAGCCAGATAACCCAACTGCGGAAGATGGCTTCATCTTGTACCATCCATTGGGACAACAGCGTCGCCAAAAAAGAACAAAGCACCATTGGCAGCATGGAGTAACCGGTAAATACCAAAATCTGTGTAAAAGTTCCTTTTCCCTCTTGTAGCGTCGTTACCGCCCAGTTGGCGATCACAAACACAAAATACACTGCTACCGTCCGAACGCTCACCAGAAATAAATTTAGCGTGCCAGGCTTATTGAAATTGAAGTTACGGCCCGTTAACTGATATTCCGCCACTGCGGAAACAAACCACAAAAACACAATTAACAGCGCTGTGAACAAGGAATATGTATGTTGCCGCTTCCAAGTATCGGTGCGGTCAATGGGATGGATCATCAGTTCAAAGGGTTGTGAAAGCCATTTCTTTATGCCTTTTTCCCTCATGTCATCCCCTCCTTTTTCTGTGCCGCAGAATACTCACCGTAACCGGCAGACCGACGCAGAGCGCAATCAGTGCAAGCAGCAGCCAGCCGAAATTCTGGCCGATCCAAACGGAACGATAAGCGGCAAAAGCCATGCTGCGGCCCTCTGTATCATTGCCCTGTTCAAAGAAGCCGAGCGCCGTTTCATATTCTCCAAGCTGGTAGTAAGCCTTGCCCATACCCACATAAGCCATTTCGCAGTTGCTGTTGATTTTTAGGACTGTTTCCCACGCCGGAATTGTTTCCACATATTCGCCCCGATTATACTTGACCACAGCATTCCAGACCGCATCGCCATATTCCGTCCTTTTAAAAATCGTCAGGTTGTTTTTGGCGCTGTCCAACACATAAATATGATTCTCAAATGTCTCCACGGCGCTGGGGATCTGGAAGGTGCCGGCCTGCGTCCCGATTCCTCCGAAGGCAAAAATAAGGTTGGCGGAGCTGTCATACTGGAACACACGGCCTCGGGTGGTGTCCACGCCGGTCACGAAGCCATCGCTGTCCACCGACAGATCCACAAAGGAGGTGTCCACCCTAGAACCGTTGACATAGGCCACTTCCACGTCGCCGAAATTACCGCTGTTCCATGCTGTGGGGGTACCGGAGCGGGAGCCGCGGTAAATATTACTGCCTGCAAAGTTAATTTTTTTCAACTCATTGGTCGACGCATCGGTCAACAGGCCGCTGGAACAGGTATAAACAAAGCCGTTGGCATCTAAATCAAAATTCGAGAATTCCACGGGAATATTACGCCATTGCTTCTCCAGCTGTTCCCGGGTCATGAACAGACGAGTGAAACGCTTCCACAGCAACGATATCTGCATTTCCACCGTATTCGAGCCAAAAAAACCCAAAAAATTGCCCTGCGCATCGTAGGTGATGGCTCCGCGGTACAGACCGCTGACCAGCACATACACCACCCCGGAATTGTCCACCAGAACCTTGGAGGGCTTATACTCCACCATGGTCTGCACATCGGAATCATCCGGCGCCAGGAAAAAGCGATCCAGATGCCCGTCCATGTTCATCTTGACAACCCTGCCGTTACCGGAATCCGCCACATACAGCGTTCCGGTGCTGTCCAGATATACGCCTGTTGGTCGGCTAAAGGGATATTCCGTGCCGTCGGCACCGACGGTACCGGTCCATTCCTGCACTACCCGCAAGTTGCCGTCCAGTTTCAGAATTCGGTTATTTCCGGCATCCGCCAGATACGCTGTGCCGTCGTCGGCTATATAAAAGTCTGCCGGTTCGCTCAACGCCGTGGTTCCCATATCTTGTCCATACAGTACCTGTTCCGGCACATAGCCGTCCGGCATTTCGATGGAATCACCCCATGCGTTATAGCCGTAACTGGTATAGGAATCTGTGAAGGCGTTTGACATGGCTGCCGTTCCCGTTCCCGGCAGCAGGAGCAGAACCGCCAGCGCCAGCGCGCATAATTTCTTCTTCATGAAACGGCCACCCTTTCCGTAATCAAAACCGTCTGCGGACATCATTTGATGCCGGAGAGCGCCATGGTTTCCATAACCGATGACTGCGTGGTAATGAAAATGACAATCGGCGGGATCATCAGTACCAGCGCCACCGCCGAAGAGGCGCCGGCCCGCGCTATGCCTCCGGTCGTAATTTGCTGCAGTACTGTGGGAAGCATTTTCATACTTTCGTCGTAAACATACTGAATCCCCGTCGTGTTCCAGAATTGCTGGAAAATAAAAATAGTCAGCGTCAGCCATGCGGGCTTGACCGACGGCATTACAATCCGCCAGAACACCTGATACTGCGAGGCGCCGTCGATATGTGCCGCTTCCAGCACGCTGTCCGGAAAGGCAGAAATAAACTGACACATCAGGAACACGCCGTAGGTGCTCGCCAGCACAGGCAACATCACAGCCCAGTAAGTATTCAGCATGTTCAGCTTGGAAATCACGATATACTGCGGAATTGCCGTAACCTCCGGCCGAAACAAAATAGCCCAAACGATGACCATATTGTAGATTTTGAGAAAACGAAATTTAAATTTAGCCAGCGGATAGGCCGCCAACGACGCTATAAGCACATACAGCAGTGTACCGCCTCCGGCCACCAGAACGCTGTTAAACAGATAACGGGAAAATGGGACATACATTTCCGTGGCCAACTGGCTCATCTGTACAAAGTTGTCCAATGTGGGGTGCTTTACAAAAAAGCGCGGCGGAAATAGAAACAGCTCCGTGACTGGCTTGAAAGCCGTGACTACCGTATAGATCAGAGGCAGTGCCATGAACAGTGCAAAAAGCAGCAGCACCAGCACCATCAACACATCTCCGCCTCTGGACCGCGCGAGTCGGGGGCTGCCCGTGGCGCGCGGTCCAAACAGCCGTTTTCGGGGATGCGAAGCCGTGGATATCCACTTATCCATTTGCCTGCCCCCCCAACTTTCTCAGTAGTTTATTAATAAAACCCCACGAGACCACCATAGCCAGAAACAGTACCACGGCCAGTGCCGATGCATACCCCATTTCAAAACGCACGGAGCCAATGTCGTAGATATGCAGTACCAATGTATGTGTGGCATAATCCGTGGACGGAAAGCCGGTTAGCGCCATGCTCTGGTAGCCAACGGCGAAAGAGGTGGAAATGCTCATGACAGCAGCGAACAGCATTTGCGGTATCATTTGCGGCACCGTTAGATACCACAACTCCTGCCAGCGGTTGGAGATACCGTCCACGCTGCCGGCTTCATAAATCGAGCGATCCATGTTCTGTAATCCGGCGATGAAGGAAAGAAAACCCGAGCCCATGCTCAGCCAAAGCATGACAATAATAACCACCGCCATCATATATCGTGTGTCGGTCAACCAACGTATCGGCTCAGCCAAAATCCCCAGCTTCATAAGTGTGGAGTTGACAAAGCCATAGGCGTCACCGGAAAAGATAAACAGCCAGATGAAATACACATTGCCGGCCAGTGTCGGGGCATAGAACATTAGTGTTAGCACCGATCGCACCGCTCTAGGCAGTTCATTAATCAGCCACGCGAAAAGGAAACTGAGAAAGAAACCAAGGGGCCCGGTCAGTACAGCAAAGATCAGCGTATTTTTTACCGCTATCGGGAACACCGAATCATCGGAAAACATCCGCACATAGTTGTCCAGTCCTATAAACCGGGGAACATTCAGCATGTTGAAATAGGTGAAGCTGAGAACCACCGCCACGAGGATTGGAATCAGCACAAACACCACGAACACAGCGGTAAAGGGAAAAAGCATCAGCACAGCGGCCTTCAGCTTTCCTTTGCGGTCTACCAATTGAAAGCACTTCCTTCCATTTACGTCTCCAGGCCGAATTCTCTGCGCTTTCGCAGAATTTCCGCGTCAATCTCACGGGCGTACTTTTTCAGCACCTCCCGCGGAATGTTGAGATTGTTGACCACTGAACGGAACGCGAACGTGATATTTCGGCTGACGTAATAGTTGCCCGGAAGCTGCCAGACGGCTTCCACTGCATCCCACTGCTCTTTGATAACAGCCGCCTCTGCCGACGACCATGGCAGTTCATCGAACGCCTGCACATTGGCAGTCTCATACCGGGCCAATGGACCCATGACATTTTCCAGTTCCACTCCATAGGTTCCCTGCGTTTCAGTACCAGTCCACCAGTCAAGAAACTGAAACGCTTCTTTCTGCTTCGCGCTGCCGGCCATAATACAGCAGCCCATACCGGTGCTGGAGGACTGCCGGTGCAGTTCGCCGTTTTCATCCACTGTGCCTGGTAGAGGAACCATCGTCCACAGGCCGCTGATTTCCGGTGCTGCTTCCGATAGTTGGTTATAAAAGCTCACCGCGGCAATGCCAAGCGGAATTTCGCCGGTGCGGAAGCGATTATACAGATCAAAATCCACAGGAAAACCGTATTCGGTATAGAATCCCGTCCACATCTCAAAAGCTACTTGTGCCTGCTTTTCATTGAGACCGCTGGCGGTACGGTCGGGCAGATACAAATCCCCTCCGTTCTGGAACAGCAGAGATTCAAACAGAATCTGTGTGGACGGTACGCCCACCGTCAAATTCTTTTTCTGTATATAAGGCACCACTCGGTAAAACTCATCCCATGTGGTAGGAATGGAGATCCCCAGTTCAGCAAATATGTCCGTGCGCACAAACATCATCAGGAAACTCTGCGTCTCGGGCAGAGCATATACGCCATTTTCATATTCATAGGGCTTGAGCGCTGACGGATACCAGCGATCGGTGAGATCTGAGAAGCCTTCCATGGTAGATAAATCGGTCAGCGCGCCGCGAAAGGCAAGATTGACCGGTACGTCCTGCGGTACCATCATAGCCAGATCCGGCCCTCGGCCGCCTAGAATGGCCTGCGTCAACGTTGCGCTGTCCGTTACCAGACTTAGGTTGACGCCGATGTTATATGCCGGGGTGAATCTG
>CATWUX010000034.1 GCA_958354085.1 uncultured Oscillospiraceae bacterium | reverse complement strand
GTGATTGTCACCAACGCACCGGCAATCGGGATCGCCTCCCGCGCCGTAAACGTACGCACCTGAATATAGCCGGTGTCCGTCTCCGGCCGTTCGTTTTCCTCCTGCGGTTCCGGTTCCGGCGCAGGTTCCGGTACAGGCGTGTATTCCGGCTCCGGTGCAGGTTTCGGATTTTTCTCTTGCTCCTTGATCGGGGCAGACGGTACGTCCGTCACCGCCGCTTGGGCCGCGGGTGCAGCCAAAACCGGTTCGACAGGCACCGATGTTGTTTTCTTTAATTGCTGGGCATACAGCTGCATCATTTCCCGATTATATTTTTCGATCATGCGCTCCAGGGATTCCTTATTGTTTTGGGAGGTAAGCTTCATATCGCGATTCCCGCCTTTCATCCATTCATCTATCACCAATACGTATGCAGGAAACCGGAGCAATATACGCCGCAGCAAATTTTCTCTTTAAAACCTATGCAAAATGGTTACAAAAAACGCTCCCGTCGTGCGAACGACGAGAGCGTTTTTTGCGGATGGTCATTCCGTATCCGGTGAGGACACAGCATTTTTCCGAAAGATAAACAGCTTACTGAAAATGTAATTGAGTACCAACACGATTACATTCATACCGATCTTGGCCCAATTGCCGCTGAGTGACAAGATATCCACCAGCAGATACATGCCCAGCAGGTCGATGCCCAGCGACAGCACCCGCGCGCCGATAAACAGAGCGAACTCCCGCAGCGCCTGCCGGAACGTTTCGTTATGGCTGCAAAACACGAACAGCTTATTGACGACATAGGCAAACAAAACCGCTGCCACCCAGGCGATGGTATTGCTGACCAGATTCGGAATACCGAAGGTGTTGTAACATACCATATAAAACACGATGTTGATCAGCGTGGTCAACGCGCCGAACACCACATAGCTGACGGTCTCACGGTTCACCAGTTTTGGGAACCGGTTCCACATCCAGCTGAACAGCGCAATACCGGCCAAAATGCAAAACGCGCCGGCCGTGTCCACCAGCCAGTCCGCAATCCGCGGCAGCCTTCCCGGCATAAACACCTGATGCAGTTCGTTCAGCACGGCGCACAGCACCGTCGCGGCAAAGCTGAGAGCCAACGACGAATTCGGTCCAAAGCCGGAACGCCGCAGCGCGAGCCAGATAAAAAACGCCAATATCATAAAGCCGCAAAACGGTACCAATAACGGCGTAAACTGCTGTATGACGCGTTCCAAAGCAGGCGACAGCTCCCCCAGCAGCATCCGCAGCAGCCATTGCACGCTGTCGGTCGCATACGCCATCCAACGCGCGGCCGTGCGGCCGTGCAGAGAAGACAGCAAAAACAACAGCACCGCCCAGACAGCGGCCACCGTCCATGCCAGTCCGCAGAGAATACGGTCACGGCGGCAATTTTGAGATGACGCCTGTTTTTCGGGATTTCTCATAGTTATGTACAATCCTTTCGCCTATATCATTCTCCTATTTTGAGTGAGAGAATAATATTATACCTGCCCAGCCAGCAAACGCTGCGCATTACCGCCCAGAATGGCGGCTGTCTCCTCTGCGGAAAAGCCATAGTCTGCTAAAAACTGCCGTGTGGCCTGCAGCGACACTTGTTGATCCGCCCACGGTGAATCGGTGCCGAACAGTACGTGTTCCGGCCCGTTTTCCCGCAGAACGCGCGCCAGCAGCTCATGCGCTTCGGGATGATTGGGAATACAAAACGAGGTGTCCAGCCACACCCCCAACGCGGGCAGCAGCGGCAGCACCTGCTTCCACAGCCGGTAACCGCCCATATGTGCCAAAATCAGCTTGGCTTCCGGCACCGCCTGCCGCAGCCGTGCGACACGCTCCGGCGTACAATGCACCGGCGGCGCGATGCCTACATCCTCGCCCGCGTGGAACAATACCCACAGGCCGAGGCGCGCCGCTTCACGCACCACCGCCTGTCCTTCCGGCGAATCCACAAAAAAGTCCTGATATTCCGGATGCAGCTTGATACCGCGCAGCCCCAGCGAACGCACACGCTCCAGCTCCTCCTGCCAGCGCGGACAGCGCGGATGCACGCTGCCGAATGAACGCAAGCCCGGCCGCGCGTCGATCGCCGCCGCAAAGGTGTTGAGCGTCTCGGACGGCTTGATCGACGTTGCGATCGGCATCACCACACAAACGTCGATGCCGGCGCGGTTGGCGGATTCTGCCAGCCCGTTCGCCGTGCCGTCGGTATGCGGGTGAATGCCCGCCTGTTCTCCTGAAATATCCCGGGCATTCTGCTCCAGCTGGCGAAGAGCCGCCGCCGCGATCGCATCCGGAAACATATGGGTATGGAAATCAATTATCATGGTTAATCGCTCTCCTGTGCCATTATCACGTCATGGTTGCAGCGCGGCAAAATCGTATACGCCCTGCGCATGATACAGCCAATAACCGGCCGTATCGCCGCCGCTTTCCCGTACCGCGCGCAACTGCTCCTGCACCTGCGCCGCCGTATAGTCTGCGGTTGTCAGCCACGGCTCCAGAACGGTTCCCTCCTGCGTCTGCAGGAGAGCCTGCGCCGCCGTTACCTGCGCTTTGACCGTTTCATACGATGCAGCCTCCGCCGTCAGTGCCGGCGCGGCGACCGCCGCTCCCAATGTCAGCGGATTGCCGCCAAACGCCTCGGCGCCGTTCGCCGCCGCTTCGCCGGGCATGGACAGGATCACGGTCACGCCCTCCACGGCACGCACCTCCTGCAGGAACGTCTCCAGCACTGTGCGCTTTGGCTGGCTGCTCAGCGGATCATGCCCGTAAAACGCGCCCCATTCCTTATTCGGAAACTGCACGCTGTCCAGCATAACCGTCTGAAAGCCGTTATTTTTGAGTTCCTCTACCAGCCCCAAAATATAGGCACGCGCGTCCGGGGAGCAGGGATTCAGCCACGGTTTTCCGCCGTTCTCCGGTTTCGCATCCAGCCACGTGATCGTACTGTCGCCGTAGGTGATTTTCGCGCTGTCCAAATCGCCGGCGGATTCATCCTGGAACGCAAACAGGCGGGGAACCGGTTCCAGCCCCTTATCCCGCATCCGCCTCGCCAGCGCGGTCAGCTGCTCCATCGTCCATGCGTCTTTCGCGGTGTTGCGCGCCGCCAGCGTAACCGCTGAAACGTATTGCAGTTCTCCGCTCACCGGCTTGAGATCAAACACCACATGGTTGAAGCCCGCAGCCGCAGCCTGCGTCAGCAGCGTGTCCAGCTGTGCCTCATCCCGCAGCGTCTCCACCGGCAAATAAAATCCGTGCGTGGCCGCGGCCGGCTGCTCCGGCTCGCTCACGGACGGCTCCGAGGACGACGGCTGTTCCAATGAGGGAGAGGAAGCATCGGACGACGGAACCGAGGAGCTTTCGGCAGTCGTGCGCGGATGCTCCACGATATATTTGGTAGCAAAAAAGCTCCCCGCAACCACCATCACCCCGAGTATCCCGAGCACAATATTTTTCAGAACTGCGGTTCTCTGCTTGCGAAACACACGCTTTTTCCCGCGATGCAATTTCTGCGGCATACGACCATTCCTCTCTTAAAATAATACCGGTCACGGCTTACTATGCTTTACATCATGGAAACGCTGCTGCCGAAGCCCATCAAGGCAAGCGCCAAAATTCCAAGATACAGCAGCGTGGCGGGCAACCCGCGAAACGCCTGCGGCATATCGGGATTATCGATACGTTCCATCCCCTCGGCTGTCAGCCACGACAGCAACACAAAGCCCACCGACGAGCCGACAGCCAAACCGATAGCGCCCGGCAATGAAAGCGCAAACGTGTGATTGGCAATCAGCGCGATGCCGATGACCACGTTGTTGAACGCCGCCAGCGGCAGCAAGCGCCGCACGTTTGCATAAACAGACGGCATCGCCCGCTTCAGAATCAGGCACGCGAGTATATACAAGACCGCCGCAATCGCGATGAGCATCAGCGGGCGCAGCAGCTTAGCGGTATAGGAAGTGCCGATGAGCCGATCCAGCGGATAGGCGATCAGCATTGTCAACAGCGAAAACCCGCACAGCAATCCGCCAAACCGGAAAATATCCTGCGGACGGCGCACAATACGCAGCATGACCGAAGAACCAAAGCCGGTGGTGAGCACGATGTTCTGCACAAATATCGTCAGCAGCAGAAAGAAAAGCAAATCGGAAATACCTTTCATACCGACTCCTCCTTTTCTCCGGCCAGACGACGGACAAATGCCTTCAGCCATTGCACGAACGCGGCCAAAAAGCCCAGCAGCAGGAATCCGGCAAAGGACAACGCCGCCTCCGGCAGGCGGAACGGCGTGTTCAGCGGCACATCCCAGATTGTACCGGCGATTGCCAACTCCCGCAGCGCGGAAACCACGCAAATAACCAATCCAAAGCCCAAAGAGGAACCGACCGCATCCACCAGCGCCGCCAGCGGACGGTTGGTAACGGAAAAGCCGCCGGCACGATAGGTGAAAATGGTGTTGACAGCCATCAGCGGCAAAAACAGATACAGCGCCGCATAGATCTCATGCGAGATGAACTGATCCACGACCAGTGCCGCGCCCACCAGCAAAACGGAAGCGCCTACGGTGTACAGCGGCGGGCGCGACCAAGCCGGCAGCCGTTCGCCGCAATACGACATGAACAGGCTGGTCGGCAGCAGGACAGCCGCCGTGCAAACCGTCAGCGCCACGCCGTATTTCAGATGCGTCCCCACCGCCAAAATGGGGCAAATACCAATCGCTTGCACCAGAACCAGGTTTTTTGCAAGAAACGTCTCAAAGAAAATCCGCAGCAGTTCCCGCCCTGTATTTTGTCGTCCGTGGTGTTCTTTCTTTTTCATAAATCGGCACCCGCTCTCTTATTTTGCAGCGTTTGCCGCAAAGTATGCACCAATTGCCAGCACCAGCGGTCAAGAACCGGCGCACAGGCGTTGACAAACAGCACCGCAAAGCACATACCTTCCTCAAACTGCCCGAAATGACGCAGCAGCATCGTCAGTACACCGGCCAGCACGCCATAAGCGCAGCGTCCGAGCCACTGCCGCGGCGCGGTGACAGGATCGTTGAGCAGAAAGATCCCGCCGAACAGCAAATAGCCGGAAAACACTTCCCGCAGAATGCTGTCGTACCAGCTGCCGCTGACGCGGGGAAACAAAGCGGCGCCCAGCGCACAGGTAGCGAGAAAGCTGAAGGTGATCAGCGGCGACGCACTGCGGCGCACGAAGAGATACACGGCGCAAGCCAGCACGACGATAACCGAGGTCGCGCCGATCGGGCCGGGAAAATCGCCGGTCAACAGCGACAGCCAGCTGAAATTGGCGTCGCCGCCCGTACTGAGCAGCGCGGCGGGCGAATTTTCCGTAATCACGCCGGTCACGGTGTTGGCCAGCGGGAGCGGCGCCAATATACCGGGATCCGGATAGGTAAACAGGCGCACCGGAAAGCACAGCGTAACCGCGGCAATCCCGGCGGCAGCCGGATTGAAAAGGTTGCGCCCGCTGCCGCCGAACGGCATTTTCACAACCAGAATGGCGAACATGGCCGCCGCTGCCGGCAGCCAATACGGGCTAAGCGGCGACATGACCGCGCCGATCAGCCCGCCGGTCACGGCGGCGGTACCATCCAGCACCGAGGGCTTGCGCCGCATCAGCAGGCAGCACAACGTCTCGCAAACGATCGCCGACAGCATACCGACCAGCACCAGCAGCACCGGACGAAAGCCGTAATAGACCGCGGAAAAAATACACAGCGCCAACAACGCGATCAGCACATCCACGCTCATATGAGCGGACAAATCGGGGCGCCGCAGATGCGGCGCAAACGCGTTTTTAAGCATCCTCCTCGTCCCCCCAGTTCAAATACATCGTACCGCCGGTATGACCGGCCTCCAGCACCTGTGCCGTGACCTCGCGCCCCATGGGACAAATATACGAGCAGGCGCCGCAGCCGTCGCATTCCTCCGGGAGCAGCGACGCGAGCCGTTCATAATGCATATTTTCCAGCCGCCGTACGATCTCATACGGCAGCAGCCCGGCATGGCAGACCTGCGCGCAGCGGCCGCAGCCCATACACGGCCCGGGCTTGGCCACCGCACGGGACGCCATCGCCAGCACACAGGTAATCCCCGCGAGAACCGGCGTCTCCTCCGCCGTCGCCGTCACTCCCGTCAGTGCATCGCCGAGCAGGATATACGACGGATCGGCGGCCAGCCCGCAGTGCGTCAGCACATCGATCACCGGCGTCCCGAACGGAACGCGGATATTTTTGGGCGTCGCCACGGCATCGCCCGCCACCGTCACCACACAGGAGCAGTGCCCCTCGCCAAAGGCGGCTGCGCGGTACAGCGCCAGACACGCCTGAACGCCAATGCACCCAACCGCCTCACGGGGTGCCGCATCCGAAAATTTGGTGACCGGATAGCGGCTGCCGCGCACGGCATACAGCGTATCCTCTCCCAGCCTCTGTGCCAGCGGGCGCCGCCGTTCGCCGGGCAAACGAACCGCCACCTGTATCCGGGCGGCCTCCACGGCCCGCGCAGCCAGCTCCAGCCCCATTTTCACTTGTTCCGCGTATTCATTGAGAACCGCCCAGGCGCTGGAGGCATACGGTTCCGCCTCAACGCCGTTGGCAACCAGCACGGCGCACGCGCCTTTCCACGCCGCCAGCTTTTCATGCAGCGGTATTCCGTCCAGCTCGTCGACCACACCGGCGCGGCGGGCAATGGACAGGATATCGGCGGCTTTCAGTTTATCCACCGGCTCGGCCGCACGCCGCGGCAGCGCCGCCGGCGTAATATCGGATAACACCACCCCCGTCAGCGATCCGCATAGCGGATGCTGTAAGGTCTGCGTATCCAGAAACACGCCGTTGACCGGCGCTAATGCCGGAGAATCCTGCGGGTGTATGGGCGTACCGAGAATATCGCCGCGGGAAACGGAATCACCCCGCTCCACAGCCGGTCGGCACACACGCGCCTCTCCATAGGCAAGCGGTACAAAAATGCAGGAAACGGATTTTATATTTTCGATGCTGCGGGAAGCGGCCGGTTCTTTTTTGAGCGGCGGATGAATCCCGCGGCCGGTTATAATCGACATAAAAAACACGCCTTTCCGTGCGGCAGCCGCACGCCCGGCGGCGTGCGGAAAAGCACAAAGAATAAAATCGAAAGCCGTTGCGCCTTTTGCGCGACAAACAAAAGAACGGACGTCGGTTTTCCGGCGAAATCCGCGCTTTTTCCTCCGAGATACCGCCAAACGCACGACAAATTTCTTTTACAAAATCCTTTGCAAAAAACAGGCTCGCTTAATATGATGTAATGTGGAGGCATACCACACTACACGTTGCAGGGAGGTGCGGCCGTGCGCATGGAATTGCTGGAGAACGGCTGTCTGAAAATTTTGCTGACAGAAAGCGATATGCAGCAACTGCATTTAAATTTTGAACAATTGGATTATAACAATGTGAATATGCAGCAGGCGCTTCGCGAACTGCTGCTGCAGGCGCGGGAGCAAACCGGCTTTGACGCAAGCGGCAATCTGTTGGTCGAAGCACTGCCGATCGACAAGGGCTGTCTGCTGCTGCTGACCCCTGCCGGAGGACGGCGCCGGGCACGCATGAAGCGCGTAACCGGGCCTTATGTTTATGAGATCGAAAACGCAGACCGGCTGCTTCAGCTGGCCGCCGGCTGGCGCCGTTATACCGCCGCCTTTCCGGCCGCCGCGCTGACAGGCAGCTCGCTTTATCAATTTGGGAACCGCTATCGTCTGGTTCTCTATACCGGGGCCGCCCCGTGCAAAGGTCTGCAGCATCTGCTGCAGGAATTTACCAAACCGGCGGGGGAGGGCGACGCGGCGGCGGCTTTTGCCGCCGAACACGGGAAACCGCTGGCCATCGGCGATGCGCTCAACCGGTTATGCCGCGCATTGTCCCCGCCGCAATAGGAACGCCAAAGCCGGTATACCGGCCGACGCTTACAGCGTATGAATCGAATCCACAAGCGCGGCCGGCTGTGCCGCATTGAACAGGGCGCTGCCCACGACCGCTACCGTTGCCCCCGCCTGTGCGACCAGAACGGCGGTCTCGGCGTTAATACCGCCGTCCACCTCGATCTCCACAGCCAGACCGCGCCGGTCGATCTCCGCGCGCAGCGCGCGGATCTTGTCCAGCATAGCGGTCATGAATTTCTGCCCGCCGAAGCCGGGTTCCACCGTCATCACCAGCACCATATCCACGCTGTCCAGATACGGAAATGCCGCTTCGGCAGGCGTGGCGGGTTTCAATGTCAGCGCCGGCTTTTTGCCCAAAGCGCGGATATGTTCCAGCGTCTCACCGATCGGCGAATCGCATTCGAGATGGATATTGATCGAATCTGCCCCGGCTTTTGCAAAAGCCTCGATCAGCCGGTCGGGTACCTGCATCATCAAATGCACATCAAACAGCAGCGGTGTCAACGGGCGAAGCCGCTCGATCACCGGCGGGCCGAAACTCAAATTCGGCACAAACACGCCATCCATCACGTCCAGATGCAACCAATCGGCACCGGTACGTTCCACAAAAGCCAGTTCCTTACCCATGCAAGCATAGTCACAGGTCAGGATCGAAGGAGAAACTTTCATAAACAACCTCCCAGCGGCCAAACAGCAGCCGCAATCAGCCGGGAAGCACGGATTATATAAACATTTTATCGTACTGCCCGCGAAATTCATTATTTTTTTATTTTACCTTATTCTTATAGAAAGGTCAATCTCTTTTCACAGAAAAGCGCGATTTTCCGCATAACGCATTGGAATTGTATCCGTTTGGAAAAACCCGATTTTCACCGAATTCCGCGAAACCCTTTCTGCCGAAAAATTCATCCGATTTAAAACTGCCATAAAATTACCTAGAAAGTATCGGCTTTTGTCGATTCCAAAAAAGTCGAAAAATTACGTTATATAGATGTAATAAATACAAATCAGCCACATACTTTTCGTGTATAATTCCATACAAAAGAACAGCAAAAAAAATTTTGCCTAAATTTCCCGGAAACCGCTCGAATTTGTGTATGCACTCAGCCCATAAAATTGCTTCGACATTTTCCCTTATAAAGTGCGCGGTTTTTTATTTTACGCGGTGTATAATCGTGTCGTAGCGTAGAAAAAAAGAAAGGAAGTTGTATATGAAACGTATTACCGTCAGCCTGAACGTGCTTCTGGAGAGGCTGCAACAAATGGCGAAAGACAACATGCATTTTGTAGAGCTGTCCATCGTGCCGGAAGAAAAGGAGCAGGACGAAACAGCCCCCGCATTCCTCCATCTGCAAGGCATCCGAAAAACCAGTGCGGACTACATAGTGGATTATGAGAGTGTTGATGAAATCAGCGGCGCCGATCTGGCGTCCTGATGAGCATAAGACGTAGGCAAAAGCAGCCTAGAACGGCCGAGCCATCGAAAACGTTGTTTTCGATGGCTCGGCCGTTTTTATCGGTTGGCAAGGACGGGAAAATGTGGTAGAATAAGAAAAAACCGATCAGGAGGCTCATTTGATTATGTCGATCCAACGTGTACGAGAGTATCTGGCCGCTTATGGCAAAGCGGAAGCCATACAGGAATTTGCCGTTTCCAGCGCGACCGTGGAACTGGCGGCGCAGGCGCTGAACGTTCCGCCCGCCCGCATTGCCAAAACCCTGTCCTTTCAGGCGGACGAAGGCTGTCTGCTGCTTGTCGCCGCAGGCGACGCCCGCATTGATAACGGCAAGTTTAAAGCAGCCTTTTCCCGCAAGGCGAAAATGCTGTCGCCCGAGGATGCGCTCGCTATGACCGGCTATGCCGTGGGCGGCGTTTGCCCGTTTGCACTGCCGGAGAATGTACCGGTGTATCTGGACATCTCCCTTCAGCGCTTCGCTACGGTTTTTCCCGCCTGCGGCAGCAGCAACTCGGCCATCGAGCTCACCTGTGACGAGTTGGCGTCCCTGTCCCACAGCACCGGCTGGGTGGACGTCTGCAAGGATTGGGCGAATCCGTAAGTTTGTAAGATCCGCAACAGGGGAGGGTCGCTATTGAAACGGTACTACGATCTGCACATTCACTCCTGTCTATCCCCCTGCGCCGACGATGACATGACGCCGAACAATCTGGTGAACATGGCGTTACTCGCCGGTTTGGACATCATCGCGCTCACCGACCACAATCGTTGCAGCAACTGCGCCGCCGTTTTACAGGCGTCCGCCGGCACCGGTCTGACCGTGTTGCCGGGTATGGAGCTGTGTACGTCGGAGGAAGCGCACATCGTGTGCCTGTTTCCCACGCTCGAAGCGGCGCTTGCTTTCGACGCGCAGGTTTATCTCTCCTTGCCGCCGATCAACAACCGCCCGGACATTTTCGGGCAGCAGCTGATCATGGACGCACAGGATACGTCTATCGGCACGGAACCGCTGCTGCTGACCACGGCGTCCGGTATCAGCGTTGAACAGGTGCTGCCGCTGGTACGCGCACTGGGCGGCACCGCTTTCCCCGCGCACATCGACCGTCCCTCTTACAGCGTGACCGCTGCGCTGGGCGATATTCCGCCGGTCGGCTTTCGGGCAGTGGAAATCACCGCGCGCGGCGATGTGGATGCGCTGCTCGCACGCTATCCGGAGGCACGCGGCAAGCCGCTGCTGCTGGATTCCGACGCGCACGCGCTCGAAAGCATCCCGGAACCGCTCGCGTGGCTGGATCTTCCGGACACCGCGCCGGAAACAGTCATTGCCGCGCTGGACGGTCGTCTGCCCTGCGACTGGGGGCGGGAATAAAAAAAAAATTCCTGTCGAAAAGCAGCGTGTCTTTTCGACAGGAATTTTTTATACAAAGTATGCCCATTTAAATGCTACACAATATGGATATTGACGCCGTTTACCTCCACATTGTCATCCGCGCGGATCAGAATATATTTTGTCCCGTCGATGATCCGCGTTTTCACCAAATCGCTGCGTTCCGGGTTGACCTTGATGGTCACGTCCGCCGTTTTCACCTCGAGCTGTTTGGTATCCATGATGTTTTGCGGGCAGATTTCCGTATCGGCACCGAACTGGGCATCGTATTTTTCTTCGAACGCGGTAATGCGGGTTTCTTCCACGCCGCAGGATTGCAGCACGTTTTTCAGCGTGTTTTTGGAGATCCGCAGCGGCGTCTCCTCTTTATTTGCCTTATGCTCCTCGATGCGGTCGGACAAATCCTCATACACCGCCTGTACGACCTCGTAGTTGCATTCCTCGGAAACGGTTTCGTTGAAAATAGACTGGAAGGTTTCCTTTTGCATGGCGGCCGGCATGGGAAGCGGGTTCTGAAACACGCTGTCCACAAATTCCTTATGATTTTCCGCCAAGTTGCGCGTATAATACAGGGCGTTGTAAATGTTGGCGGCACGGTCGTCGAACGACGGGAACAAAAAGCCCAGTTCGGGAGCGCCGACGATGGAATTGGCCGCGATATTATGGAAGGCGTTCTCATAGGCAAAATAGCTGAGAGCCGGTTTTGTCAGCTTGACCGGGCAAATGCTGCAAAGGATATACGAAAACACCGTAGAAGAGTCTGCCTCCCGTTCTCCACCCTTTGAATAAGAAAAAACGTCATATGTATCGTGGGCTAAAAGAATCAGATAGCTGCCGTCCAACGTCAGGGATTGTATGACGCGCGCATAAAATGCCGAAACCGCGTTGTCGTCCTCCAAACGGGAATCCCGCAAGGACATCAGCAGCCGATGTTCCTCGCTGTCCAGCACCTGCTGTGTGGTAAATTCAATATCCAGCAAATTTTGGCCGATGGTTCCGGACAGCGTCTTTTTCAAAATGGCCAACAATCCTTCCGCCTCATCCTGTGACATCAGCCCCAGCGACTGGTTGAATTCGGAAATCATTTCTTTTTGTTCGTTCACATAACATCCGCGTATGCGGGAAATGTTGCTCTTTTCCGGACGAAACCGGCGGCGGATCTCGGAAATTTCTTTTTCGTTCATCATGCGCTTCTCTTTCTTTCCATCATAGATTTTCATTGTTCGCGGCTCTCCCAACCAAAAGCCGCGTCCGCGGTTTTAAGATTATAACACACGCCTCCGAAAAAATCCAGCGCGCAATTTGCAATTAGGTGTTGACAATTGTAAAAAGCGTGCTATAATAGTCTGCGTACTGATTCGGCGGTCCTGATTTACGGCTCCGAAAACAGACGATAGTTGGTGCCGATGGCGGTGAGGGTACACCCGTTCCCATCCCGAACACGGCAGTTAAGCTCACTTGCGCTGAAGATACTCGGCTGGAAGCGGCCCGGGAAAATAAGTAGGTGCCAACACCAAAACGCGGTCATCATTGCTAAGCAATGATGACCGCATTTTTTCATTTCTCCTCCCGGCGCAGCCGCTGTACCAGCGCTGCATCCGGCGTTACATAGGCTGTGCGGTTATTCTCATAAATCACCATGCCGGGCTTGGCGCCGGCCGGCTTTTTCACATTGCGCACTTCGGTATAATCCACCGGCACCTGCACGGACTGCGCCGCTTTCGAATGGAACGCCGCCAGAACGGCCGCCTGCTCCAGCGTACGATCCGGCGGCGTTTCCCCGCCGGTCACCACGATCACATGCGAGCCGGGAATATTTTTTGTATGAAACCACACGTCGCTCCCACGCGCCGTTTTGAGCGTCAGCCGATCGTTCTGCACATTGTTGCGCCCGACCAAGATAGTAAAGCCGTCGTCGGACACAAACGTCATCGGCCCAAGCGGAGCGGGCGGTTTTTGTTTCCCACGCTGCAGCCGAAGATAGCCGCCTGCGGCCAGTTCCTGCCGCAGTTCTCCCAGCTCACGCCATGTTTCCGCACGGGAAAGCGCGTCAAACACCGTGTCAATATATTGCAGCTCCGCTTCGCCCGCCGCGATTTGTTCGGACAAAATCCGCTCCGCGGTCTGTGCCTTGCGGTATTGCTTGTAATATTTCTGCGCATTTTGCGCGGCGGACAACGCCGGATCGAGCGGCACCCGCAGCGTCGCGCAATTCGGATCGTAATAATTCACCAGCTCCGCCGAGGACGCGCCCTTCGGCACCGCGTGCAAACTCGCGGTCAGCACATCGCCGTACACGCGCCATTCTTCCCGCTTGCCGGATTGTGCCAGCTCCGCGCGCTGATGCTCCAGCTTGCGTACCGTGCGGTCATAGGCGTTCGTCAGCACCCGCAGAATATCGTGCGACCGCTGTTTAATGCGCTCCGCCGCATCTTTTTCCGCATAAAACGCGTCCAGCAACGCCGAAAAGCTGTCCATCTCCCGACCGAGAGCCGCCAGACCGTATTGGGTGATCGGCATAAAACTGAAATCCAGCGGCGTACCGTCCGCATGGGTGAGCAAATAAGGCTTGCGGTTCTCCCCCGTTTTCACCGCGGCCGCGACACGCCGGAGATAAAACACCGCGCGCTCCTGTTCCTCCGGGGTGAGCGCCGCCGCCCGCGTATCCTGCCCGCGCGTTGCCAGATGCGCGATCTCGCGGCACATCAGCGGCGATAATCCATGGGAAACCGCCAGCAGCGCCTTGGAAAGCGGCTCGTCCTTTCCGTGCGCGATCGCCTCCAGAAACGCCTCCGGTGCGGCTGCCGACAAATCCAGCCGTCCCTCCGCAGCCGGAGGCGGCGCGTATTTCAGCCCCGGCAGCACCGGACGCACCGATGACATATCCCAATCCACCCGTTTGATGGCGTCCAGCACCGTCCCGTCGCTATCAATCAGGATAATGTTGCTGTGCCGCCCCATGATCTCGACCGCGAGCGTCAACCGCACAATATCACCCAGCTCATTGACGCAGTCAAAATCAAAATACAGCGCTCGCTCCAATCCCGGCTGCCGGATGGCGATCAGCCGTCCGCCGGTCAGCCGTTTGCGCAGCAGCATACAAAACATCGGCGGCGCCGCCGGATTTTCCACCGCGATCTTGGTAAAATGCACGCGCGGCGAATTGGCGCGTATCGAGATCATCAATTTTTCGCTGCCGGCGCGATGCCGTAGCGCCAGCACCAGCTCCTCCCGTGAGGGCTGGTGGATTTTGTCCACACGAGCGTCCGGCAGCGCGGCCGTCAATTCTTCCCGCAAGCAGGACAAAAACGCACCGTCCAATGCCATATTGTTTGCCTCCTTGAACGTTTTCTCTCTTCAAAACGTCGGTATCATAATCCTGCTTTTCGATTTACGGATTATAGTTTACTGCATGAAAGCGTGTTTGTCCATCTTTTTCCCGTTATAGGCAAAAGAAAACCGCCTGCATAAAACAGGCGGTCACTGGCTAAGAACCGATTAGGCTTCGCCGCGCATGCTGGCAAAGCACTCGCTGCAATACACAGGGCGATCCTCGCGGGGCTTGAAGGGAACCTTCGCTTCCTTACCGCAGTTGGCGCAAATCGCAACATGCATCTCGCGTTCCGGCTTCGCAGCGTTCTTGCGGGCATCGCGGCAGCTCTTGCAGCGCTGCGGCTCGTTTACAAAGCCTTTTTCAGCGTAGAACTCCTGCTCGCCAGCCGTGAAAATAAATTCCGCGCCGCATTCTTTGCAGATAAGAGTCTTGTCTTCGTACATTGATGTTACCTCGCTTCAAGATAAAAATAATTTTGCCCTGCGACGGATTTGGACCGACACCTTTGAAAACCAACGCTCTCGTTAAGCTACCCGGGCATATGAAATTAAAGCTTTCGCTATAATTACGAAAAACACGCTATGCATCCCTGTCCGGCATAGCCACCGCCAACTTACGGCGGACACGCTGCAGTGCGTTGTCCACGGCTTTTACATGCACATGGCACTGCTTCGCAATCTCCTCATAAGAATATGCCGCCAAATGCCGCATCAGCACCTCATATTCCAACGGCGTCAGCATACGGCGCAAGTATAGCAGCAAATGATTGGTATCTTCCTGCTGAACCACCAACTGGGCAGGATCCGCTTGTCCCTGTCCGGAAAACTCAGCCCATTCCGTTTCTTCCTCAAGAGGAAGCTGCTCCGACGGCGGAACCTCCCGCGCCGCATACACGCGTTTGACAGCCGTGATCATGCGGTGACGAATACAGACCGACGCATATGTTCGGAACGACGCTCCCCCGTCCGCACGGAAGGTACGCACAGCGGACAGCAGCCCAACCAACCCTTCCTGCGCCAGATCCTCCGCTTCTTGCCAAGCAGACTGATAACGTGCGGCGTGTTGCTGGATCATGGGGGAACAACGCTGCATCAGCAATACAAACGCATCCTCGGAACCGTCGCGGGAAAGCTGCGCCAATTCCTCATCGGTCAAGCTTTCCAAAACCCGTCTATCCTGCCGGACACGCACAGTACCACCTCAAAAAGTCCTACTCCATGTGGAACAATACCTAGTGTAAACGATTCCGGCGCAAATGTCAACACTTTTTTTTAGAATATTATTCAATCTGTAAAAAAATATAAAGACAGGCTTTATTTTTTTCTGTTTTTTCCATAAATCAGCCCGAAATCAGCGGCAATCGACATTTTTCCCATGAAAAAAGCGCCTCCGCCTATGCAATGTTTCGCATTTTGCGGGCGGAGGCCGGGCTGTTTTCGCTTATTCTCCTATGCTGCGATGATGATATTTGGCCACGATAGCCTGCATGGTTTCAAACTTCTTCTCAATATCGGCCACCAGCGCGATCTGCGTTCTGGCCCGGATCAGATTGTGCCGAGGTTTGGTCGTTTTGAAATACCGGTCGCCGTCCAGGTAGTCCGCCAGAAAGCGGGAAGCCAGCTCCAGCGTCAAAATTTTGGCGCCCAGCGGCAGCAGCTCGATCTCGCGGTTCGTCAGTAATCCGCCGGTTCCCTCGATAAATCCCTTTGTAAATTGCCGGAACAGCTCCAAATCAAACGAAACCTTGCGCAGATCCTCTTCATCCTCGGCCGCCGTACTGGCGCCGGAGCGCACCGCGTCACCAAAATCATAAACCGACGCGCCGGGCATAACCGTATCCAGATCGATCACGCACAGCGCCCGGTCGGTTTGTTCGTCAAACAGGATGTTGTTGATTTTGGTATCGTTGTGCGTCACACGATACGGGATCTCGCCGGATTCCAGCAGCTGCACCAACGTCCCCGCTTCATTTTTGCGCTGCAAAATGAAGTCGATTTCCTCCTGAACCTCCGCGCAGCGCCCGCAGACGTCTTTTTCCACAATGGCGCAAAAATCCTCCAACCGCTTGGCGGTGTTGTGAAAATCGGGAATAGTCTCATACAGCGTCGTTGCCGGAAAATCCGCCAGCTGTCCCTGAAACTGTCCAAATGCCTTGCCTGCTTCATAAAAATAATAGGGTTTGGTGATCAAATCATAAGCACGGGCATTGTCCACGAACTTGTAAGCACGCCAGAAACCGTTCTCTTTGCTCTCCACATAGGGCAATCCTTCTGCCGTCGTCAAAAAGGAAAGCACACGGCGATCAAAGCTGCCTTCTGTCGCCAACAGCTTCGTCTTGATATGTTCGGTCACATTCAGAATATTGGACATAACCTCGCGGGGGTTTTTAAAGACAAAGGTGTTGATCCGCTGAAAAACATATTTGTCAACGCGAACGCCGCCGTCCTCTGCCACTTCAAAGGAAACCTCATAAGTACGGTTGATATTGCCGGACGGAATCTCGTGATAGCCTGTAAAACGTCCCGGAATATCAAAGCTGTTCACGACCTTCTCAGGTGTCATGTCATCCCTCTTTTCGTGTGCTTGCTGCCGCTTACAAAAAGCAATACCGGTCAAATTTCGACCGGCGCTCAGTATTAAGTCATTATAGCATATTTTATCTCGTTTTGCTGCGAAAAGTTCTTGTGCAACTCTACAAATAAACTGCCGATTTTTGTTGGTTTATTTTGCCAGTGCATAAAAACGCAGCAAGAGCATCCTGCAACGCCCTTGCTGCCGTCGCCGTTACATCCCGTATTGCATTTTTTCCGGTGTCCAATCCTGCAGCACCGCCAGCATACGCGCGGCGTCCTCGCGGGCGCGCGGCAGATCATGCTCCCGATAATTGCCGCACTCCTCGGCGGACACGCCCGGCACCTCGCCGTCAAACGCGGCGGTAAACGCCATCGCCTCCCGCAGAAGCATCAGCACCTGCGCATCGGTTAACCCGCGGCTCAAAAAGTAAAACCCGGTGCGGCAGCCCATCGGGCCGAAATAGATCACACTATCCTTGTGCACGCTGTTGCGCACATACGTCGCAACCAGATGCTCGATCGTATGGATAGCGGCCACCTCCAAAAACGGCGGCGTATTCGGCTTGATAAATCGCAGATCATAGGTCGTCACGTCGCCATCGATACGGGAAACGTACAAACCGGGCGTCAGACGCGTATGATCCACCCGAAAGCTCGCTATTTTTTCCATGTTCCGAAAGCCTCACTCTATTTTATCTCATAGACGCCGGGCAGATCGCTGGAAAAGCCGCGATCCTGCGTGATCTCCTGCATACTTTTCCCGTCCGGCAGCGCATCCAAAAATTCCACGATCATATCCGCCGCTTCACAGGCTGCCCATTCATACAAATCATAAAAGCTGTCGCTGCTGGTATATTGTTCGTCAAACGGATTCGTCCAGAGAGCATGTTTCTCGTTCGCATAATCCCAATCTCCCACCTGCGCGGGGCGCAGAAGGGAGGTCAGCGCATGCCCCTGACCGGCTATTTTTTCCAGCGGGTGCAATACGCGCTGCCGCATCTGTGTACGGTCGGTCATCAGCCAGAGCGCCTGCCGCATATCGCCGACCGCTTTGGCAATGTGCTCCGCTTCGGAATAGGGGGTTCCCAAGAGCCGCCCGAACAGCGGCTGATACAGCCGTCCCACAACGGCATAATTGTCGTCACGTTCCGGCGGCAGCAGCGAAACCAGCTTGAAATCCCGCATCAGCCGTCCGGTTTCCCGCCGCAGGAGCAGGGTGTCCAGCGCACTTTCGATACGGAAATGATACTGATTGTCGTTTTTGCCATAGCGGGGCTGTTCTTTTCGAAGCTGCTCCTGCCAGTAATAGACGAACGGATGCGCCGCGCGGTCAAGCGCGTAGTGACAGAACATCCCCTCTATATACCCGAGCATAGCGTCCCGCTGCGCCGTTTCCTGATTCAGCACGCTGCGAAAGCCTTCAAACAGCTTAGCGGGGCTGATTTTATGCAGCATCGACCCTTCGTGCGTATAGCTGACGCCGGGCTGCCACGGAAGCACACGGTGGAAAAAGAAAATATCCGGGCCTTGCGCGCCGATCATCGCGGTATCGGTATCCGCAACGGTTACTCCCACTTTTTTCAATTTGGAAAACACACGCAGTGCAAACAGATAATGCGTAACCATAGCCGGCATATACAGTCCTCCCGTCTGCCCCAGTATAGCAAAAAAGTCTAAAATTTGCAATACGATTATAACACATCCGTTCAAGGAAGTTATGAAGGTTTCATGAATAAAGGCGCCCCTATGCGAAACAGCCTGCCGACGTGATATCAGCAGGCTGTTTTGTGCCGTATACATACGGATTTTTACAATAAATTCGAATATTACAGCTGTCCCAAAAACATCTGTACTGTAAAGGAAACCACCACGACCAGCGCGGAAATCAAAAAGCCATGCAGCATCGGCTTAAAGCCGGAACGGGAAACCTCACGGAAATTCGTTTTCAGTCCG
>CATWUX010000033.1 GCA_958354085.1 uncultured Oscillospiraceae bacterium | reverse complement strand
TCAATCGCTGCCCTCAGGCGGTCGTTGGCCGGCTTTTTGTATTTTTTATCCGGAGGTGTTTGGTATGACGCTGCAGATACCGCTGACGCGGCTGGGCGGCATCGGGGAAAAGCGAGCGGCGCTGTTTGCGCGGCTGGGCATCACCGATACCGATGCGCTGCTGCGCCATTTCCCGCGCAGCTATGAGGATTGGTCGGCAGTCGTGCCGCTGGCGGCCGCGCCGGTCGGCGAGCCCTGCTGTGTGCGTGTCACCATGCTCACGCCGGCGACGGAGCACCGCATCCGCAAGGGCATGACGCTTTACAAATTCGCCGCTTCCGACGGCGAAAACACCGTGCAGGTCACGTTGTTCAACAACCGCTATCTGGCGGATAAGCTGCGCCGCGGCGAGGAATATCTGCTGTACGGCGCGGTCACGCGCAAGCTCAGCCGCTTTGAGATGACTTCGCCGCTCATTGAACCGGCGGACGGCGGCGCGCGCATCCGCCCGATCTATGCGCAGACCGAGGGGCTCAGCACCCGTGTCATCGAAACCACGGTTGCCCGCGCGCTGGAGGCGCTGGACACGGCGCTGGACGACGATCCGCTTCCGTTCGCCCTGCGGCAGGAATACACGCTGTGTACCCGCCGTTTCGCGCTGGAAAACATCCATTTCCCCTCCGGTCACGAAGCGCTTGCCGTTGCGCGGCGGCGGCTGGTATTCGAGGAGCTGCTGCTGCTTCAGCTGGGGCTGCTGCGTCTCAAGGGACGCACACGCAGCGAAACCGGCGCGGTCATGGCCGCAGATTATACGTCCGAATTTCTGGAGCATCTGCCGTTCACGCCGACCGGCGCGCAAAAACGCGCGATTGCGGATTGCGTGCGGGATATGCAGGGGACCTGTCCCATGAGCCGTCTGGTGCAGGGCGACGTGGGCAGCGGCAAAACCGCTGTCGCGGCCGGCGCGGCCTATACCGCGATCCGCAACGGTTGGCAGGCCGCGCTTATGGCGCCGACCGAGATCCTCGCCGAACAGCACCGCCGGTCGCTCGCCTCGCTGCTGGACGGCACCGGCGTACGCATCGGGCTGCTCACCGGCTCTCTGTCCGCCGCAGCAAAACACACCGTGTGTGAACAACTGGCGGCGGGGGAGATCGACCTGCTCATCGGTACGCACGCGCTGCTCTCGGAGGGCGTAACTTTTGCGCGGCTGGGGCTGGTCATCACCGACGAGCAGCACCGTTTTGGCGTGGCGCAGCGCGCCGCTCTCGCCGGAAAGGGCGGCAACCCGCATCTGCTGGTCATGTCCGCCACACCGATTCCCCGCACGCTGGCGCTGATTTTGTACGGCGATCTGGACGTATCGGTGCTGGACGAGCTGCCGCCCGGGCGGCAGCCCATTGAAACTTTTGCCATCCCTTCCTCCAAGCGCGAACGCGCGTACAACTATGTTAAAAAACATCTGGACGAGGGACGGCAGGCATACATCGTCTGCCCGCTGGTCGAGGAGGGCGAATCGGAGCTGGTTTCCGCCACCGCCTATGCGCAGGAGCTGGCGGCGGGCGCGTTCCGGGGCTATTCGCTGGGCTTGCTGCACGGGCGCATGAAGGGCGCGGAAAAGGACGCGGTCATGGGCGCGTTTTCACGCGGGGAGCTGTCCATTCTGGTGTCCACCACGGTCATCGAAGTGGGCGTAGACGTGCCGAACGCCGTGCTGATGGTCATTGAGAATGCGGAACGCTTCGGGCTGGCGCAGCTGCATCAGCTGCGCGGGCGCGTCGGGCGCGGGCAGTACAAATCCACCTGCATTCTGATTTCCGACGCGCAAAACGAGGAGGCCGTTCGGCGGCTCAAGGTGATGTGCGCAACCAACGACGGGTTCAAAATCGCGGACGAGGATCTCAAGCTGCGCGGCCCGGGCGATTTCTTCGGCAACCGGCAGCATGGCCTGCCCGATCTCAAAATCGCCGATCTGATGGGCGATATGCCGCTGTTTCAGGCGGCGCAGTCAGCCGCGCAGGCGCTGCTGGCGGAGGATCCGGCGCTGGAGCAGCCGGAACACCGGCTGCTGGCCGCCGAAGTGCGCCGCCTGTTCGATCAGGTCGGCGCACAGGGGCTGAATTAGGAGGAGCGGCAGACTGCCATTCTGCATACGAAAATACCCGCACCGAATACTTTTCGGCGCGGGTCGATTTCAAGGTGCTTCTGCGGTATTTGTACTTTTCGGCTCGCATAACGGCAAAAACAGGAGCCGTTTCAAAAAACGGCTCCTGTGCAAATGTGGGAATAGATTGGCAAGGAGAGAGATTATCGCTCCGGATGTTTTTACAGCGTAACAATCATACCGTCATAGGCCACGAGGAAGCCATCCGCGGCAACCTCCTGCTCCAACTCGGCATGTAGCTGCCCGCAGTTATGGGAAAAATGGTGGACGATGATACGCGTGTCCGGCTTCAGGCAGCCCTCCTCCCGCAGCCGCGCGACGACCTGCCGGTTTTGAGGCAATCCCATATGCCCGTAGAAGCCGCCGTCCAGCTTGCCGAAGCAGCAATCCAGACTGACCACATCCAGCGGCTTCCCGCGCAGAAAATCGTATACGCGCGGATCAAACAGGCCGGTATCATGCGCATACAACACGCGTTTGCCTTCGCCCTCGATCAAATAGATGCCGGCATGCTCGTCCCGCTTATGCGTGGCGGGCAAATAGGTGAATACCAGTCCGTTTTGCGCGGTTACCGGTTGAAAATAGGCAATTTCCGTAAAATTCAGATAGGTCTGGTTTTCAAAATCCAGATCCGCACAGCCGTGCAAAACCTGCGTCACTCCATCGTTGCCGAATACGTTGAGCGCGCCCGGTTCGTCCGGGCGCAAATGGCAAAACGCACCGGTATCCCGCATATGCAGTTCGTTTACATCAAAATGGTCGCTGTGCGAATGTGTGATAAACAAATCGCGCACATTGCCGATATCCAGCCCAAACCGCAGCATCGTCAGATAAATATCCGGCGGAAAATCAATCATAGCCGTGTCGTTAAGCAGCAGTCCCGACCGCGCGCGAATGTCCTTTCCGCCGGCTGCGCGGGCGCGCCGGCAAACCTCGCAATGGCAAAACAGGGCCGGGAACGCCTCCGCCGCCGCCGTTCCCAAAAATTGCAATTTCATGTGGATGACCGCCCTTTCTCTTGTTCCTCTGTCTTTTTCTCATGATAGTTGCCTAAAAACGCAAACGCCGCCATGTCCTCGGACAGCGAGCAAAGCAGCTCCTTCGTGCCGGGGCGCTGCAAATGCCCCTCGAAATCCAGATAGAACACATAGTCGAACCGCCCGCTGCGGTCGGGACGGCTTTCCAGCTTGGTCAGGTTCAGCTCCGCCATCGCGAAACGCGCCAGCGTGTGATACAAGGAGCCTGTCCGATGCGGCAACGCAAATTGCAGGCTGATTTTGTTCGCGTCGTCCGGAATATACAACACGGAGGAAATCGCGATAAAGCGCGTCACATTTTTGGATACCGTTTGTATATTCTTCTTTAATATTTTCAATCCGTATAGCTTTGCTGCCGCTTCCGAGGCAATCGCCGCGATCGGCTCGCGGCTGTCCGCCACCATCCGCGCGGCCAGGGCCGTATTGGAAAACGGCTGCGCTGTCAGCCCGTGCGCCGCGATAAAATCGGCACACTGCGATAACGCCTGCGGATGCGAATAGACCGCCGTCAGTTCCTGCTCTTGGATACCGGGGCGCGCCAGCAGGCAATGCCGCACCGGCAGCTCCACCGCACCGGCGATGGTAAACCGGTGCGCCATGAGCAGATCGTACACCTCGCTGACCGCGCCGGCAGAGGAATTTTCCACCGGCAGAATGCCGATGTCCGCCTCGCCCTTCGCCACCGCCGCAAACACATCCGCAAACTGCTCCACAAACCGCGGCCGTCCGCTGTGCGGAAACAGCAGCTGTGCCGCCTCGTGAGAATACGCCCCCTCGCAGCCCTGGCACACCAGCCGCAGCGTCGATTCGTCCGGGCGCTCCCGCCGGGCGGCCGCCAGCTGCTCCCGCAGCGCTTGCCCGACCGCGAGCCGCTGCTGCTGTACGCCGCGGCTCGCATCCAGAATCGCCGCATACACGAGCGCGCATGCATCGCCGTATTCGCCGCCGCGCGCCTGCACCCGCTCCAAAATCTGCTGCTCCCGTTCCGGATGAAATACCGGCAGGCCGTGCGCTGCTTTATACGCCGCCACGCGGGCGGAGCAATCCATCCGCCGGAGCAGCAGCGCCGTTAATTGTTCGTCAATTGCGTCGATTTCACCGCGCAAATCCGTCAGTTCCATAGCCGTTCCCTCTCTATTCCTGATGCGCCGCCGGCGACTCCGTCTCCAGCAGATCCAGCAGGCCGATCGCCAGCACCGCCTCCGCGACCGGCACCGCCCGCGGTACGATACACGGATCGTGCCGGCCTTTTATGCAAAGCGTTTCGTTCTGCCCGGTCAGCAGATTGACCGTTTCCTGCGCACGGCCGATGGAGGGTGTGGGCTTGATCGCCAGCCGCGCCACAAGCGGCATTCCGGTCGTAATACCGCCCAAAATCCCGCCGTTGTGGTTTGTTTTGGTCACAACGCGCCCATCCGGCGCATACGCGAACGCGTCGTTTGCCTCGCTGCCGCGCAGGCCTGTCAGTGCAAAGCCGTCGCCGAATTCCACGCCTTTTACCGCCGGGATGCCGAAAAACAGCGGAGCCAGACGGTTTTCCACGCCTTCAAACATCGGCGAGCCCAAGCCGGCCGGCAGCCCCACAGCGGCGACCTCGATCACGCCGCCGACGCTGTCCGCCTGCGCACGGGCGGCGGCGACCGCCTCCCGCATAGGCCCTTCTTGCGCCGGGTTCAGCAGGGCAAACGAGGAAACCGACAACGCCTCCAAGGTCTGCACCGTCAGAGCCGCCGCGTCAAAGGGCGCGTCCGCCACGTCGGCGATCCGCGCAATATGCGCGCCGATCACGATGCCGCGGCGCTGCAAAATACCGCGGCAAACCGCCCCCGCAAACACCAGCGGCGCGGTCAGCCGGCCGCTGAAATGTCCGCCGCCGCGCCCGTCGTGATGCCCGCCGTACCGCTTATACGCGGTAAAATCCGCATGTCCGGGACGCGGCAGAGCCGCCTGCGCCGCATAATCGCCCGAACGCGTGTTTTCGTTGGCAAACAGCACGGTCAGCGGCGCGCCGGTGGTTTTGCCGTTCAGCACGCCGGAAACGATGCGGGGCAGATCCCGTTCCTTCCGCGGCGTCGCGGTTGCATCCTGCCCGGGCGCGCGGCGTGCCTGCTGCAGCGCGATCGCGTCCATATCCAGCGCTTCGCCGGCGGGCAGCCCATCCAGCACGCAGCCGATGGCCTCACCGTGACTTTCTCCGAAAACCGTTACCCGCACCCGCGAGCCGATACTAGATGACATCCGCTGTTCCTCCTATCGTTCGCCAATCCTCAAAAAAGGACGGCCAGCTCTTTTCTATGCTGTTTGCATCGGTGATGCGTACAGGCGCCGTACTGCGCAGCGCCGCGACCGTCAGGCTCATCACGATGCGGTGATCGTTATATCCCTCCACGGCGCCGCCGTGCAGGGCAGGCACGCCGCGGATGGTCAGGGAATCCGGCGCCTCGGTCACCTCCGCGCCCAACCGCCGCAAGCCATCCGTGATCGCCGCCAGCCGGTCGCTTTCTTTCAGCCGCAGCCGCGCGGCGTTATAGATCACCGTCTCGCCCTGCGCGAGCGCGGCGGTCACGGCCAGCACCGGCACCAGATCGGGGATCGGCGCGGCGTCGATGCGAATACCGTGCAGCGGTGCGCGGCGGCAGACGATGCCCTCCCCCGTCACCGCAATATCCGCGCCGAACGCGGCAAACAGCTCCAGCGCGCGGCGGTCGCCCTGCGCTGAATCCGGCGAAAGTCCGGTCAGCATCACCTCGCCACCCAGCGCGCCGGCAGCCAGCAGGAACGCCGCCTGTGACCAGTCCTTCTCCACAGTCGCGGTGAACGGACGATAAGTCTGCCCGCCGGGAACACGCCATCCCTCCGGCGTACGCGTGACGGTCACGCCCGCACGCGCCAGTGCCTCGACGGTCATTTCCACATAATCGGCCGATTCCAGCGGCGTGGTCAACCGCAGCTCGCTGTCGCCTTCGCACAGCGGCAGCGCAAACAGCAGGCCGGACAGGAACTGGCTGGACACGTTGCCCGGCAGCTCATACAAACCGCTGTGCAGCTGTCCGTGCAGCGTCAGCGGTAAGCCGCCGGCGGTTTCCAGCACCGCGCCGTGGGCGGGCAGACAATCGGCATACACGCCCAACGGCCGCTGCGGCAGCCGCCCTTCGCCGATAAAGGTCGCGGCGATGCCGCGCGCGGCGAACACCGGCAGCAAAAACCGCAGCGTTGAGCCGCTCTCACCGCAATCCACCGTCGGCGCGTCCGGCGGCGTGCCGGCGGTCAGCACCACCGTATCGCCGTCCCAGACGGCCGTTACGCCCAGCGCGGCAACCGCCCGCAGTGTGGCACGGATGTCCGCAGACGGGGCAACGCCATGTATGGTTCCGCCGCCGGCCAGCGCGGCGCAGAGCAGCGCCCGGTGTGCCGCGGATTTGGACGGCGGAGGACAGAGAACACCCCGAATCGGCGAGGAAGTGACAAGCGCAACAGACATGATGCGGCTCCTTTCGGAATGGGAATTCACCAAACGGTTGGCAGTTAAAACTATGTTTTATTATAGTAAACTCCGCGTCAAAAAACAAGACACCAGGAGAAATTCTTGGCTTTTGCAGGCGCAAAAAGCGAAGGACACGGCATGGGATGCCGAGTCCTTCGCTGAAAAAACACAGTATACAGACGGTTTGATTCCGCGGCGGCCGATTACAGCAGCGGGCGGATCGCCTCCACATACCGCTCGGCAATAAACCGCGCGCCGTTTTCATTGGGATGCACGCCGTCATCCGCCCAGTAGGTCGGTTCATGACGCACACACGCCGCCGCCAGCAGCCCATCCAGCGGCAGATACTCGTCGGCATATTCCCGCGCCAGCTTGCGCACGATATGCGTCTTGCCGTCCATGTCCTCCCGGAAGCCCAGCTTATCCGGAACCGGCAGCACAAACGGCTCGATCATGAGGATCTTCGCCTTGGTTTTTGCACGCAGCTCGGTCAGCAGGAAACGGTAATTCGCCTCGAATTTCTCGTTGGGTACCCAATCCCGATGCTCCATATGATGCCAGGTATCGTTCACGCCCACCAGAATGGACACAATGTCCGGCTGCAAATCGATGCAATCCGCCTGCCAGCGGGCAACCAGATCCTTGGTCTGATCGCCGCCGATTCCGCGGTTCCAAAACGTGAAATCCCTGTCCGGATACTGTTCCCGCAGCAGCGCCGCCGCATATTTCGGATAGCCATAGCCCAAATCGGCGCTGTCCTCCCGTATGCGGCCCGCGTCGGTGATGCTGTCGCCCTGAAACAAAATTTTCATGGTATTTCGTCTCCTTTGCTGTTTTCAGTTAATCGCCAGTGAAAAAGGGGCAACCGGAAGCCCGTTTCGGGTAAAAAGGTTGATGGTTTCCGGGTACATATCATAAGCATAGCGCACATAAAGCGGGCTGTCAACTCCCGCAATCGAAAACTGCAATTGATTGTCCACGATGGTCGCCTCCACCGGATGTGCGGCCGCTTTATCATCCGTCACGACCAGCGAAGCCACCGTCTTGCCGGCCGACAACAGCAGACCGGATTCGGCATTGTCAAACGCAATCGTGACGGTGTCGCCGGACCGTGTCAGAGCGGATGCACAAGCGCTCTGCCCCGGCAGCTGCGTCTGCCCGTAAATGCGGTTGAGCGTCAGGGCCGCAGCGCGTTGCCCCAGCTCGTATTTATCGTTGGGATGGATGTTGGTCTTATCTCCCATGTCGATGCTGCACACGATCTCCACATGCGGATCCGCCTGCGCGATCGCCCACTGTTCCAACCGAAACGGTCCCCATTTAAGCAGATTCGCATCGTAATACCGATCCAGCATGGTGGTGACGATCGGCAGCTGCTCATCCTGAAATTCCGTACGGCATTGCTTGGCATAGGCGTTAAACAGCATGGTATAGCTGGTCCCCCGGGTTACGTTGTTTTCCCCTTGATACCACAATATTCCCTTGAGCGCCATCCCTTTAAGCGGCGCTATCATCGGATTATAGGTCAAGGGCTTGCCGTATCGCACGTTTATGCTGTCCAATGCAGCTGCGCTGAGCCATTGCTCTATGTCCGTTCCGCCATAAGAACCGTTGATAATCCCGATGGGAACGTCCAGCTCCTGCGCCAGCCGCGCCGCAAAGACAAACGCATACGCTGAATTGGTAATGTTGGCGGCATAAGCGCTGTCCTTCCACACCGCTTGTGCTTCAAAATCCGCCTCTTCGGTATAGGACATCGCCGGCGGTATTTTTGTCAGCCGAACATTCCCGTTACCGGCGGCGGCTTTGATCTTTTCCTTTTGCTCGGCATTGCAGGCGCCTATAGTCATCTCCATGTTGGATTGTCCGGAGCAAAGCCAAACGTCCCCCACCAGGACATCGGTTATAGCGGCGGAGGCGTTGTCGGTTTTCACCGTCAACGTACTGCCGGCAGCGTCCGCGTCCATTGCCTCCAAATAAACGCTCCACGCTCCCTGTATGACCTCCGCCGTTTTGATCTGTCCTTTAAATTCGACTGTGACCGCCGCGGAGCCGCTGCAGCTTCCCCAGATTTTCACCCGCTTATTCCGCTGCAGCACCATGTGGTCGGCAAAGATATGCGCCAAACGGACGGAAGGCGGGCCGGCGATTTCTTCACGAAGCTGTGTTGTTTGGCTCGCGGAGGCAGCCGCCGAAGAGCCCTCCTCCAAAACGGAGGAGGACTCTCCGGTACAGCCTTGCAGAAAAAGGAGGCACGCGGCAAGCAATGCCGCTCTTGTCTGCCATCGCGATTTTCTACGCATAACCTATCCCTTATTTGCCGGCCACATTCAGCAGCTTGGAGGTCAGGCCATGCATGCCGAAGCAGAACGCATAACGATCCAGCGATTCCTTCAGCTTATAGATCGCATATTTTTCGCCATCCACACCGATGGAGGAAAGATTGGCAAACATTTTGTGGAGCTGCTCTTTGACCTCGGGAATCTCATAGGTATAGTGGCCGCAGATATCGGTGATCTGCGCGGTCAGTTCCTCGTCGCGCAGCACATCCTCGACCGCTGCGCTCGCGGTGTCACCCATAACCCATTTGCGCCAGCGCTGGCTCTTGACGGCATATTCCGCCATCACGGCCGGCAGATTGGAACGTTTGTCTGCGGGGATATTGCGCTCCTCAACCTTTGCCAGCTCCAGATACGCACGTGTTTCCACCACGCCGAATTCCGGCGCCACGTTCATCGCCGTTACCCCCAGATGCGGATGCTCCAGCAAAATCTTATCGCTCAGGTAGTCGCCGTTGTGCTCCTTGACGCCCACACCGTGCTTCGCGGCGCTTGCAGACAGCTTCGCCGCGTTTTCCCGGTTGAAATGCCCGACGTTTTCGGTCAGCCGCGTCAGCGTGCCGGTCTGGCCAACCACAAACTCCGGTGCTTCCAGCCCGCGCTCCTTCATCCGTGCCACCAGCGTATCAATGAAGCTGCTGAAAGATTCCACGCTGGTCAAGCCGCCGTTGGTCTCCTCCGTGCCGGCCTCATAACCGATCTCCGGCAAGCCCTTTTCTTTCCGGAAACGCTCCAGATCGTCGATGATGTCGATGGTGCGATCGATAACCAGATCAAACGGCACCGTACCCATGGCATAATCCGGATCCTTGGTCGGATCGATATGCAGCAGGTCAAAACCGCTTTCCATATCGTGCATATACGAGCGCTTGCAAATCGCCATCGCTTCCTCCACCGGCAGCTTGGCACTGCGCTCCTCGTCACGCTGCCACGGGCCGCCGTGGTCGCGGCAAAGATAAACCAGACCGTCAAAACCGACCTTTTTCGCCGTCTTTTCCACATCCGCCACAAAACGATCCTGATCCCAACCGCAGACATAGCCATGGCCGAACTCATCGCTGTCCACCTGATTCCGGCTGGCAATGAGCATGATCGGGAAATCCTTTTCCTTCGCCAATTCCAGCGAAGCGGTCAGCAGCGTCTGAGACATCGGTCCCACGCCCAACAGGGTAAACTGGTCGCCCTGCTCTTTGAGCGTACGGGCGGCCGCCATCATTTCACGAATCGTCAATTTGTTTTTCATACTGCTTTCTGTCCTTTCTATATGCTTAACGGATTCAGTCGATCACCTGCAGGTAATCGGCATAGGGGATCTTTTTCAGCGGTTTCAGGCCCAGCCACGCGGCAAACTCCTTGATCTCGTCGGTATAATCGCCGATCATGACCGGGAAGTGATGCTGGAAGCCGGTGCACAGGATGGTGTTGAGCAGATCTTTGGCACCGATCGCCTCGCCGTTGAAGGTCAGATGGTCACACCAGCCGCGGCTGCCGTGGAAAGAGGGCTTGCCCGGCTGCTGGAAACGGCCGCCCATTTGGAACAGCTTGTCGCACTCGCCGGTCAGACGCATCACGGATACCGGGTTCGCGTCGAATACCATGTCGCGCGCCACACCGCAGCGGGCTGTTACGCCTTTGCCCGGCTCGTGCGCCATGCCGCTGTAATTGCAGCCCAGCTTGTAACCGTTTTCCTTGCAATACCGCGCGGCCGCCGGGCCGCAGTGCCACAGCAAGACGGATTCATCCGCCTCGTCAAACGCGGACATATCCATCAGCATCGGCACGTCGCCGCCCGCTATGTATTTGAGCGCCAGCATGCTGACCGCGCTCATCACATCGCCTTCGCACGCCATGACCGTTCCCTCGTCGTTCAGCTGCCCGACGACCGAGCAAACGGAATACTGGAAATCGTCCTGGAATTTCGGCCAGCAGGAAACCGCGATCGCGTCGTAATCGTTCTCCTCGATGAACGCGCAGTACGCTTTGTAGATGCGCGCGCTGATATTCAAGGTCTTTTTCGCCGCTTCATCCGCATAGCCGCACGAGCAGGCCACCATGTTTTCCGCGATCGGCGCGATCTCCGCGTCGCTGTACCGCAGAGCGCGGTCTTTGATCTCCGAATACTCGTGCAGGCGGTTAAAATACAGTCCCTCGAACCGGCGGTTCAGGTTGCGCTCGTCGTCATACAGGTCGTTAAAGCCCGGCGCGACGCCGCCCACCAGCGCGATGCGCGAACGCCGCATATTTTTGATCGCCGTCAGCGCACGCACGGTTATAGTCAGACGGCGAATAAATTCCGCATCCGTCGCATAGCCGTAGAACCACTTAACGCGGATCGCATAGTCGCGCAGATAGTGCGCCACGATGCCCATATGCATATTGATGCTGCACAGCGAGTTGAACGGTACAGCGCCGTCCACCGCTCCTTCCGGAATTGCCCAGAAGCCGACGTTGGCGCCCCGGATTTTCGCCAGCACCGGTGCGAGCTGGCCGGCGGAATAGGACGTGTGCTGCACCAGCAGGAAGTCCACCTTTTCCGCCTCCATCGCCGCGACCGCGCGGATCGCATCCTCGCGATTGATCACGGTTTCGGGATAAACCACCAATTCAAAACCCAGCTGGCCGCTGAGCGCCTGCATACCGTCCGCGCACCCCTTGAAGGCGGCGGCTTTGTCGCCGGGGAAGCTGAGCTGACTGGTTCCGACCAGTCCGATCCGAAGTTTTTCCATCTGTTTCATACTGTCATCTCCTGATAAAATTGATAGGTAGCTATTGCTAAAGGGCAACAGAATCGACTCCTGTTTCCCATTATGCCAATGTTTTGGAGTAGAATACGTGCCGGCGTGCGGTTTTATCAACAGAAAATACATTGTGCGCCGCGCTGTTCCAGCCGCCGGCCGTGAGCGCGGTCAGCTTTGCGCCGCCTGCGCGCCGTAATACGCCGCGCCCAGCAGAACCTGCTCTCCGCCATACTGCGAAACTGTCAACCGGTATTGCCGTCCCGGCACCTCCTGCGTATACCGCCGGATCGCCGCCAGCAGCAACGGCTCCAGTACATCGTAATCCTTGGTCACGCTGCCGCCCAGCACGAGAATATCCGGATCCAGCAGTTGATACACCCCGGCGATCGCATATCCCAGATGATCCGCCGCCTCCTGCACCACCCCGACAAACGGATTTTCGTTATTCCGCGCGCGGGCAAATACCTCTTTCGCGTCCACCGTATGTCCGACGCGTTCCGAAGCGATTGCCGCGATTGCCGTGCCGGAAGCGTACATCTCCAAACAGCCGCTGCCGCCGCACGGGCAGGCGCGTCCGCCGCGCACGACCTTGAAATGCCCCAGCTCACCGGCGGAAAACGCTGCACCGTCCACAATCCTCTGTTGATAGGCAATGCCGCAGCCAACGCCGGTGCTCACGGTGATATACACGACCAGCGGCGCATCCTTCCCCTGCCCAAACACACTTTCGCACAAAGCCGCCGCGTTGGTGTCGTTTTCCAACGCCACCGGCATACCCAGTTCCTCCCGCAAATAATCCGCAAGCGGTTCATTGCGAAAGCCCATGGTCGGAATATGCACGATCGTCCCTTTTTTCAAATCCAGCGGTCCCGGCGACGCCGCGCCTGCCGAACCGATCGCCTGCGCCTTGACGCCGGTTTCCCGCAGCAGCGTCCGGTATGCATCGCCGATCCGGCGCACCAGCGTCCGGCACCCTTCCTGCGGCTGCGTGGGCATCGTCACGCTCTTTACCGTGCGGAAATCCGCATCAAAAATCCCGACCGACGTTTTGGTTCCGCCAATATCGATACCCAAATGATAGAGTTCCATAGACAGGCGCCTCCTTTTTATCAAGACAAAATATAAAGCAAGTCGCTTTGTCTGCGCGCAGACGCTTTTTCGATCAAAGCCCGCTCGGTTTGTGAATAAAATTCACGTTATGGGTCTTTCGTCTGCTCGCAGAAACAGATACATTATTCTTCCATTGAATCGACCGGCAGGTCCAGTTCCGCCACTTTTTGATCCGACACCACCAATGCGGCGCCCTGCGCCGCCGCGTTGCGGCCCAATGCCGAAAACTGCAGTTTGGCGGGAATCCCCTTATACACATGCGCCTCCAACTGCCGCTGGACGGCCTCGGCAAACAGCTCCCGGTACGCGGTCAGATCGCCATACAGCACAATCAGATCCGGGTTCAGCAGATTATAGACCGTGCTCAGCGCCTGACCGAGATAGACGCCCATTTGTTCAAACAGCTCCCGGCACAGTACGTCGCCGTTTTGTGCCGCTGCCGCCAGAATCTTATAGCCCTGCTCCCGCACCTGACGGGTATCGGCAATCGTGGGGCAGCCCTGCCGCACCTTTTCGTCAAACTGCCGTACCAGACCGCCGCCGGTCGCATAGGCATTGAGGCAGCCGCAGTTTCCGCAGGCGCAAACCGGTCCGTTCGTGTTCACAACCACATGCTCCAATTCGCCGGCACGCCCGTTTGCGCCCAGATACAGCTGACCGTTCACCATCTGCGCCATACCGATGCCGTTGTCGATGCGAACCAGCACCGCGTTTTCCGCAATCCCCATAAAGGAATCGCCGAACGCCTTTTCGGCCACCATAATGCAGTTGGGGTCGTGCAGCACCAGCGTGGAGCATCCATATCGCTCCTCCATCATCCGGCGCAGCGGCACATCCTTCCACCCCTGCACATGCGGCAGATAGACCGACACTCCGTTTTCCATATCCACAAAGCCCTGTACGGCCAAGCCGATCCCCAGAATCTGCTTATGCGAAAACGCCGCAAAAATCTCGTCCAGCAACGCCAGCAGCGTATCCAGAATACAGTCGTATTCGTTGCGCGCAAACAAACGGAGCCATTCGCGGATAATCCGTCCTTTCATATCCGTAATAACGCCGCAAAGGCCGGACAGGTTTAAATCCACGCCGACAATATAATGATCGTCGCCGTTGATGTCCAGCTCCGACGGTTTCCGTCCCACGCTGGTCACCTGCTTGCCGGCAGACACGATATAGCCGTGCTCGCACAGTAAACCGGTCAGAGACGAAACCGCGCCCCAGCTAAGCCCGGTCAGCTTTTGCAACTCCCGCTTGGCGACCGGCCCGTTCGCTTTAATCGCCGCAAGCAGAGTGCGGATATTGTTGCATCGGATCTGCGTACTGTTTCGCGGGCTTAGCATAGGCGGTTTCCTCTCCTTATCCGGCTATATTTTTAAAAGTCAGCGGGAAAACCGGTATTCCGTAACGGTCGTGCGGGTTTCACCGGCATTCAGGCGCGTTGTCGGGAAGGACGGTTGGTTCGGGCTGTCGGGGAAGCACTGCGTTTCCAGACAGAAGCCCTGATTTTTGTACAGCGCCAGCCCGCCTTTGCCGCCCGGCTCGTTCAGCCCGTTGGAGGTGTACAGCTGTACGCCCGGCTGGTCGGTATAGCAGTCCATGCAAATGCCGCTTTTGGGAGAGCGCGCACGAACGGCGTGCCGCCACGCAAAGGTCGTCCCCAGCACAAAATTGTGATCATATCCGCCGCCGATGCGCAGCTGTTCGTCGTCCGCCGTGTTGTCGCGGCCGATCGCCTTGGGTGTGCGGAAATCAAACGGTGTGCCCTCCACAGGCTGCAATACGCCCGTGGGGATAAACCGCTTGTCGATCGGCGTGATCGCTTCGGCAAAAATTTGCAGCTGCGTATCCAGAATGTCGCCGCCGTCCCAGCCGTTCAGGTTGAAATAGCTGTGATTGGTCAGATTGACCACCGTATCCGCGTCCGTGGAGGCCGTATAGGTCAGCCGCAGGGCGTTTTCCGCGGTCAGCGTATAGGTCAGCGATACCTGCAGGTTGCCCGGATACCCCTCCTCGCCATCCACGGCGGTCAGCGTGAATTTAACCGACGGCTCAGCGCCGTCGCTCTCTATGCCGGCGTTCCACACGCGCTTGTCAAAGCCGACGATCCCGCCGTGAAGATGCCCCTTGCCGTTTTCATTGCAGCCGACATCGTAGGTTTTGCCGTTGAGTTCAAATTTGCCGGCCGCGATCCGGTTCGCGTACCGTCCGATTGCCGCTCCCTGATAAGACCGGCCGTGCCGGTAGCCTTCCAGCGTGTCATAGCCCAGCACGACATCCTTGCCCGCAAATTTCAGCATCTGCAAGGTCGCGCCGTAAGACAGCACCGCCGCCTGCACGGACGCGTTCGACAAGACATACCGCTGCACCTCAACGCCGTTCACGGCGCCCCAAGAGGATTTTTCCACTCCCATAGATCGTTTCCCCCATTCATATTGGTTCTTGCGCTCATTATATCATAGCAAAATAAAATAAGCAAGAGAAGAATGCAGATTTTCCGCATTCTTCTCCTGCTCGTGTCCGCAGGAAACGCTTCCCGCCTATTCCCCCAGAAATTGCGGCAAAGCCTCCCGCTCCAGATGCTGTACGAAGCTGTCGCCTATATCGCGCAGCAGCACCAGATCGATACCGTTGCCGGCCGACTTTTTATCCAGCTTCAGCGCCGGCAGCAGCGCGGACAGCGGCACATCGCTTTCCGCCGGCAGGCCGCAGGCGGCCAGCAGCCGCGCCAGCCGATCCGCCGTGCCGGGGACGGTCAGCCCCTGCCGTTCGGATGCGCGCGTGATGCGCACCATACCCAGCCCCACCGCCGCACCGTGCGTCAGGGTGCGATAGCCGTCGTGCTGCTCGAGCGCGTGGCCCAGCGTGTGCCCGAAGTTGAGCAGCTTGCGCTCGCCGGACTCCTGCTCGTCCCGTTCCACCACGTCCCGTTTGATCGCCACACACCGGGCGACCGTGTCCTCCGCCGTCTCCGGCGTAGGCGGCTGCTGCTCGAGCGCCGCAAACAGCGCCGCATCCCGGATCGCCGCTGTTTTGATGACCTCCCCCATGCCGTCCGCCCAAACCGCCTCCGGCAGCGTGCGCAGCGTGTTCGTATCCGCGATCACCCGCACCGGCTGATGGAACGCGCCGACCAGATTCTTGCCCTGCGGCAGATCCACGCCGGTTTTGCCGCCGACCGAGGAATCCACCTGCGCCAGCAGCGACGTCGGGATCTGCACAAAATCCACCCCGCGCAGCCATGTCGCGGCGGTAAAGCCGGTCATGTCGCCGGTCACGCCGCCGCCCAGCGCGACCAACAGATCGCGCCGCGTGAAGCCGCCCGCCGCCAGCTGGGCATACAGCCCCGCCACAGTATCCAGCGTTTTGCTGGCTTCGCCCGCAGGGAACATATAGGTTTTCACCGTATAGCCGGCGTCGCGCAGACTGCCCGCCACATTCATGGTATACAGCGGCCCCACGTGGGAATCGCTCACCAGCAGTGCCCTTGCGCCGCCGTTCACTTCCCGGCAAAGCGCGCCGGCACACGACAGCAGTCCGCGGCCTACCAGCACCTCATATGTGCGCGAAGCATGTACGGTCAATGTTTGCATACGTCTTTTCCGCTCCTTTCGCGCATCATTCCGCGGTTTTCCGCTCGGCGATGGTTTTGCCGAACAATGGCGCCACCTCACGCAGCCGGGCGGTCAGCGCCGCAAACTGCGCCGGTGTGAGCGATTGCGCGCCGTCGGACAAGGCGTGCGGCGGATCGTTATGCACCTCGATGATCAGCCCGTCCGCTCCCGCGGCGACCGACGCCAGCGCCAGCGGCTCTACCAGCGACGCAATACCTGCCGCATGCGACGGATCCACGACCACCGGCAGATGCGACAGCTTTTTGAGCAGCGGCACCGCCGAAATATCCAGCGTGTTGCGCGTCATCGTCTCAAATGTGCGGATGCCGCGTTCGCAAAGGATCACCTTTTCGTTGCCCGCCGCCATGATGTATTCGGCGCTCATGAGCAGCTCCTCGATCGTGTTCGCCAGACCGCGCTTGAGCAGGATCGGCTTGTCGCATTTGCCCAGCTCCTTGAGCAGCTCAAAATTCTGCATATTGCGCGCGCCGACCTGAATGATGTCCACGTCCTCGAACAACACCAGATGGCTGGCGGACATGATCTCGGTCACGATCGGCAGGCCGGTTTTCCGGCGTGCGTGGCGCAGCAGCTCCAGGCCCTCGGCGCGCAACCCCTGGAACGAGTACGGCGAGGTGCGCGGCTTAAACGCGCCGCCGCGCAGGAACGCCGCGCCGGCGTTCCTGACCGCTTCGGCGACCTCGCCGATCTGCTCCTCACATTCGACCGAGCAGGGGCCGGCAATAATGCCGAGCTGTCCGCCGCCTATCACCGAGCCGCCGCCGAGATCGATCACCGTGTCGTCAGGGTGGAACTTGCGGTTTCCTTTTTTATACGGCTCCTGCACACGTTTGACGCTTTGGACGATGTCCTGCGCGGCAATATATTCGATGTCCACGCCCGCCGTGTCGCCGAGCAGTCCCAACACCGTGGAATGCTCGCCGTACCACGCGTTGACTTTAATCGCGTGATTCTTTTCCAGCATAGCGGAAAATTCCTGTACCTGCTGCGGGGTAGCGCCGTTTTTCAGAACGATGATCATGTCTTTTTCCTGCCTTCCAGTATTTAAAAATAAAAAAGGCGAAGCCCACATACCATGAGCTTCGCCTGCTTATACAATAAAGACGAGGGGGAAACGGTTGCCTCTCATGGTTTCGTATACGATTTTTCGGCATAGCGGTAAAAGCCCCAGCCATAAAAGCCGAAGCCAACCGTGCTGCTAAATCGATTGTACGCCATGTGGCAAACGTCCATAGAAAACCTCTCTGCTTCCTTTGAATCTTTTTCTATCATAAAACGTGCGCCGCCATTTGTCAACAGAAAAATGAAAAAATATGCCTGTTTAAGCAAAAATCGGGAGCCAATATCCCGCCGTTCAGCTTTTTGGGGCGCTGTTTTCCGCGGCGCGCAGCCGCTCCATCAGCTGCAAAGCCAGCTCGTCCGGCGGGCAGTCGCCGTTCACGCTCCAATCCGCCGCCTGCCGGTATAGCGGCAGCCGGGCGGCATACAGGGTGCGCAGCTTCGTTTCCCGGTCGTCCCCGGCCAGCAGCGGGCGCGTGGTATCCGCGCTCAGCCGCTTGAGCAGCGTTTCGGGTGATACCTCCAGCAGGATGATCGTCCCCGTGCGGGACAGCATTTCCACATTTTCGGCGAAGGTCAGCGCCCCGCCGCCGGTCGCCAGCACCAGACCGCCGCGCTGCGCCAGCTCCCGGCACGCCGCGCGTTCCCGGCTCCGAAAGCCTTCCTCGCCCTCCTCACGGAAAATCTCGGTCACAGACCGGCCGGCTTCCTGCTCAATATAGGCGTCCATATCCACAAAGGGCCGTCCGGACAACGCGGCAAGCCGCTGCCCGACGGTCGTTTTTCCGCAGCCCATAAAGCCGCATAAGATCCAATTGTTTTCTCCCCGCGTTGTCATGATGTTCCTCTTTTCGCTTCTTGGTTCCCGTCAGGAAATGTGCGATCGTCCCTTCAAGCCACGGCAAAACTTATCGAAAGTGCGCTTCCATATAGGCCAGCGCCTCCTCGATGACGCCGCGCACGGTCGCGTCCGAGAAAACCGCGTCATACCAGATGGCGTGCGCCGCGACCGCCTGCCAAACCAGCATGGGCATGCCGCCCACCGTTTTGGCGCCGCAGGCCGCCGCCCGCTCCAGCAAACGGGTAACGCGCGGATTATACACTGCGTCGAAAACGGCGGCGGTGCGGGACCAAACCGCCTCCGGCACGGGCAGTGCGTCGGTATGCGGATACATCCCGACCGGCG
>CATWUX010000032.1 GCA_958354085.1 uncultured Oscillospiraceae bacterium | reverse complement strand
TCCTCCGGCGGCGAAACCGGCACGTCCATTTCCTCGCTGTCGTCATCTTCCCCCGTGCGCGTCAGTGACAGCGGCGGCAGGGAGGCTCCCAGCGCTTCAGCCGCCTGTTCCGGCTCAATGCCGAGCAGATCCGCCAGCTCGCCCACCGACGGCTCACGCCCCTCCCGGCTGAGGAACACATCCCGCTCCCGCGACGCCTTGAGCGCCAGCTCCTTGAGTGAACGGCTGACTTTGACCGTTCCGCCGTCGCGGAACAAGCGGCGCATTTCGCCCAAAATCACCGGAACGGCATACGTGGAAAAGCGCAGCCCGCGCTCTTCCTCAAACCCATCCGCCGCCTTGACCAAGCCCATGCAGCCTGCCTGAAACAGGTCGTCATATTCTATTCCGCGCCCGACGAACCGCCGCGCACAGGCATGTACCAAGCCGATATTGCTGCAAATCCGCTCTTCCCGCTGACTCAAGACGGCCTCGCCTGCCGTTCCCGCAGGACAATGTATTTCTCCAAGGTTACGACCGTGCCCTTCCCCTTCGTCGAGGTGACCTTCAGCTTATCGGTAAAGCTTTGCATCACCGAAAAGCCGAGGCCGGAACGCTCCTCGCCGCCGGTCGTAAACAACGGTTCCATCGCCTGTTCCACATCGTCAATGCCGCAGCCGCGATCGCGGATCTTGATCACCACCCGTCCGGTGCTGTACAGCTTCATATGTAGCGTGATTTCTCCGATTTTGTCCGGATAGGCGTGGACAATGCAGTTGGTCACCGCCTCCGACACGGCGGTGCGCATATCCGCCAGTTCATCCACGGCCGGATCCAGCTGCGCCAGAAACGCCGCCACCGCCGCGCGGGCAAACCCCTCGTTTGCCGACCGGCTCGGAAAGGTCATCTTCATTTCATTCATCGGTTTCATCGTTTTGCCCCTCTCCTTCGGCGGCCGGTTCCAGAATGCCCAGCCGCTCCAGCCCCGCCATGCGCATAACCTGCGCAATACGGGGCGAGGCGCCGGTCACTGCCAAGCTGCCGCCCATCATTTTTATCAGTCGATAACGCCCCATCACCAAGCCGATGCCGGAGCTGTCCATAAAATTGACACTGCTGAAATCCAGCACCAACCGCAGCGGCTTGACACGTTCCACTGCGGCATCAATCTGTTCCCGCAGCGAGCGAGCCGCATGATGATCCAACTCACCGGCCAGCCACGCCGTGACCTGTTCCGCCGAGGAATCCAACCGGATGTTCATGGATAAGACCAGTCCTTTCATGGGAATTTTCCTTTTATTCCCATCATACCGGCTTGTCCGAAAAAGTGCATGAGAATTTCGCCGTCAAAAAACCATTTTCTTTGACGAAAACCGCCGCGAACTTATTCCTCGCTTAAAATCCGCCGCAGCGGCGCAGCGACGGTGAACGATCCCGCGATCAGCAACGGCTGCGTTCCGGCGAGCGAGCGTGCCAGCGCCAGCGCCTGCTCCGGCGTGTCCGCCGTACGCACATCCGTGCAAAAAGGCGTCATCTGCGCGGCGAGCGCCTCCGCGGCGAGCGCGCGTGGATTGTCCGGCGTGCAGCAAACCATGTGCGTGCACAGCGGCGCCAGCCGGGCGGCGCAGGCAGCGGTATCTTTGTCCCGCAGCATACCGATTACCGCCGTCAACGGTACGCCCGCCAGATGGCGGGTCAGCGTATCGGCCAACGCCGCTATACCGTGCGGGTTGTGCGCGCCGTCCAGTAAAATCAGCGGCTCGCGCGAAAACACCTCCTGCCTGCAGGGCATACTCACCGCTGCCAGCCCGGCCTGCTGGGCGGCGGCATCGACGGCAAAGCCCTTTTCGCGCAGCACCGCGATCGTTTCCAACGCCGTCAGCGCATTATCCCGCTGGAAAGCGCCGGTCAGCGGCAGCGTATAGGTTTCGCCGCCGTAGGTGAAGGCGACCGTCCCCAGCTCGTCGTGCACGACAGGCGCAGCAGCCGCGTTGGGGATCCGCACCATCAGCCCGGCCGCTGCCGCCTGCTCAAAGATCACGCCGAGCGCGTCCTCATCCTGTGCCGGTGAGGTCACGACCGTGCAATGCGGGCGGAAAATGCCGCATTTGTTGGCGGCGATCTCCGCGACCGTGCCGCCCAGCCATGCGGCGTGATCCAGCGCGATAGGCGTCAGCACCGCTGCCAGCGGCGCCTCCAGCACGTTTGTCGCATCGTCACGCCCGCCCATGCCGCATTCCAACACCACAATATCGGTGTGCTGCCGCGCAAAATACAGCAGCGCCGCGGCGGTTATGCACTCAAACTCGGACAGGCTGCCCGCTTCGCCCATCCACGGCTGCTGCTCTGCCGCCGCTGTCACGCAGGCGGCAAAATCGGCGCGGGAAATCGGCGTGTTGTCAATCGTAATGGTGTCCCGCAAGCCGGTCACAGACGGCGAGGCATACAGCCCGGTTCGATAGCCCGCGGCCGTCAGGATGGCTTGCAGCATACGGGCTGTCGAGCCTTTTCCGTTTGTTCCCGCAATATGAACAACGCGCAGCTGCCGCTGCGGTTCTCCCAGCCGCTGCAGCACCCGCTGCATACGTTCCAGCCCCATTTTCATACCGCCCGGCTGCAAAGCGGCCAAATAGGCGCGTGCCTCTGTATAGTCCATGAAGAAACCCTTCCTTTGATGCGTATACGCGTTTTTTTCATCATACCACAAAAAGCGGCGGATAGAAACGAAAATTTGCACGGAAGTCGTCATCCGTCCACATTGTATTACCCGTCTGCCGCAAAAACGGCGTTGACACTTTGCTCTATGCGTGCTATACTTTATTGTCAAGATTGCCGAAATGTTTGTGAATTTTCATGAGAATGTACCGGCTTGTTCGGTATTGTATATTCCCCCTCATTTTTGAACAGACTTTTTTGTGCGGTTTTATTTACCAAATTTTGAAAAGAGGCACAAAATGACTTCCAACAACCAAACTCTGTTTTCCGAACTGTCGCTTACGCCGGCCATCCGCCGCGCGGTAGAAGCGATGGGCTTTGAGACGGCCACCGACATTCAGGCGCAAAGCATCCCGCTGATCCAAAGCGGCTGTGACGTGATCGGCCGCTCCCAGACCGGGACCGGCAAAACCGTTGCCTTCGGCATCCCCGCTCTGGAAGCGATCGACACCACCTCCGAGCTGCGCCATGCGGTGCAGGTGCTGATCCTCTGTCCCACCCGTGAATTGGCGGTGCAGGCGTGTGAGGAGATCCGCAAGCTCGCGCAATTTATGCCCGGTGTCCGTGCCGTCGATGTGTACGGCGGCGCGCCGATGGACCGGCAGATCCTCCGGCTGAAAACCGCCAACATCGTGGTGGGCACGCCCGGCCGTGTGATGGATCATATGCGCCGCAAAACGCTGCGGCTGGACGCGCTGAAAATGATCGTGCTGGATGAGGCCGACGAAATGCTGAGCATGGGCTTCCGTGAAGATATCGAAACTATCCTTGCCGAAACACCGGAGCAGCGGCAGACGGTGCTGTTTTCCGCGACCATGCCGCCCGCGATCCTCGCGCTGACCCGCACCTATCAGAAGAATCCGCAGCTGGTACAAATTGCCCAGACGCAGGAAACGGTGGAAAATATCGAGCAGACCTATTGCGATGTCCCGATGGGACGCAAAATGGACGCGCTCGCCCTGCTGCTGCAATACGAAGCGCCCAAACTTGCTTTGATCTTCTGCAACACGAAGCGCATGGTGGACGAGATCACCGAATATCTCGGCCAGCACGATTTTCTGGCCGAGGGGCTGCACGGCGATATGAAACAATCCCAGCGCACCAAGGTCATGAGTGGCTTTAAACACGGGCGTACCGGCATTCTGGTCGCGACCGACGTTGCCGCGCGCGGTATCGACGTCAACGACATCGACTATGTGATCAACTACGACGTTCCGCAAAGCGCCGAATATTACGTTCACCGCATCGGCCGTACCGGTCGTGCCGGCAAATCCGGCAAAGCGCTGACGATCTGCAGCGGCCGCCGGCAGGTCGGCGAATTGATGCAGATCGCGCACGATACCAAAACGCCGATTGCACGCCGCGAGATTCCAAAGCTGCAGGAAATCCGGTTCAAGCAGCAACAGATCATGATAAGCGCGATCGAGGACGCGGCTGCGGCGGAAAACGAGCTGCCTTATCTGACGGCTGCGGAGGAGCTTGTGCAGCGCGGGCTGGATCCGGTGCGCGTGGCAGCGGCCGTTATGGGGCTGCACTGGGGCGAGCCGGAAACGGATATTGCGGAAATCCCCGATGCGCCGGTATTCAGCGGCGCGCCCCGCGCCTCTTCCGGCCGTGCCGGCGGACGTTATCAGAAAATCGTCATCAATATCGGCAGGCAAAAGCGTGTCGCGCCCAACCATATTGTGGGGGCGATCACCGAGCGCACTGGTTTGAGCGGACGGGAAATCGGAAAAATCGAAATTTATGACGATGAAACCGTGGTGTCCGTGCCGGAAAAAGGGCTGGACGAGACACTGGCCGCCATGGAAAATCTGAAGATTCTGGGCAATCCCACCGTCACCAAGCTGTATAAAGGCGGCGAAAGCTATGCCGGCAGCTTCCGCGGAGGGCCAAAGGACTACCGCCGTCTTCCGAAAAAGAGCGAGGGCGAACGCCGCCGCTCCAAAACTCATCGCGGATAACCCGCTGCATCCCCATATAAACAGGTGAAACCCGAAAGCGTGCTGCGTATCGAAAAAGCCGGCTTTGAAGAGCCGGCTTTTTCGTTTAGGGGCAGCTTGCGCACGTCCTATCCGCGTTTCACTTTACAGAAAAAGAGAAAATATACCAGCAATAAGCCGATAATGCCATCCTGTATGTGGGGGCCGTCAAACAGGATCACGCTGGACAGCAGAGCGACCAGCACGATCCCGATCGAAAGGATTTTTGGGAAAAGCCCTTTCTCCTTGGTCATCCATGTAAAATACGCAAAAAGCGGAGAAAACAGGGAAAAAATAAGCCATCCGCCGACAAATTGCATCGACCATACCGAATCGGTAAGCTCCGCCGTTATATAATAGGCGGCCAGCATGCCGATGCAAAAAAGGAATATATCCAAGCACGCGGTTTTTCGGGTATCGCTGAATATCGTGAGGATAACGCCGATCAATATCCAGACGGACAGTTGGGAAAATACCTCGCCGAGATTCTGCGTGTATATGTCCAGCAGCTTGGACAAAACGCCCGATATGCCGCCGATCAGTAGCATGACGAATGGATTGTACAGGATTTTTTTCAATTTGCGCCCCACCCTCCGTATGTGTACCGTTGAGCCATAAGTATAGCATAATCCGTCCGAACGTGCAATCGGCGTGTTCGCTTTCCGTCCTTTCTCCGTCGCCATGTGCGGGAAGGCGCTTGTATAACGAATCGTATGCGCCGGCAGACGGCTATTCCACACAAAAAAGGAAGACGAGAAAAAGTTGTCTCGCCTTCCTTTTTTACTATCCAAGCAGGCGCAGCAGGTATTCCGTCACAAACACCGTGACAATGGAAGCCAGCGCGACCGGCAGCAGATTTTTCTTGAAATAGGACAGTATCAGCGCAACGATCAACCCCGCCAGCGCCGACCACGGCGTTGCCGTGGCATATAGAATCGCGGGAAAGGTCATCGCCCCCAGCACCGCATACGGCATATAATACAGCAGCGACTGCAAAAACGGGCTTTCCACCTTTTTGCGCATGAGCGACAGCGGCAGCACACGCGGGATATACGTAACCAGCGCCATGACGGCGACGCCGCACAGCCAGTACGCCAGAGAAGGCTCGGTCATGCCGTCTCCCCCCCTTCTGCCGTCTGCACCGGGAAGCGCCATGCGCATACGGCCGCGGCCGTAACGGCAGCCAAAATCAGCGCCCAGCCGGACGGAATACGATCAAGCACGGGGACATAGCGGAACATACAGGATAGGGCAACCGCCAGCAGCACCGTGATCGCGACCGGCTTGGATTTCCGCGCAGGCGGCACGACGATCGCGATAAACATCGCGTACAGCGCGATACCCAGCGCCGAGGACAACGCGGCGGGCAGCACGGAGCCGGCGAGCGCTCCAAACAGCGTTCCCAGCGTCCACCCGACATACGGGCCGGTCGCCAGCCCGGTAAAAAACCAGCCGGACAGCTGCCCCGGCTTTTGCATCGCGAGGAAATAGATCTCATCCGTCACGCCGTTGGCCAACAGCAACCGCTTGCCCAGCGGCATTTTTTGCAGTTTTTGGGACAGCGACAGCGACATCAGCATATACCGGATGTTGATCACAAACACGGTCACGCCGATTTCGGGCAGCGGCGCACCGGTTGTCAACAGACTCGCACCGGCCGCCTGCCCGGCGGAGGTCAGGTTGGTCATGGAAATCAGCAGCACCACATACCACGGCAGACCGTTGCCCACGGCGGTTACAGCAAAGGCAAACGAAACCGGCGCATAGCCGAGCATGACCGGCAAACCGTAGCGAAGCCCCTGGGCGAACGTGCGCAGGCGCTGAGAAGCAGTTGTCATAGGAAAAAACCTCTTATCAGCCAAACGCCGCTCCCAAGATGGGAGCGGCGCTGAAAATATGAATTTATCCGCCCAGATACGCGCTTTTGACCTGCTCGTTGTCCAGCAGCGACTGCGCGTCTCCTTCCAGAAACAGCGTGCCGGTTTCCAGCACATACGCCCGATGGGAAATCGACAGCGCCATTTTGGCGTTTTGCTCCACGAGCAGCACCGTCGTCCCGTCCTTGTTGACCTCTTTGATACAGTCGAAAATCTCCTGCACCAGAATCGGCGACAAGCCCATGGACGGCTCGTCCAGCAGCAGCATCTTCGGACGGGACATCAACGCGCGGCCGATCGCCAGCATCTGCTGCTCGCCGCCGGATAACGTGCCCGCCAATTGCTTGCGCCGCTCTTTCAGACGCGGAAAACGCACATAAACATTTTTCAGGTCGGCGCTGATTTCCGCTTTATTGTTGCGGATATACGCGCCCATTTCCAGGTTTTCCTCCACGCTCAGGCTGGCGAACACGCGCCGTCCCTCCGGAACCTGTGCCAAGCCCATCCGCACGATTTTGTGCGGCTCGGTTTTGGCGATGCTCTGTCCCAGAAACGAAATGTCGCCGCCCTTGGAACGCAGCAGACCGGAAATCGTGTGCATCGCCGTGGTTTTGCCCGCGCCGTTCGCACCGATCAGCGAGACGATCTCGCCCTCTTCCACATGAAAGGACAACCCCTTCAGCGCATGGATTGCGCCGTAATAGACATCAATATTTTCCACGTTCAGCATGGGTGTACCTCCTTTCAGCCGCCCAGATAGGCCGCGATAACCTTTTCGTTTTTCCGGATCTCCTCCGGCGTACCGGTGGCGATGAGCGTACCGTAATCCAGCACATACAGCCGTTCGCAAACACCCATGACCAGGCTCATATCATGCTCGATCAGCAGGATTGCCACGTCAAACTGTTGGCGGATCGTACGGATGGTTTCCATCAGCTCCATGGTTTCGGTGGGGTTCATGCCCGCCGCCGGCTCGTCCAGCAGCAGCAGCTTCGGGCTGGAAGCCAGCGCCCGCAGGATCTCCAGCTTGCGCTGCTGTCCGTAGGGGAGGTTTGCGGCAAGCTGATCGGCGCAATCCTCCATGTTGAACACGCGCAGCAAATCAAACGCACGCTCATTGGCGGCCGCCTCCTGCTTCCAGTAGGAGGGCAGGCGCAGCATTCCGGCCAAAGCCGAATATTGAATATGGTTGTTCTGTGCCAGCTTGATGTTGTTGAGCACCGTCATTTCTTTGAACAAGCGGATGTTCTGAAACGTACGGGCAATACCGAGACGGTTGATCTGATAGGGTTTTTTGCCGATGATGGAATTGCCGTCGAAACGGATCGCGCCCTTTGTCGGCTGATACACGCCGGTCAGCATATTGAAAAAGGTCGTCTTTCCGGCGCCGTTCGGGCCGATAAGCCCGATAATTTCTCCTTTGTCCAGCGTCATATACACGTCATCAACCGCTTTCAGGCCGCCGAACTGGATGCCCAGATCCTTCACTACTAACAGTGCCATTTATTTCGCCTCCTCATCTGCAGCGGCGACTGCTCGGCTTTTTCCCTTGCGGCCGCGCAGCCACGCGATCACGCCGGACAGCGAAAATTCACTTCTGCCCAGCAGCCCGCTCGGACGGAACAGCATCATCACGATCAAGATCACCGCATAGGCAATCATGCGATAGGCGGAGAAATTGGGGATGTCCTTCAGGAAGTCCGTCAACAGCGTCAGGGCAGTGGCCGCGACAATGGAACCGGTGATGGAGCCCATGCCGCCGAGCACGACCATGACCAGAATATCAATCGAGAACATGAAGCCGGCGCGGGACGGGTCGATGGAACCGACGTGGATGCCGTACAGTCCGCCGGCGATCCCGGCAAAGAAGGCGCCGAAAACAAAGGCAAACAGCTTGAAATACACGGTGTTGATGCCGCAGGCGTCCGCCGCAATCTCATTATCCCGAATGGACAGCACCGCCCGCCCGTGGCGAGACGTACCGAAGGTATAGATCAGGATGACCGAAAGCACGACCACGACATAGATCAGCGGGAAAGCAAACGGCTGCAGCTTCGCCACCATTTTGCCGGGGATGCTTTGCGCCGTCGTGCTGATGCACACGGTTACCAGCACGCGGATAATCTCGCCGAACGCCAATGTGAGGATCGCCAGATAATCGCCGCGCAGCCGCAGCGCCGGAATACCGATCAATAAACCGAATGCGGCGGCGACCAGACCGCCGGCCAGCAAGCCCAGCGGTACGGAAGCGATAAACGGCAGACCGGAATCGCGTACAATCAGGATCATCGTATACGCGCCGACGGTCATAAAGCCGGAATGTCCCAATGCCAGCTGCCCGAGGAAGCCGGTGACCACATTCAAGCTGACCGCCAACAGAATATTGATCAGGATGAGCTTGACCACTTCTATATAATAGCTCAGCGGAGAGGCATCGTTGCTGAACAGGAGCGACAGGCCGAAATAGGCGGCGACCAGCAGGCCGGCCGTAACCAAGCCGATGAACAGCGACTGCTTTTTCGTTCTGTTTGGTTTCATCGTCTGCGCCCCCTTACACCTTTTCCGACAGGTTCTTGCCCAGCAGGCCGCTTGGCTTGACCACCAACACAAGGATCAGGATACCGAACACAACGGCGTCCGCCACCTGCGAATACCCCAGCTGCACGGTCAGCGATTCGGCGATGCCGATGGCAAAACCGCCGATCATGGCGCCCGGGACACTGCCGATACCGCCGAGAACCGCGGCAACGAAGGCTTTCAGTCCCAGCATACTGCCCATGGTCGGGCTGATCTGGGGATAGGTGGCGATATACAATACCGAGCCGATCGCCGCCAGCGCAGAGCCGATGGCAAAGGTCATGGCGATGGTAACGCCGGTGTTAATTCCCATCAGCTTGGCCGCGCCGGTATCCTCCGACGTCGCGCGCATCGCCGTTCCGATACGCGTCTTATTAATAAACAACTGCAGCAAAAGCATCACGGCGACTGTCGTCAAAATACTCACCGTCGCCGTATAGGTGATCTCCAATGTCCCCAGCTTCACCGAACCGACCGGGATGATGGTGGGCATCGACTGGCTGCCCGCTCCGAAGATTGCCTGCGCCAGATTTTGCAGCAGCAGGCTGAACCCGATCGCGGTGATCAGCAGCGAAATGCGGGGCGCTTCCTTGCGCAGCAAACGGGAATACCCCAGCTTTTCGATGATCACGCCCAGCAAAGCGCAAAAAACCACCGCGCCCAGTATCGCGACTGCCAGCGGCAGCTTCAGCATGGTCATGACCACAAATATGACATACCCGCCGACCATGATGATTTCGCCGTGGGCGAAATTGATCAGCTTGACGATCCCGTATACCATACTGTAGCCCAGCGCCACCAACGCATAAATCGAGCCTTTGCTCAGGCCGTCAATCAGAGCCGATAGAAAACCGGTCATAAACAAATCCCACCTATCCTCGGATTCCGGTGTGCGCCGGCGGCGCAACCCTGTATACAACCCAAAAAGGGAGAAAGCACTTCTCCCTTTTTGGACAAAGAATATTCAAAATATCGTCTGCAAAAATCAGAACATTTCCACAAACTTATAGCTTGCCGCTTCGCCTTCAACCTTGATCGTGGTGATAGCCGCCGCCTTAACCGGATTGCGGTTTGCATCAAACTTGATCTGGCCCGTCACACCGGTGTAATCCAGTGCCTTCAACGCGTCAATGATCGCCTGCTTATCGGTGGAGCCGGCGGTTTCGATCGCCTTCACCATGGCATACGCCGCGTCATAACCCAACGCCGCAAACGCATTCGGCTCCATGTTGTATTCCGCCTTGTAGGCGGCGATGAAATCCTGCACCTTTGAATCCGTGCTTTCCGCGGAATAGTGGTTGCAGAAATACGCATCGGAAAGCGCGCTCAGCTTGCTCGCATCCATCTGCTTGATAACGCCGTCCCAGCCGTCGCCGCCCAGCAGCGTTGCCGTCAGGCCTTTTTCCTGCGCCTGCGCCGCGATCAGCGCGATGTCCTCATAATATTCCGGCAGGAACAGCGCATCGGCACCGGCATCGGCAATTTTGCCCAACTGTGTTTTGAAATCCTTGTCGCCCTTGTTATAGGCTTCCTTCAGCACAACTTCCAAGCCCAATTCCTTCGCTTTGGCTTCAAAAGCCTCTGCCAAGCCCTTGGAATAGTCGTCCGAGGACAGATACAAAATTGCAACCTTGCTCTTGTTCAGCTTCTTGGCATAAGCCGCCATCTTTTCGCCCTGATAGGGATCGATAAAGCAAGCACGGAAAATATTTTCGCCCGCTGTGGTGATTTTGCTGGCCGTACCGGTCGGCGTGATCATCGGCAGATTGTCGGCGACTGCTTTTTCGGCAACCGCAATGGTCGGGTTGGAGGTCACGTCACCGATGAGCGCAACGACCTTATCCTTCTTGACCAGCTTGTCATACATGGCGGTAGCCTGCTCGGATTTGCCTTCTTCATCATAAACGATGTAGTCGATCTCTTTGCCCAGCACGCCGCCCTTGGCGTTGATCTCTTTGATCGCCAGTTTTGCACCGTTGTTCGCTGCAATACCGTAAGTCGATACCTCGCCGGTCAGCGGAGCCAAACCGCCGATCTTGATTTTGTTGCTGCTGCCCGAGCAGCCCGCCAGGCAGGCGCCCAATAAGGCGACCACCGTTAACAGTGAAAACACACGTTTTTTCATAGTATTCCCTCCAACATATTCGAGACAGAAGCTCTCTCTCGTTGCAAATTAGGATGTTCTCATTATACGCCATAAACCGCCTAAATTTCAAGAGGTTTTTTACACTTTATCAAGCTAAATGCTTACAGTGAAATCGGCAGGCAACAGAAAATTCGATTTTTTTAGTAAATACGCCTTATATTTTTCGGGAAACTCCTTGTATTCGGAAGAAATATCGGTGTTATTTCCGCATTTTTTCGATGTTTTTTTGGATATTCCCGCCCGTTTCACCAGCCATCCGCGTAAAAACGGCGCATTTTGCACGCCGTCAATCATGCAGACTCATCTGAATGTCCTGCTTTCGTTATTTTTGTAAGTTTTAGCAGTGGTTTTTCGTTACAAGGATCGCCTGATTTGCTGTTTGCTGCAAATCAGGCGATCCTTTATTGAGACAATGTACTTTTCCACTCATGCGGTTCAAGAGTGACGGTAGCAATACATTTGTCCGGTATAACGAACCGACCCCAAACATCTCCGATCCGCAAATTTATAGTGCGGGCATGCTCTAACGGGTTGAAAAACACCGCCGCCAACGAGTCATCCGGATTACAGAATGCCGTCATTTCAATATGGCTGTCATAAGAACTCCAAGCAATCCGGCTGGCTCCCGGCCTGATATAACGGCTGAAATGGCGTATATAATAATAACTGGGGTTATAGTGCAATCCGCTTTCCGGAGCATACATAATGGGTGCTTCGCAAAAATTACCCACATGGTTTGGCCCTCCGTGAATATCCAATAAAATGTTCCAGTCGAGAAACGCCTCACAGCCGGCATTGAAGCTGCCTATCATTTCATGCGCATATCTTTGTGCGTTGCGAAGCTTATTCCGGCTATCCTCCTTGAGGCTGTATTCGATACAGCCCTCGGTAAAGATCAGCATTTTGTCAGGATACTTTTCCTTTACAAGATGAAGGCTCTCAAAATGATCGCCCGAATACCAATGATAACCCGCTCCGTCCACGGCTGTATTTGCTTCCGGATCGGCACAGATATCCCGTACCCGCTCATAGATTCGTTCCTTATTATGATCCCATATGATACGGCGAACCGCTTCCAATCCGTTGCTTACCATTGCCGGGTAAAGAAAGTCCCTTAAAAAAAGCTGTTCTTCACTTGCAGTATATAGACAGGAATCCCAGCGCTGACAAGCGTTTGGCTCATTTTGCACGGATAGAGCAAATACCGGTATATCCCGTTTGAGATACTCCTGTACATATCTGCAAAGATACCGTGCCCACATTTCCCGGTATTCCGGCCGCAGACTGCCGCCGTCATTTTTCTTTCCGTTAGTTTTCATAAATGCCGGAGGGCTCCACGGAGACAGCAGCATTTGCAGCGAAGGCTGCTTGTTCTGTGCCGCTTTGATGAGCGGCAGAATATACCGCTCATCCCGCTCCAATGAAAATGTGGATAAGCTCTTATCTGTATCATCCGTTACTGCGCTGTAATTTCCCAAAGCAAAATCGCAGCTGTCCACTGGAGCACGGCCGATGGTATATCCGAGTCCATCAGGCCCAAAGCAAGCATTTACCAGCTCTTCCTGTTCGCCCGGTTTCAATTGAGAAAAGACATATCCCGCCGATTCCGTTATGGCGCCGCCTATGCCGAACAGCGTTTGATACCGCATTTCCGGATAAAGATTCACAAGGTTATTCTCAATATAATCCCGGCAATCCATCGCAGTCGTCTCCTCCTGCCTTTGAAGTTTGCCCTCCTGCCAAGCGGTCGTAATCACGCGCATATTCGTTTTCCTCCCTTTTGCTTAGTGAGATCATCCCATCCTGGCTTCTATCGCCTGTGCCATCGTCTCGGCAACAAACTGCGCCCCTTCATTGGAAAGATGCACTCCATCTCCGTCACGCAGGAAGCGGTTGTAACCTCCGGTATAATTTTCAAAAAGCTCCCGCAGGTCCAACATTGTCAGCCCCAACTCCTGCGCAACCTGCCGCTGAATAGGATTGACCTTGTCCCGGATTTTGTCGTTTGGAATCCAGAATGGGTTGCCGTTTTTGACCGGTGGAGAAACCAGCACGATAATCTGTGCATTCGGCAAGGCTGCGCGGTACGATTGGATCAACTCCTTATACTCACTTTCAAAGCAGTCTGCCGCCTGACTCCAGCCGGTAGCGTCATTCGTTCCCAGTAAGATCGTAACAACATCCGGTTTAAATGCAAGGGAACGTGTGTAAACGTCCTGCACTCTGTATTTGGCATTCGGATTGTTCCAGCTGCCGCCATAACCGGTGGCCGATATACCGTTAACGCCGAAATTTCCCACCTCATAGCGATCTCCCAGAATTGTCTGCAAATAAACCGGATACGATTCATTGGGCCAGGAATGTCCCGCCGTCAGGCTATCACCTACACAGGCAATACGGCAAACTTGGCGTTGTACTGTAATCGGCACCTCCAAGGACATCCCTTCCCAAACAATGGTAACACTTTGAATATCCGCTGTCAATTTACCTTCATTTTTTGTTTCCACCGTATACGGGACTTCTTGTGAAAAACCGCAATTTCGGCAGCATTTCTTTACGATCATGCCATCCTGATCGAAGGTCTCCCCCTCTACATATGCTACTTTTTTTGGCGCAGCGGCCAGCTGCAGCTCATATCTGTGTTCAAGGACTGCTACAACTGTCTGCTCCGGCGTCAGTTCGTTGCCCTGCTCATCAAAAAGTTTGCCGCAATCCGTACAACGCTGGTAAGCAATATTCCCCTCCTCGGTGCAGGTGGAAGCCTTGGCAGCTACCTGTACCAGTGTATGATCCGTATTTTTCCCAGCCATGCTGCCGCAGCCGCAAAGCAGAAATAGGATTACACCAACAACGCTCCCCAGCAACAACGGCAACCGGATTTGTTGATTTTTCATTTTCACCACTCCTGTGCCCGATTTACAGGCTTTCTATAATCTGTTCACTGTGCCGATAGCCATTTCTGTTATAGGCATCCACCGAAAAGTAATAGGCCGTACCGGCATTCAGACAATGTATTACGGCATCTGTTTCACCTATTATCTGTACATGAAGATGCTGCGAATCCGACGCATTGCCAAAGCGCACGATATACCCTTCTGCTTCCGGTACCGTCTCCCACTTCAGACGGGCTATCCGACGATCCCCGGGGTCACGATACACGGTAAATGTCGGAGCAAAAGCAGGTTCCCGCCCATGCCCCCGGCCAAACAGCCGTATACCGCTGACGGCAACTTTTCCTCCGGCAGGGATCTCTCCCATGTTGGTCAGCCGAACATAGCGGACTGCTACCGGATCCGTTAATTCAAAATAGTCATGCGTGGTATCCACAGCGTCGAAGCGTCTTCCTGAAGCGTTCTGCCTATCCACCGCCCGGTGCCAGTTTCGGCCGTCCAGAGACAGCTCCAGCAGATAGCGATGTCGAAATTCATTGTCCCGTCCGGCGACATCCGTTACATCTTGATCGGCAAAATTAATCTGTAAGGCATAAACCGTACAAACTTCTCCCATATCGCCCTGTATCCATTGCCCGACAGCCCCATCTGTGGCGCTCCACCAATCCTGAATATTTTCGTCAAACGCCCGTTCCGGCTCGTGTCCTTCCAAGAAAGAGGATGCCTCCGGCGACATATGCAGTGACAGCAGCTCCCAACCCGGTCCCGGGCGGAAGAAGTGCTCTTCCACCTTCATCGGCTTATAAAGCGGATAATCGGCGCGAACCATGTTCGTCACCAGCTGTCCATGTCGGTCAAATCCCGCGGGAACCATTAAAATGCGGCGCTCAAAAATATGATTTTGGCAAATAGCGGCTGTATCAAATTTCCACCAGTTCCCACGAGAGTCCTGTATTAAGGAACCATGACCGGCTCCCGGCAAAAAGCCTGTTGCCTTGTAGGCGATTGGGCTGTTTGTACAGTATTCAAAGGGCCCCAATGGAGACTCTCCCACAAAGCAGCCATCCGCATAGCTGCGGTATTCCGTACCCGGGGCGGCGTATTGGAGATAATACCGGCCGTGGTATTCCGTCATCCACGCTCCTTCAAGCCAGCAATCTCGGTCATAAGCGGTATTGTCGTCTCCCGCCACCTCAAATCCACGTTCTTCTCGACAGGACTGCAAGCAGTCCACTGGCCCCTGAACTTTCGCCATCGCTTTATCCGGGTCGAGCTCCACCACCTGAATAGGATAGGTAGGGCTGCATCCGTAATAGCAGTATATCCTCCCATCTGTATCCCGGATCATAGCCGGATCCACCCATTCTTCGGGATGGGAGACAAATTCCCATTGGCCGGACAAGGGATCGGCGGAACGCAATATATCTCCATAATTGGAATGGGTAATGTACAGGTAATCGCCCACTGCGCAGGCAGCGGGCGCAAACTTTGAAAATTCTCCGTATTTGCTCCAATCCACATAAATAAACTGCCAATCCGCCAAATCATTTGACCACCAGTAGCCATGTCCGTGGGATGCAAACAGATAGTAAAGGCCCTTAAATTCCACAACCGCAGGATCTGCCAATTCTCGCCCATGATATCCTTCCTGATAAACATAGCTCAGATTGAGGGGGTTGCAATAGGTAGCCGGCTCCGTGCACAAAGCGACCTCTTCTAGCTCTGTCTCCAACAGATCCATCAAGCAGGAAGCATAGTGATCCGCTCCGGTCAAGCGATCCGGGCGGCCGATGGCGACAGCACGGCACCCTGCAGAACGGGCGGCCTCTATCCCTGCCTGCGCATCCTCAAACACCACACACTCCCGCGGTAAAAGTCCCAGGGCTTCCGCCGCAGTTTGGAAGATCTCCGGATCCGGCTTTGCCCGTGTAATCATGGTGCCGTCTATGACGGCATCAAACAGTTCCACAATTCCCAGCTTTTTTAGAATAAAAAGCGCATTCTTGCTGGCGGATCCCAAAGAAACCCGAACCCCGGCGGCATGAAGATGGTGCAGGTATTCTTCCGCGCCGGGCAATAAAGCGGACCGGTCCAGATCCTCCAGCAGCTTAACATAGGCGGTGTTTTTCTCGGAGGCCATGCGCTCCTTTTCCTCCTGACTGGCTTCAATGCCGCCGATTTCCAGCAGGATTTCAAGAGAACGCATACGGCTGACGCCCTTGAGCCGCTCATTGTCCTCCTGAGTGAAGGTAAACCCCAGCTTTTCCGCCAGTTGTCTCCATGCCATATAATGATAACGGGCTGTGTCTACCAGCACACCGTCCAAATCAAAAATAGCGCCTTTAAATTTCTCCATACTTTTCCATCCCCTCGCCATTCCGTTATCAGCACCAAGAAAAAGCAGTCCGTTTTTTCAGTGAAAGGGACAGTTCCCAAACCTCACCGGGCTCCAACACCCGCTCTTCTGTCGCCGTAAACAAAAGAACTCCCGCGGTATTGACCGGGTCGGCCATCACACGCAATACCGGATTGGTCAAATGGAAGTGTACCCTCTGACCATGCCACACCACTGCGCTGTTCACACTTTCCCACCACGGTATCATATGGGGATGAAGTTCCAGCCCCTTTTCGTGAAACACTACGCCTGTAACACCGCGGACCACAGACAGCCAGGCTCCGGCGGCACAGGCCGTATGAATCCCCTGCCATGCGCAGCCATGTTCGTCATCAAAATCCAAACGGGCGGTTTTCATCAAATAGGCATAGGCACTGTCCGGCAGAGATAGGTCCGCCGCGCATATGGCATGAACCGGATAAGACAACGAAGAAGCCGACTCGCAGCGCGCCTGATAATAATCCCAGTTCCGTGCGTATACCTCCGGATCAAACCGAAGATTCCAATAGGAGAACAGCAGCAACACATCCGGCTGCTTGATAACCTGACTTTTATTGTACAGGCCAGACTGCCGCATTTGAAAGGATTTGGCCGCCGAACCGCCGGCTATTTCCAATTCTCTATCCAATTGAAAATATCCATCAAACTGGGGGATCAGGCCGGTATCCTTCTCCATGGGAAGATACAGCGCATCGGAAATATCCCGAAAAGCGGCGATCTCCTCCTCTGACAGACCGATTTTTTCCCGAAGTACGTCCAGCTTTTTCGCAAAGCGCTGATACAGCTCCGCGGCCTGCTTCAGAATATAACATACACTGTAATTGGTATAAGCATTATTGTCCACATAGGGATGATGCTCGTCCGTGCCGGTCACACAGCGAATTTCATACCGATCCCCTATCCGTTCCACACGGCTGACCCAATACCGAGCAATTTCAAAAAGCAGTTCCAGCCCATAATCCACCATGAACGCCTCGTCGCCGGTACACAGAAAATAGTGACACACTCCCCAGGCGATATCCGACATGATATGGATTTGCAGAAACGGATGCCGGGCGTAAGCCCACACGGTTTCCTTCCCCGTAACGGATGAGGTGAAAGGAAACCTGGCCCCGGGCCGTCCTTCCTCCCGGGCATTCCTTCTGGCCTGATCCAGCTTGTCATACCGATACAGCAGGATGTTTTTGGCCAATTCCGGCATCGTTTGAAAAAATATGGGGGACTGGTAGACCTCGCAGTCCCACCATACAAAATTATTATAGGTCTCGCCTGTCAAGCCCTTGGCTGACAGGCTGTGAACATGGTCATGACGGGCCAAGGTCAGCAAGGTATGATAATTGCTGAAACGCACCGACCGATCCGCCTCCGGATCCCCTTGAATCTGGATATCCACGCGGGAAAACAGCTCCCGATAAACCGCCAGATGCCGCTCCAACAGCGCAGGGTATCCTGCGATGGCCCAGCGATCCAGCCCCAGGCTCACCGCCTCCAGAGGAGGTATATCCGTATCCCGCTGGGTTATCACATACACAGTCTTTTCCACTGCCCAGCTGCTTTCGGGTGTCACCTCAATCTCTGCGGAAACCGCCGCCAGACCGTCCTCTGTCCTCTGCCGCCACTCCGGCATCAGCTCTCGATCCTCCTGAAAAAGCCGGGTCTGGGTGCCTGTGGCAATGCGAAAACCATAAGCCGGGCCCGACAGATTCTCCCAAACCGCTCTTCCACCGGATATATGGGCGCCCACCGGACGACAGACCAGCTGCCCGTTAGTTTTGGTCACCGTATCCACGCCGGACAGCACTTCCACGGTGCCGCTGTAATTTTCCGGCGTTACCGTAGCCCGCAACGCATACAGATGATCGTCATCAAAGCTGGAAAACCGTTCAAAATGAAAGCGGGTAATTTCTCCCCGACTGTTTTTCCAGCGGACATTCCGCACCAGACGTCCGCTTTCCATATCCAGAGTTCGTTCCCATGAAAGCAGCTCCCCTTCCCAGGGATAAAAGGTCTCACCGTTGACCGTGAAGCGGAGCAGCAGAAAGTCCGCAAAATTCACCACGCTTTCTTCTTTTTCAAAGCGGCGCAGTTTATCCTCATCAAAATAGTATTTTTTCATATAGAGATTGTCCAGGAAAGGCTGAGGCAGCTCATAGATCTCATCTATGATGCCCCGGATATACGCCCCCTGGATCCGCAGGCTGCCATATTCCTCGAGACTGCCCCTGACTCCGATATACCCGTTCCCTGTGGTAAACAGAGAGGCCACATTGGCTTCCTGCTCTAAACTGTATGTCCGCTCTGTTATCCGCCATGCGTCTTCCATGATTAAATGGGTATTTTTCATGTACATTCCCCTTTTCGTAGGCTTTGCTTAGACTATTCTCCACCTAAAAGCGGATTTTCCGTCCCGCTGTGTTCTCACCGTCAGCCTTCTATCTTTCTTGAACTTGCGGAGCGGAAGATTCCCTTGCAAAACTTTTCAACCTTTTAATGAGAGAACCGCTTTAAGCGGTAGCCGTTTTTACTACGTTTCCTGACAGTCGGATATGGCCGCCGTCAGGAAACTCCATGCCGGTTCCATCAGGCAGCTGAACAAACACAGGCACACGAGGCGCTTCAGCTTCCACATGGCAGCCTTCCTGATCTTGCCAGAAATGTACCTGAACTATCCCGGCAGGCGTCACCACACTGCCGCTACATTCCGGTACCCATACAGCTATGGGCCGGATGGAAACAGCACGGCCAAATTTCTCCGGCCTCACTCCCAGATAACAGGTAGCATACTCATATAAGGGCAAAGCACTCCAGGCGTGGCAGTCACTGCGGGAATGCCGGAGCACGGCTTTCTCCGGCATAGTTAGAAGGTGCAAGGAGAGGCACTGGTTCCAAAATTCCATAAAAGACTTGGCTTCCTCATACACACCC
>CATWUX010000031.1 GCA_958354085.1 uncultured Oscillospiraceae bacterium | reverse complement strand
GATCGCTTCCAGAAAGGGTAAGCCCTCGATATCACCGACCGTACCGCCGATTTCTACGATATGCACGTCATATTTTTCGCTGTCCAGACCAATGCGGCGTTTAATCTCGTCCGTGATGTGCGGGATCACCTGCACGGTGCCGCCGTCGTAATCGCCCTGCCGCTCCTTTTGCAGCACATTCCAATACACCTTACCCGACGTGACCGAGCTGTTCTGCGTCAGATTCACATCGATAAACCGCTCATAGTGGCCGAGATCCAGATCGGTCTCCGCGCCGTCGTCCGTGACGAATACTTCGCCGTGCTGGATCGGGTTCATCGTGCCGGGATCCACATTCAGATACGGATCCAGCTTTTTGACCGAAACCGTCAGACCGCGGCTTTTCAGAAGCCGCCCCAAGGATGCCGCCGTAATTCCTTTGCCCAGTCCCGATACCACGCCGCCGGTGACAAATACATATTTTGCTGCCATTGCGCAACCCTCCAAAATCAATCCAAAGAATTTAAAACGTCGAACGCACGGGGATTCCCTGCGCGGATAAATAATGTTTGAGATCCGCAATCGCGATCTCGCGGTAGTGGAACAGGGAAGCAGCAAGCACCGCGTCCGCTTTTCCTTTGATAAACGCGTCGGAAAAATGCTGCAGCGTACCCGCGCCGCCGGACGCGATCACCGGGATTCCCGCCCGCTCGGAAACGGCGGCGGTCAGCTCCAGATCATACCCCGCCTTCGTGCCGTCGCAATCCATACTGGTCAGCAAAATCTCGCCCGCGCCCAGCCGCTCGACCTGTGCCGCCCATTCCAAGGCGTCCAAGCCGGTATTCAGCCGTCCGCCGTGCTTGTACACATCCCAGCCGGAGCCGTCCGGCCGGCGGCGCGCGTCAATCGCCACCACCACGCACTGGCTTCCGAATCGCTCGGCGGCTTCCGCAATCAACGCCGGCCGGTCGATCGCCGCCGAATTGACGGAGACCTTATCCGCCCCCTGCAGCAGCACTGCGCGGAAATCCTCCACGGTGCGGATACCGCCGCCGACCGTGAACGGGATGGACAGCTGTTCGGCCACGCGCGCGGCCAGATCCACGACCGTAGCGCGCCCTTCATGGGAAGCGGTAATGTCCAAAAACACCACTTCGTCCGCGCCGGCTTCGGAATACGCCGCCGCAACCTCCACCGGATCGCCCGCATCGCGCAGGCTGACGAAATTCACGCCCTTGACCACACGGCCGTCTTTAATATCCAAACAGGGGATGATGCGTTTGGCGTACATCAGCCCACCCCCTTTTGTGTCAGCGTCAAGAAATTCTTCAGCAGCTGCTGTCCGACGCGGCCGGATTTTTCGGGATGAAACTGCATCCCGATCACATTGCCGCGCTGCACCGCCGAATGGAACGTCACGCCGTAGTCGGTGGTTGTCAGCACGTCGGCGGGATCGTCCGCCGCGCAGGCGTACGAATGCACAAAATACACATACGGATCCGCCGGCAGCCCCGCCAGCAGCGGGCTGCTTTTGGCAGGCGTTAAGCTGTTCCAGCCCATGTGCGGGATTTTCAGCCCGCAGGCCGGCAGCCGCCGCACTCTTCCGGGAATCAGGCCCAAGCCGGGCACGCCCTCCCCTTCCTCGCTGCTGTCCAGCAATGCCTGCATACCCAAACAAATGCCCAGCAACGGCTTGCCGGAGGCGGCCGTCTCGCGTATGACCGGAACCAACCCGCTGGCCTCCAGCGCTTTCATCGCATCCGCGAAAGCGCCGACGCCGGGCAGCACCACACCGTCCGCTCCGGCAACCACGGCCGGATCACGCGTCACCGCCGCCGGCGCGCCGAGGCGGGAAAACGCCAGCTCCACGCTGCGCAAATTGCCCGCGCCGTAATCCAAAATGGCGATCATCGCGTCCTCCCATCCACAGGCGCACCCCGGAGTTTTCTTTACAAAAGCCCACACCTGTCCAATTTTAGTATTATACACTATTTTGTTATTCTATCATTTTCACCGCCGCCGGTCAAGGCGAAAATCGCAGAAATCGAGGGAATTTTGAATTTTTTAACGAAAAAGCACTGCCGTGGATATTCCCCTCCGCAGCAGTGCTTCAACCAATCGTTTTTCTCTTTCTACGCGCGCCGCCGCATCCAGCGTATGCCGCCGACAATGGCGCACGCCAGTATAGCCGCCACGGCTATGCCCAGCAGTACGGCCGCCAGCACCGGCTGCTCGGGCTGCTGCAATTGATTCGGCGCATCGCCGGTCAGCGCGGCATCAAAATTCCATACGATCGGCGATCCGACCGCCGCCTCTCCCGTATAGGAAAACGCGCAGCGCAGCGTCACGTCCCATGTCAGCCGTTCCTCCGGCAGCAGGCTGACCTCCGCCGGTTTCCAATCGCCGACGCGGACATACGGCCCGTCGTACAGCACCGTATCGCCCTGCTTCACCGTCAAGGTCAGCGCATTCAGGTAGGTCAGCGCCTCTTCGTCACCGTATGGCAGCTCGATCTCCACCAGCCGTACCTTGGCGGTGCGATCCGTGGAATTGAACACGGTCAGCTTGCCGTGTGTGCGCAGCTGCCCGGCAGGCAACTGCGGCAGCTCCCAGAACGTGGCCGTATCGGAGGTTGCCTGAATCGAACCGGTCACGCCGTCGCTGGCCATGATCAGCGTTTTCTCCTGATCAGCGGCCGGCTCTGCCGCTGCGCTCATGCACAGCGCCGCGCATATGCCCGCCAGCAAGCCGGCACCAACCCGTTTACAGGCTATGCTCATCCGCATGGTCAATTCCCCCTTTTTCGCCGGCGAACCAGTTCATATACGCTCATAAGAATCGACAGCAGCACAAACAGCCCCAGCAAGCTGCCCAGCAGGATCACCGTCCAGCGGGGCAAGCCGAACAGCTCGGTCGCCTCCAGCCAGCGGTTATTATCGCTCACATCCGCGCCGCTGCTTGGTACGGTCGTGGAAGGGACGGTCGTTTCGGGCTGCGTCGGGAAATAAGGAGGCTCGGTCGGCGTCGTGGTGGATTCCGGATCCTGCGGGTCGGCGCCGCCCGCCAGCTTTTTCACCTGCTGTTCATCCAGCGCGAAATCGTACAGGAACACATCGTCCAGCAGCGCATTCAGCGACGGCTCGCCCCAAACGCTGCCGCCGACGAAAAACTGATTCGCATACATCTGCGCCATACCCAGCAGCAGCATTTCGTCAAACCACAGCTGCCCGTCGATGTACAGCTTGAGCCGCTTGCTGTCTGCGACCACGGCAATATGATGCCATTCGTTTTCGGGCAGCCCATAGGATTCCACGCCGGGCTGCGCCGGATTCCAGCAATCAATGCGCACGGGGTTCGGATCGCCGTGCTGGAAACCCATATACACGCCGTCCCGGATCCGCCCGTTTTCATCCGGATTCGCTTCCTCGCGGGCGTGGAGTGCAACGGTCAGGAACTCGTATTCCTTGCCGTCCCGCGTCATGGTAAACAGCTTTTGCCCGTATTTGGAATCCTCCGCTTGCCCCGCGGCTGCGCCGCGCCAGTTCACCCACGCGGAAAAGCTCAGCTGCTTCGAGCGGAACTGGTCGTATCCCAACAGCAGATATTCGTCCTCGCCGCTGAGCGACACGGCTTTGCCGCTGCGCCCCTCATCGCTCCACGGCAAAGCGGAAAGCGGCTGTTTTTCACCATTTTTATAGTATTCGACCACGGACGAGGTCTCCCCCGGTTCGCTGATCACGGTCAGTTTGCCGCGGACATATCCGGATTCTGCGAGCGTATTGGTCGCCAAAAGTACCGACAGCCCGACGCCGCCCAGCAGCCGGATGATCCACATTCGCCGTTTTTTCATCGTCCAACCAAGCCTTTCTCCCGAAAAGATATGTTTCTATTGTTCCACGTTTTGCCCGGTTTGTCAATAACCGGACGTATTTTTGCCGCCTCTTCTGTACGCACTCCATAATAATTAGTATAATAGAGGAATTGAAGGATAAAAATGATTGAAAAGGCGCCGACGCTGTGGTATAATATAGCATTGAATTTTGTGCGCTTTTATCCTTTGGGAAAATTTAGGCAGAAAAACCGGTTCGGCGCGCCGGACAGGGTAGAATAGAAAGGGTTGTTCAAATGATGATGCAGGCAAACCAGTACCGCTCGCATACCTGTGCGCAAATCACGGAGGACGTCATCAACCAGACGGTTCGCGTGGCGGGATGGGTAGAAAATATCCGCGATCACGGCGGCGTAAAATTCGTGGATCTGCGCGATCACTATGGCGTAGTGCAGATCGTGGTACACGACGATTCTCTGCTCGATCCGGTCAACCGCGAATGTGCGGTCACCGTTTCCGGTACAGTCGTACTGCGCGATCCGGAAACCGTCAACGAGAAAATCGCCACCGGCACCGTGGAGATCAAGGCGGCTTCTCTGGAGGTATTGGGCAAAGCGCCGAACAACCTGCCGTTTGATATCACCACCTCGCACGAAACCAAGGAAGAGATGCGGCTGAAATATCGTTTTCTCGACCTGCGCAACCCGCGCGTCCACCACAATATCGTGCTGCGCTCGCAGGTGATCTCTTTCCTGCGGCAGAAAATGACCGAGATGGGCTTTCTGGAAATGCAGACGCCGATCCTGTCCGCTTCCTCGCCCGAGGGTGCGCGGGATTACCTCATCCCCAGCCGCAAGCATCACGGCAAATTTTACGCGCTGCCGCAGGCGCCGCAGATCTTTAAGCAGCTGCTGATGGTGTCCGGCTTTGACCGCTATTTCCAGGTCGCGCCCTGCTTCCGCGATGAGGATGCGCGCGCCGACCGTTCGCCCGGCGAGTTCTATCAGCTGGACTTTGAAATGGCGTTTGCCACGCAGGAGGACGTGTTCGCGGTCGCGGAAGAGGTGCTCTCCGCGGTGTTCACGAAGTTTTCGGACGGCAAAGCCGTGTCTGCCGCTCCGTTCCCGAAGATCCCGTACGCGGAATGTATGCTCAAATACGGCACGGACAAGCCCGACCTGCGCAACCCGCTGGAGATCATCGACATCAGCGATTTGTTCGTCGAGACCGATTTTGCGCCGTTCCGCGGCAAGACCGTGCGCGCGATCAATGTGCCGGACTGCGCGTCGCGCCCCAAGAGCTTTTTTGAAAATATGCTGAAATTTGCCATGGAGATCGGCATGAAGGGCCTTGGCTACGTCAAGGTCAACGACGATCTGTCCTTCAGCGGCCCGATCGACAAGTTCCTGTCCGACGGCGACCGTGCGGAGCTGATCCGCCGCGCCGGACTGAAACCCGGCTGCGTGCTTTATTTCATCGCCGACACCAAGGCGCTGGCGCCCAAGCTGGCCGGCCAGATCCGCACGGAGCTGGCCAACCGGCTCGATCTGCTGGAAAAAGACGCGTTCCGTCTGTGCTTCGTCACGGACTTCCCGATGTATGAGCAGGACGAGGACACCGGCGCGATCATCTTCACGCACAACCCCTTCTCCATGCCGCAGGGCGGGCTGGACGCGCTCCAAAACAAAAATCCGCTGGATATTCTGGCGTATCAGTACGATATCGTCTGCAACGGCGTGGAGCTGTCCTCCGGTGCGGTGCGCAACCACGATCTGGACACGATGGTCAAGGCGTTTGAGATCGCCGGCTATACCGAAGCGGATTTACAGGAAAAATTCTCCTCGCTGTACAACGCATTCAAATACGGCGCGCCGCCGCACGCCGGCATGGCGCCCGGCATCGACCGGATGCTGATGCTGCTCACCGGCGAGCAAAATATCCGCGAGGTCATCGCGTTCCCGATGAACAGCAACGCACAGGATCTGCTGCTGGGCGCTCCCTGCGAGGTCACGGAGCAGCAGCTGCGCGAGGTGCATATCAAAATTCGCTGACGCGGAAAGGCTGGGTATACTTTCATGGTAACTCGTGAAGAAATTCTGAAAATCGCACGGCTGGCAAAGCTGTCGGTCGCGGAGGAGAAGCTGGATGAGCTGACCGCCGCGATGGGCCGCATTCTCGCTTTCGCCGATACCATCAACGCCGCGGGCGAGGGCGTCGCGGATTTTGACAATGTTCACGACCTGTCCAACGCGTTCCGCGAGGACACGGTCGTCCCCTCCTATCCGCAGGCCGAGATCCTGCGCAACGCCAACGGCGGCGAGGACGGTTTTTTCTGCGTGCGCAAGCGGCAGTAACCTCCGCACGCAAGCGGCAACACCGATTCCGAAAAGAAAGGCATGGGCTGGCTTATGCAAACCATTGGTAAAATCGGGGCGGCACGCGCCCTGTTAATGTCCCGGGAGGTCTCGTGTGAAGAACTGACCCGGCAATATCTGGACGCGATCCACAAAGACAACGCCGCGCTGGGCGCCTACGTCAACGTGACCGACGAAACCGCGCTGGACACGGCGCGTCAGGTGGATGCGCGGCTGCGCGCCGGCGAGGAGCTGCGCCCGCTCGAGGGCATCCCCATGACGCTCAAGGACAACATCTCCACTGCCGGCATCGAGACCACCTGCTGCTCCAAAATCCTCAGCGGCTACAAGCCGATTTACAACGCCACCGTATGGGAACTGCTGCGCGCGCAGAACGCCGTGCTGCTGGGCAAAACCAACATGGACGAGTTCGCCATGGGCTCGTCCAGTGAGACCTCCTGCTTCGGCGGCTCGCTGAACCCGCACAACACCGCCCATGTCGCGGGCGGCAGCTCGGGCGGCGTAGCCTCCGCGGTCGGCGGCAATTTGGCCGTCTACGGACTCGGCTCGGACACCGGCGGCTCAATCCGTCAGCCCGCCAGCTTCTGCGGGCTGGTCGGCCTCAAGCCGACCTACGGCGCCGTCTCGCGGTACGGGTTGATCGCTTACGCGTCCAGCTTTGACCAGATCGGCCCCATCACCACCTCGGTCGAGGACGCGGCGCTCGTGTACGACGCGATCTCCGTTTACGACGACAAGGATTCCACCTCGCGCGGGCGGGTAAATGCGCCGGTCATGGACACGCTGCGGGACGATATCCGCGGCATGAAGATCGGCATCGCACGCGAATATTTCGACGGCATCCGCGACGATGTGCGTGCGGCGCTGGATAACGCGATCGCCGTATATCAGTCGCTGGGCGCAGAAATCGTGCATCTGGAACTGCCGGTGCTGCATTATGCCCTGCCGGTGTACTACATTCTGGCCTGCGCGGAAGCCTCCTCCAACCTCGGGCGGTATGACGGCATCCGCTACGGCTACAAAACGCCGCATTACAACGATATTCAGGATATGATCTGCAAAACCCGCAGCGAAGGCTTCGGCGAGGAGGTCAAGCGCCGCATTCTGCTGGGCACCTACGTGCTCAGCGCCGGCTATTACGACGCGTACTATAAAAAAGCACAAAATCTGCGCGGCACAATCGTCAACGCCTTCCGCCGCACGTTCGAATCCTGCGATGTGCTGCTCGCGCCGACCGTCCCCATGACGGCGTTCGAGTGCGGCTTCACCTCCAAGGACGCGGTGGAGACCTACCAGACCGATATCTGCACCGTGCCGATGAATATTGCCGGGCTGCCCGCCGTGTCCATCCCCTGCGGCTTCGACGCCAAAGGCTTGCCCATCGGCATGCAGCTCATCGGCGGCCACTTTGAAGAAGCCCGCATCCTGCGCGCCGCCTACGCCTATGAGCAGCAATGCGCGGACTCGATCTATCGCCCCACGGCGTTCGGCGTATGATTAGGAAAGGCATGGTATGAGTATGAGTTACGAAATGGTTGCCGGTCTGGAGACTCACATTGAGCTTTCCACCAACACCAAAATTTTCTGCGGCTGCACTACCCGCTTCGGCAGTGAGCCGAATACGAACTGCTGCCCGGTCTGCATCGGCCTACCCGGCACGCTGCCCAAGCTCAACCGGCAGGCGGTGCGCTATGCAATCATGGCGGGACTGGTCACCAACTGCACCATCAACACCGTTTCCAAGATGGATCGCAAAAACTATGTGTATCCCGACCTGTCCAAGGCTTATCAGATTTCGCAGTTTGATAAACCGCTGTGCGAGCACGGCTATGTACAGCTGTCTTCCGGCAAAAAGATCCGCCTGACGCGTATCCACATCGAGGAGGACGCGGGCAAACTGGTACACAGCCGCGGCGATACCTATGTGGACTACAACCGCGGCGGCGTGCCGCTCATTGAGATCGTGACGGAGCCGGACATTCGCAGCGCCGACGAGATCCGCGAATATCTCGAACGGCTGCAGCTGATGATGAAATACATCGGCATTTCGGACTGCAAGATGCAGGAGGGTTCTCTGCGCTGCGACGTCAACATTTCGGTGCGCAAGATCGGTGACGACAAGCTCGGCACCCGCACGGAGATCAAAAATATGAATTCCCTCACCTTCATCGAAAAAGCGGTCGCGTATGAGGTAAACCGCCAGATTGATTTATTGGAAAGCGGCGAAGCCGTGATACAGGAAACCCGCCGCTACAACGATGCGGAGGATATCACCGAGAGCATGCGCGGCAAAGAGGACGCCAACGACTACCGCTATTTCCGTGAACCGGATCTGGTCACGATTCTGACCACGCCGGAAGAGATCGAAGAGCTGCGCGCGTCCCTGCCCGAACTGCCGGACAGCCGTTTGGCACGGTATGTGAACGAGTGGGGCATCCCCGCCGCGGACGCGCAGCTGCTGGTGAAATACCGCCAGATCGCGGAATTTTTTGAAGAGGCCGCCGCCGGCGTGACGCCGAAAACCGTCTCCAATTTCATTATCGGGCAGATCTTCCGCCGGCTGGTCACCGATGCGGACAAGGAAACCGGCACCATTCCGGTTTCCGCGGCGCACCTCAATGAGCTGGTCAAGCTCATCGACGACGGCAAGCTGAAGATGAACCTCGCCAAATCCACGCTGGAAACCATGATGGACACCGGCAAGCCGGTATCCGAATTGGTGTCCGAAGAAGATATGAAAGGCGTGGATGAGGGCGCACTGATCGCTATCTGCCGGGACGTACTCGCCGCCAATCCCGCCGCCGTTGCCGACTATCGCGGCGGCAAGGAAAAAGCGCTGAAAGCGTTGCTGGGCGGCGTCATGAAAGCCACCCGCGGCAGCGCCGATGCGCTCACCGCCGAAAAGCTGCTCATTGAACTGATCAACGCATAACCAAGCGAACAAACGGCGCCCTGCACAGTTGTCTGTGCAGGGCGCTTTTCTCTATTCACTCTCATTGTTAATAAATAGTTTGTAATTTGTATATACAAATTGGTGAATTTGTGATATAATAGTCATAGAAATGACGGAAAGGCAGGTTGGAAGCATGAGAGACGATTTGGTTATCACCATTGGCAGACAATATGGCAGCGGCGGACGGGAAATCGGCAAGGCGCTTGCCGCGCTGCTGAACGTTCCGTTTTACGATAAAGAACTGATCACACTTGCCTGTGAACAGAGCGGCATCAGCCGTGAGCTGCTGGAAAGCTATGACGAACAGCCAACCAACAGCCTGCTGTATTCCCTGTCTATGGGCAATTTTGCGCTTGCCAATCCCGGCGCCGCATCGCTGGATCTACCGCTTAACCACAAGGTGTTTCTGGCGCAGTTTGACGCGATCCGCAAGCTCGCCGACCAAGGCTCCTGCGTGATCGTCGGGCGCTGCGCGGATTATGTGCTGGCGGAATATCCGCACGTACTCAACGTTTACATTTATGCGCCGCTGGAAAAACGGGTGGAGCGTATTATGCAGCGCAGCGACATGACGCAGAAAGCGGCGCAAACCGCGGTCGAAAAAACCGATAAAAAACGGGCAAACTACTACTCCTTCTATACCAACAAGCGCTGGGGAGCGGCGGAAAGCTACCACCTGTGTCTGGACAGCTCGGCCGTCGGCGAAGAAAACGCCGCCCAAATCATCCGCGAATTCGCAGAAAGGATGCGCTGACGCATGAATATCCGGCACGAAGAGGTATCCTATCCCAGTTCCAATGGCGTCAACACCATCGTCGGCTCGATCTGGCAGCCGGACGGTACGCTGCGCGGAATTGTACAGATCACACACGGTATGACCGAGCACGTCGAGCGCTACGATTGGTTCGCGCGCCAGCTGTGCGCCGCCGGCTTTCTGGTGTGCGGCGATGATCACCTCGGTCACGGGCGTTCCGCTCCGACACGGGATGATCTCGGTTATTTCAGCAAAAAGAACGGCGATCAATATCTGATACAGGATGAGCATCTGCTGCGGCAGCTCATGCAAAAGCGTTATCCGGAGCTGCCATATTTTCTGCTTGGGCACAGCATGGGTTCCTTTATTACCCGCGGCTATATCACGCAATACGGCGACGGGCTGAGCGGCTATATCTGTTGCGGCACGTCCGGCAAAAATCCGCTGAACCGTCTGGCCATCCTCGCGGCTGATCTCATGGTCGCGCTGCGCGGAGGGCACCGGCGCGGGAACCTGCTGAATAAGCTGGCGTTCCAGGATTATAACAGCCGCTATACCGGTGAGGTCATCACCGGCAACAACTGGCTGTCCCGTGATTTTGCCAACTATCCGGATCATTCGCAGGATCCCAAGGGCAATTTCACCTTCACCAACGCCGGCTTCCGCGATCTGTTCCGGCTGCTGTACAACGTGACCGGGACAAAATGGAGCAGCCGCATTCCCAAAGACCTGCCGATCCTGTTCGCCTCCGGCGACATGGATCCGGTCGGACAATACGGCGAGGGCGTAAAAGAGGTTTATGAGTTGGTCAAAGCCGCGGGCGTGCAAGATGTCACCCTTAAGCTGTATCCTCAGGCACGGCACGAACTGCACAACGAATTAAACAAGGACGAATTTGTCTCCGATGTGGTCGCGTGGATTGAAAAGCATCTGCCGTCATAATCCTCCTGACAGCGAAGAGCCGGTATCCTGACAGGATACCGGCTCTCTTGATGCTTTCACGCTTTGTTCTATTCCGGCTGCACGGGCTCCGTCGGTGTTTCCGGCTCCGGTTCACCGCTCGCAGTCGGCGCGGTTGTCGATGTGCCGGGAGTCGTGGGGGTAGTGGGCGTGGTAGCCGGCGCATGCTTGTCGCAGGTGTCCGGCATGAAATTCGGCTTATATACGCCGGTCACCGTCTTGGGACATCCGTCTACGGCCAGCAAGCCGGTTTCCGTACAGTATGCCCGTTCGACCGTATCGCCCTTCTTGTCAAACGGACGGCTCTCCAGATTTTTATGCAGCGCCACCATCGCCTTATTCCACAGCGGACGGGCATATTTCTGGCTGCTGCTCAACTTTTTATTGTAGTCATAACCAAACCAGCTGGCGCCCACAAAGTAGGGGGTTCCGCCGGCAAAGTATACGTCTTTTTCCGAGCCGTCCTCGCCGTTGGTCGTACCGGTCTTAGCGAAAATTTCCCAGCCGTTCCAGCTGCTCGCAATATCCTTCGCCGAACCGTCCGGGCCGCGCACAACGCGTTGGAGCAGACGATTCATGATATAAGCGGTATCCTCGCTGATGACACGCATGGACGTTTTGTTTCTCTGCAGAATCGTCTGTTCCCCGTCGCCGTCGGCCTGCGTCACGAATTCATAGGAATACGGCTTGTTATAATAGCCGCCGTTGCCGAAGATCTGATAGGCCGCCGCCATCTCCCGGCAATACACGCCGGTCGTAACGCCGCCCAGCGCCAGCGGCGCCAGATCCATATCCGTTTTCACGCCTTCTTCCGTCGCAAGCGAGCGATGGAGCGTCGTGAAATTCAGCTGGTTGATCATAAATTCCAAGCTGCGCGCAGGCGTCATTTCCTGCAGCAGCCGCACCGGAACGGTGTTGAGGGATTTTTGAATCGCATAATCCAGCAGCACATACCCGTTGTCCCGTACAGGCTGCCGGTAGTTGGGCGGCCATTTTGAGCCGTTCGGCAGCGTGATATAGCAATCCCATACCGAGGACGAAAAATGAACCAGATTGTTCTCGATCGCCGGCGCGTACACCGCCAACGGTTTGATTGCGGAACCGGGCTGCCGCTGAGACATGGTAGAGCGATTCTGCACGCGGTTGGCGGTCTTTTCACCGCGGCCGCCGATGGTCGCAACCACGCGTCCGTCGTATTCCATAATAAACAGCGCGGTCTGAGGATCCTCCAAATCGCCCTCGATCTTTTTGGGGTAATTTTTCTCGTTGGCGTAAATCTCCTCGACGATCCGTTGCTGTTCTTTGTTTTCAGCGGAATAGATATGCAGCCCGCCGAAGAATACCATCCGTTCGGCGGCGGTATAGTTATACCCGTATCGATCCTGCAAATCGGCGATCACGTCCTCGATGAGCATATCGACATAGTAATCCTGCACCTCCACATACTTGGTGCTGCTCTTGAAAACCAGCTCCTCGCCGTAGGCCTGGATATATTCGTCCTTGGTGATGAGCCCCTGATCGTACATCTGCCACAGAACCTCGCGTTGGCGGCGGCGGATGTTTTCCGGGTGCGCATACGGGTCATATTCGGAGGGGTTCTGCGTAATGCCCGCGATCAGCGCACATTCCGCCAGCGTCAGATCGCCGGCGTCCTTGCCGAAATAGGCGTTGGCCGCCGCGCCGACTCCCACCACGTTGCCGGACAACGGCAGCACATTCAGATACGCTTCCAGTATCGTATCCTTGGTATAGCGGCTTTTTTCCATTTCGAGCGCGGTCAGGATCTCGTTGATTTTCCGCTCGATCTTGTGGTCGTTGTTGCCACTGACCACCTTGATCAGCTGCTGGGTAATGGTGGAACCGCCGTATTCGGTATCGCTCATTTTCAAAATCAGATTGGCAAACGCCGCGACGGTGCGTTTCCAGTCCACGCCCTCGTGTTCCCGAAACCGCTTGTCCTCGATCGCGATGACCGCGTTCTGCATATTCAGCGGGATCTCCTCCAGCGGCGTCCATATCTGGTTCGCACCCTGGATTTTCTGATCCACCACCCACTCGTTCGTCTTGGGATCTCTTACATAAATAAAACTGCTTTCATTCGCATTGATTTTGCTTAAATCCGGAATATTTTTATCGCCGTTAAAATTGGTAACAACGTAGACAACCATGACACAACCGACCATGCACCCTGTAATGATGCCGATCAAGAAAATGGTCAGCACACATTTCAGAATGGCGGACAGTATCCGGAGCGTATGCTTGACCACCGGTTTGCGGCGCCAAGCAGCCAGCTTTCCTGCCATACAGTTATTACCCCCTTTCAAAGTGTAGGCTATTGTATATAGTATAGCACCTTTGCCCAAATGTCAAATATCAAAACTGTAAGATTGTTTTCGAAATTGTAATCAAACGGGTTCGCAGGATATTTTACCCAGAATTTGCCCATACTATCCCTATAGATTTTGATAGAGTGGAAGGAGTTTCCGTTTATGCAAAAATATCGGCTGCCGGTTTTTATCGGCACACTGGCCGTATCGGTCGTATCCATTGTTTGTATGCTGCTGTGGGGGTTCACCCGCAAACCGGCGTCCGAACCGGAAAGCAGCCTGAGTCCGGCGTCCTCCGCCTCCACGGTAGCCGTGCTGCACCGCATTCTCGGACAATGGAACGGGAAGCTGGCCATATTTGTGGCGGGCGGCCAGACGCCGGACGAGGTATACGACGTGTATGTCTCCACGCTGCCCGCGGAGGAGCAGACGCGGCTGCGGGACGGGATCCCGATTTACAGCGAAGAGGAGCTGGCGCGGCTGCTGGAGGATTACACCAGCTGAACCTATTATACATTGAACCTCGGAAAGAATAAGACCTAACGTATTTTTTCGCCTTGTATTATCTCCGGCTTTGGTATACAATACAAGGGCAGCCGATACCGCGTGTATTGTGTTGTGTGGCCTCTAGGTACTGACGCTCCGCCAAGAATGACAGTATCTAGAGGTTGTTTTTTTTGATTGCCATCCGAATAAGTTCTTTTATTCTTCCGGCTTTGCTGGATGGATTCCCGATTGCCTTTATTATATCGGCATCGGTTTTTCGGTTGAGTTTTACAGTGATAAGCACAGTGTTTTCTCTGTCCCAACGTTTTTTTGATTCTAATTCAGCTATAGACATTACCCCCAATCTATGATATAGTGTACTCAAGAAAGCGACATTTTATGGTCGTGTTGCTTTTGCTTTCGCCGTTACACTGTCCTAGAGTGTGGCGGCTTTTATTTTGCCTTCATGCAATTTGCAATGAGCAAAACCAGCAAGACGAGAAAGCATACGATAAACCGAAACAGCTTTCTTCCCATAGGAGAATACGATCACTCTAACAGCTCCAACAATTGTTCACGCGTCAGCGCGGACAGCAAGCCCTCGCCCTGCCGGATGACCGCCTCCGCCAGATCCTGCTTTGTCTCCTGCAAACGCAGGATCTTTTCCTCGATCGTATCCTTGGCGATCAGCTTATAGACCTGCACGCTGTTTTTCTGCCCGATGCGGTGCGCGCGGTCGGTCGCCTGATTCTGTGCGGACAGATTCCACCACGGATCGAAATGGATAACCACGTCCGCCCCCGTCAGATTCAGCCCGGTGCCGCCCGCTTTGAGCGAAATCAGGAACACCTCGGTATCGTCACGGTTAAAGCTGTCCACCATGGCGGTGCGCTGTTCCTTGGAGGTCGAGCCTTGCAGCAGGTAATACCGCAGCCCCTCCGCCTCCAGCCGGTCGCGCAGGATGGCCAGCATGGAGGTAAACTGCGAAAACAGCAGCACCTTATGCCCGGTGGCAGCCGCCTCCTTGAGCAGCTCGATACAACATTCCAGCTTGGCGCTGCCGCCCTCGTAATTTTCATAACACAGCGACGGGTCACAACAAATCTGCCGCAGCCGTGTCAGCACGGCAAGGATGGCCAGTTTGCCGTTTTCGGAGCCGGCGGCGTCCTCCGTGCGCAGCTGTTGCCGCGCCTGCGCCAGATTCGCCAGATAGGTTTGCCGCTGCGGCGTTTCCATGGTGGTATAGAGCACCGTTTCGGTTTTGGCAGGAAGCTCGCGCAGCACGTCTTTTTTCAGCCGCCGCAGAATGAACGGCGCGGACATCCGGCTGAGCTGCTCAAGCGCGTCCTCATCGCCGTTTTTGACGATGGGGGTTTCCAGCTTGTCGCGGAACTTGGTATAGCCGAACAGGAAGCCCGGCATCAGAAAATCGAATATACTCCACAATTCGCTGAGGCGGTTCTCAATGGGCGTACCGGTGAGCGCAAAGCGCTGCCGGCTGACCACGGCCTTAACCGCCTTGGCGTTTTGCGTGTTATGGTTTTTGATATACTGCGCCTCATCCAGCACATGGTACCGGAACTTCTTGCCGGCATAGTGCTCGATGTCGCGCTTCAGCATATCGTAAGAGGTGATAACCACGTCGTAGGCGTTCGCCAGCCGCAGCAGCTCCGCACGCGCAGATGCGTCGCCGGTGATCACGAGCACCGTCAGCTCCGGTGCAAAACGGTGCAGCTCGCTTTCCCAGTTGAACACCAGCGAGGTCGGGCAAACCACCAGCGACGGCAGGGTGTTGCCGTTTTGCCGCGCGTCCAGCAGCAGCGTGATGATTTGAAGCGTCTTGCCCAAGCCCATATCGTCCGCCAAAATGCCGCCGAATCCATACTGTTCCATCGTTTTGAGCCAGCGGAAACCGGTTTTCTGATAATTGCGCAGCACGCCGGCAAGCGAGGGCGGCACGGCAAATTCGCTGTCCTCCACCGCTTTCATATTTTTCACGAGGCTTTTGAAGCCGTTATCGCGGGAAAAAGGCAGCCCCTCGTTCGCGCGCATCACCTTATCCAGATACATCGCGCGGTACTTCGGCACGCTGACGCGTCCGGTACGCAGCTCCATTTCCGTCAGCGCCAGCCCGTCCACGATCTGGGACAGCCCCGTGAGCGCCGATTCATCCAGCTGGATATAGCGGCCGCTTTTCAGCCGGTGGAATTTCTTATGCTCCCGGTAGCCCTCCAGCAGATGCAGCAGCTCGTCCCGCTCCAGCTCGCCGAAGTCAAAGGAAAGCTCCAGCAGGTCGCTGTCCAAGCTCACTCCCACCGCCACACGCGGCGCCGGATCGATACCGATCTTTTTAAATCGATCAGTAACGTACACCGGCGCGACGGCGGAAATTTCGTCCACGCCGTCGGTAATGAAGCGGTAGATGGTCTCGTCGTCCCCCTCGAGCACCAGCCGCTCTCCGTCCTCGTCATACAGCGGAAAATATTTTTGCAGCAACAGGCGCAGCTTCAGCTCGCCCACCCGATCGCGGCTGCCGTCGGCGTGCGCGGCTTCCTGATACGGATTCAGCCGTTTCTCCCCATAGCAGCACAGCAGACGGGCGGTAATGCGGTTGCTGTCCGGCGCGTCCAAATACACCTCCGGCTCCATCGGCAGCGGTGCGAACTGTTCCAGCTGCTCGGTGCTGCCCGTCAGCGACACGCAGCCGCGGATGGCAGGCAGCACGCCGGTGCAAAATTCCGGCATATCCTCCTCGGTGATAAACAAGCTGCCATAGCCGTCTTCCAATCCGTGGACAAGCTCGCCTACCTGCCGCAAGAACGTTTCCTCGCAGCGATACAGCGTTCCCTCCATGTCGATATACGTATACCGGGCGCCGTAATAGCGGCGCATGGCCGGCGCCGAAAACCGAAACCCGTTTTTCTCCGGCTGCACCTCCAACGTGATCGCCGGATTCTCGGCGGCAAACCGCAGGGTTTCGACACGGGCGCTGACTGCCCGGGCTACCTTCTGTCCGCTGAACAGCTCAAAAAAAGCGTCCAGCTGTGCGGGGGAAAGCGGCAGCTCCCGCCCCAGCGTCCTGGCATAGGTATAATAGCCGCCGGCCAAATACTGGTGCTCCACCACACAGCGCAAAAGAAACTGCACCAGCGGCCGGCTGGCCGGTGCGAACGCGTCCAAATGATGCAAAAACCGCAGCTGCTTGCCGTATTCCACCGTTGCATGCTCCTGCATGGCATCGAAAAACTTGTCTATATCCCGAAGAACGTATTGCCGCTTGCTGCCGAGCGTGAAGGTCACGCTTGGGCGCACAGTCAGGCTCAGGCACGGCACCAATGTGACCTGTTCCTCCGCCGGCAGCGCCTGCGCCATGAATTGCGCCGTTTCCTGCGCGACATACGCTTCCATCATCCGCCGTGCCGCATCGTCGGTACGCGGCTTGCGCGGCGCGGCCTGTTTCATCAGCTGTGCCGCGGTTGTCATGCCGCTGACCATATCGGCGTAATATTTGTGTACCATCAGCGCGACAATGTGCTTGCACGCGCCCTCGTACTGTTCAAAGGCCGGGCAGGTGCATTCGTAATAATCCGCTTCGCCCGCGTCGTCAAAGCCGACTTCCACATGATAATGAACGGTCGGATCGCTGCCCTGCACCTGTGCGGTCATATATTCGGCGTAAAACGTATTCGACTCACGCGTCACATCGGACACGCGCCCGGAATTGTAGCAGGATACGCCGCGCAGATAGGTCTGGCGGTTGGTTGCCTCCTGCTGGATTTTTTTGAGCGTGAATACCGCCATGCAGCCTCCGTCCTTTCTCTTCAGAATCGCGAATGGCATCGGAGCGCTCCGATGCCATTGTAGTATACCATATTTTCCTGTCTTTCCGCAAGAACCGGCTGCTACTTCACCAGCTCGCCGCGGTTAATGACAATATACTGTCCTTCTTTCACCGTCACGTACTTTTCATCGGTGAAATTGTCATTGGTCACGACGCTGCCCAAGCCGCCGTTGCAGTGGGAAAGAACCGCCACATAGGCGGTTTTGCCCTCGACGGCGCGCACCTTGTATTCGCCCGCCGGCAGATCTTTGCCGACCTTGTACATTCCTTCGCCATAGATGCCGTCTGTGTCCGTGAAGGCCGGAACATCGCTTTCCGGCGCAAACCGCGCCCGCTTGACTTCCAGATATTGGCCCTCTTCCACCTCAACATAAGCGTTCACAGGAAAGCTGTCATTCGCCACGATGCTGTCGATCTCGCCTGTACTGTCCTTTGTGATCACGTAATAGGCCGTCGCATGATCGGTTGCCTGCAGCACATACAAGCCGGCGGGAATATCCGTACCGACCTTGTACATCCCCGCTTTGTAGATATACAGCGGATCCTCCGCAGACGTGTCGAGCTCATCCTCCCAGTTCTCCTCCCAATCCTCTTCCCAGAGAATATCGGATCCCTCGTTCCATCCCTCCAGGACGCGTCTGGTCTGGAAAAAGGTGAACATAAAGCTGACGATTATGAGCACTACGACCACAATGAAGACAACGGCAAAGACGGCAACGCACCCGGAGCCTTGTTTGGCCGGCTGCCTGCTCATCGGCGCAGTAAACTGGCCGGACGGCATCGGCGGCACCGGAGAAACCGGCGGTATCGGCTGCTCCGCCGGCGAAGGCGCCGTTTTCGGCTTTTCCAGCACCGACCCGCAATATTCGCAAATTTCTTTATCCGATTCCGCACCGCAATTGGGACACCGCATCACGATTCATCCTCCATCTATTGATAAAAGAAGTATACCATACGGCGGCGAAGATGGCAAGAACCCTCTGCTCACATTTACAGCCCCAGTATTCTCCGTATATAAACGCGCAGCCGCCCCAATCGTCTGCATACCGCTTCTTCCAGACGTTCGTGCGCCGCGGCGATCGCGGCGATCTCACTTTCCTGCGGCGGCTGTTCGCCGTATCGCCAATTCATGACCCAGCGGCAGGCCTCCGTCAACGCCGGAAGCTCCGGCAGAGAAGCGGGAGCTTTCCTTTTTTTGGCCCGCTTCGCCGCGCGCTCCTGTTCTTCCCGCTCCAAACCCGTCATACTGCGGCGCGCGAAGCAAAGCAGCGTTTCGCCGCACTGCGGTTCATACCCCATCCACGCCAGCAGCCGCAGCAGGTCGCGGTAATACCACTCCATCTGCTCGGCGGTGGAGGCAAAACGCGCCTGTACGTCCTCCAGTCGGTACGCACGGCGTACAGAGAGTATCCGCCATACCAGCAGCAAAATCAGCAACGTCAGAGTCAACGCGCCGATCAGCAGCCAAAGCAGCCATGCGGGAAAACGGCGGCCGGCCGGCGGCTCTGCTGCGGTTGTGGCGGTTGTACTCGGCGCAGCCGCCGTAAGCCCGGCCGTCGTGGCCGTATCCGGCAGCGCACTCGTTGTCCCGTCCGGCAGTGAAGCCGTCGTTTGCGGCACGAAAATCGGCTCCGAATCCCGTGTTTGCCCGGTGGACGTTCGGGTGCTCATGCCGGGACCGGGCGCGGGCTGCCGATACGAGGAGCCGGCCGTCGGATCGAAGGTCACCCAGCCCATACCGAAAAAATAGCACTCCACCCATGCGTGCGCGGTGCTTTGCCGCGCAACCCAGTCCGTTCCCTCGGCTTCCAGCCCGAAACCGACGACAAACCGCGCGGGAATTCCCTGCGTGCGCGCCATCACGGTCATCGCAGAGGCAAAATACACGCAGTACCCTTCGCCGCTCTCCAGAAAATAATCTACGAAATCCCGTTCCGGCGGCACCTCCGCCGGCGTAAGCGTATAGCGGTAGTTGGTGCGCAGATAGCTTTCCAGACGCTCCATCTGCTGATAGGGCGTTTTCTGCCCCTTGACAATGGCAGCCGCCTTTTCACACACCGCCGTCGGCAGCGATGCCGGCAGCTGGGTATATTGATCCCGGATCGAAGCGTAATCCACATCGCCGCTTTCCGCACCGGCTTCTTCCAGCTCGTACAGCGCGCGGGAGGCGATCGCGCTGCCGCGGGCAAGCTCCCGCGTATCAAACGAATACGACAGCTGGCCGGTCGGCGTTTTATCGAAAAACAGCTCCGACCGGGCGTTAAACAGCAGCTCCTGCCCGGTAGGAGTATATACCTGAACACTGCGGACGCGCCCGAATGCA
>CATWUX010000030.1 GCA_958354085.1 uncultured Oscillospiraceae bacterium | reverse complement strand
GCATTTCGAATGCGAAAAGAAGGTGGGGTTAAAGTCACAGCCCAAGCCGCGCTCTTTGCAGAAATCCACCCATTTTTTGAAGTGCTTGGGTTCCAGCTTATCCCGGTCTACCCACGGATTTTCCTCGTCGAAAATCGCGTAGGACGCATGGAGGTTCATCTTTTTGGTGCCGGGACAGAGCTTCAGCACCAGATCCAAATCTGCCATCAGCTCTTCGGGTGTTCCGGCGCGGCCGGGATAGTTGCCGGTGGTCTGGATTCCGCCGGTCAGCGGCGCGTTGGGGTCGGTATCAAATCCACGCACGTCGTCGCCCTGCCAGCAGTGCAGCGCCACCGGGACGCTCCGGAGCTTTCGGATAGCGGCGTCGGTGTCTACCCCGATCCGGCGGTATTGCTCCCGTGCCGATTCATAATATTGCTGCGTCGTACTCATAATGGTATCCTTCCTCTCTTAAACCGATTGAACGGCAAAACTGGTATGTACGGTATCGCGCGCCTGCGCCAGCGAGTTCAGCTCACCCGCCGCCAACATCTGCACCAGCAGATTTCCCAGCGCAGTGGCTTCCACCGGCCCTGCATACACCGGCTTACCGGTTGCACGCGCAGTCAGCGCATTGAGATAGATGTCCTTGCTGCCGCCGCCCACGATATGGATACGGCTGTAGGTTCGCCCGGTAATCTCCTCCAGTTCCTGCACGGCGCGGCCGTAGCTTTCCGCTAGGCTTTGATAAATGCAGCAGGTCAGCTGCCCGACCGTTTCAGGAACCGGCTGCGCGGTTTCGGCGCAGTAGCCTTTGACCGCCTCAATCATGCTGTCCGGCGCCAGAAAACGGCCGTCGTTGACGTCCACGCGTGACGGGAAATCCCCCGCCTGCGCCGCCAACTCGCATAAGCGGTTGAAGCTGTACTCGTTGTTCAGCTCCCGCTTGACCGATTGCAGCATCCACAGCCCCATAATATTTTTCAGATACCGGAACCGGTGGTCATAGCCGCCCTCGTTGGTAAAATTGTGCTGCCGGCTCCGCTCACTGCAATCCGGCTCACGCCGTTCAATGCCGATGAGCGACCATGTGCCGGAGCTGATATACAGATAATCATCGTCGTTCGCCGGCACCGCCACGACAGCCGAGCCGGTATCGTGGGTAGCGGGCAGCACCACGCGGCAGGAAAATCCGACGCGCGCGGCCATCGCCGGCGACAGCTCGCCGAGAAACGTACCCGGCATCTGCAGCTTGCCGAACAGGCGGGTAGGGATACCCAGCTTCTCCATCAGCGCCGTATCCCAGTCGTTTGTCTGAGCGTTTACCAGCTGCCCGGTCGTGGCGTTGGTATACTCGTTGGCCTTAACGCCGGTCAGGCGGAAATGGAAATAGTCCGGAATCATCAGCAGCCGCTGCGCTTGCTCCAGCAGTGCCGGCTGCGTCAGCTTCAGGCTGTACAGCTGATAGATGGTGTTGAACAGCTGCTTCTGAATACCGGTGCGCGCATACAGCGCCGGCTCATCGATCAACGAAGCGACGGCAGCGTCCATCCCCTTTGTACGGCCGTCGCGATACGCCACCGTGTCGCCCAGCACACGGTCCTCATCGTCCAGCAGCACAAAATCCACGCCCCATGTGTCTATACCGAGGCTGACCGGCTGTTTGCCCAGCTCATGGCAACGGGCGATACCATTCACGACCTCTTCAAACAGAGCCTCCAGATCCCAGCACAAGTGTCCGTTTTTGCTCACCAGGCGGTTTTCAAAGCGATAGATTTCCTCCAATCGGATTTTACCGTCCTCCAGCCAAGACAGTATATGCCGTCCGCTGGACGCGCCGATATCAACGGCGAGATAATACGAGGGCACAAAACCTCCTCCTTTCCAGTTCAAACGCGGCTTTTGTTTCTTTACCAATGGCTTTCATCTTTTATTATACAGCTTTTTCCGCTGCAAAAAAGGACGGGGTTTGAAGAAAACACCGTCCTCATTTGCAGAATTCTTCCATGGAAAAAGAAAAATTTTAAATTTATATGCTTTTACCACTTTACTTTGCTACTAAGATAGTGTATGATAAAGCTATCACTTATTGAATGCATTTGGAGGGTAACAACATGAAACGAATTTTTGCTATGATTCTTTCCGGTTTGTTTGCCGCGCTGCTGCTCGTCGGCTGCGGCAGCCAGAAGCTGGAATACGTCGTTCTGGACGAGGCGCTGTCGGACGAAGAATACGCCATCGGCTTCCGCAAAGCGGATCAGGCGCTGCGCGATGAGGTACAGCGCATTCTGGTAGAGATGAAAAAGGACGGCAAGCTCGCGGAAATCACCAAGGCTTGGTTCGGTAAAGACACTTCCTGCGTGCCGGACAGCTTCACTCCGGCTAACGCCACCGATGATTCGCTGACAAAGGTCAAAAACAAAGGCGAATTTATTCTGGGGCTGGACGACTCTTTCCCGCCGATGGGCTTCAATGACAAGGACGGCAACATCGTCGGTTACGACATCGATCTTGCCAAAGAAGTGTGCAGCCGCATGGGCGTTACGCTGAAGCTGCAGCCCATCAACTGGGACACCAAAGAGGATGAGCTGAACCAAGGCAACATCGACTGTATCTGGAACGGGTTGTCGGTGGATCCGGTACGCGCCGAGAAAATGAATCTGTCCGAACCGTACATGAACAACCGGCAGGTCGTGGTCACGCTCAAGAGCAAGAACATCACGAAGCTGGCGGATCTGAAGGACAAGAATGCGGTAGTACAAAAAGGCTCCACCGCCGTTAATGCGCTGGACAGTAAAGCCGATATCAAGGCGAGCCTGAAGGGCGGCGCGGCGATCGAAGTCGCAAACAATGTCCTCGCCATGTATGAACTCAAGCAGGGCACCAGCGACGTCGTCATCATGGACGAAGTGGTCGCCCGTTACTACATTGAGCACTTGACCGAGCTGCAGGAGCAGGCGGAAAGTGCCAAGGATGAAAAATAAACCGTTTGGTCAATAGCACTCTATCGCGGGGTTGCTGCCCGGACTTCGGTTCGGGCAACAGCCCCGTCCCGTTGTTTTCATTTCCCGGACTGTGAGGTGCCTTATGGGTTTTTCGGATATCCTGAATACGTTTGAGCGGCTGCTGGGCGCATCGGTCACCACATTGCAGCTGTTCTTTTTCACGCTGCTGTTCTCGCTGCCGCTGGGTATGCTGCTGGCGTTCGGGCGCATGTCCCGCATCGCACCGATCCGCTGGGTCACGCAGTTGTATCTGCTGATCATGCGCGGTACGCCGCTGATGCTCCAGTTGATCTTTTTCTGGTTCGGCGTGCGGCTCAGCCAGTTCGGACTCGGCCGGCTGGAAACCGCCATCGTGGCGTTTTCGCTCAATTACGCCGCTTATTTTGCCGAGATTTACCGCGGCGGGATCGAGAGTATCCCCGTCGGGCAGCATGAAGCGGCGAATGTGCTGGGCTTTTCCAAGACTCAGACGTTTTTCCGCATCATTCTCCCGCAGGTGGTGAAAAAAATTCTCCCGCCCATGGGCAATGAATTTATGACGCTGGTCAAAGACACCTCGCTTGCACAGATCATCAGCGTCATCGAAATTACGGCTTTGGCGCAAAAAATTCAAGCGCAGGCGGTTTCGATCATCCCGATCATTATAGCCGGCGTGTTTTATCTGGCTATGAACACCGTAGTTTCCAAAGGCTTCTCGCTGGCTGAAAAACGCCTCAGTTACTACCGATAAGGAGGGTTTGTTCATGAATATGCTGACAGTAACCGATGTGTACAAATCCTTTGCCGACAACGACGTGCTGCAGGGCATTTCCTTTTCGGTTCAAGCGGGCGAAGTTTTATCCATCATCGGGCCTTCCGGCTCCGGAAAATCCACCCTGCTGCGCTGCGCAACGCTGTTGGAACGTGTGGATCGCGGCCATATCGCCTATGGCGATCTGACCATGGTGCAAACCGCGGAAAACGGTGCATGCAGCTACAGCCCAGCGCCGGTTTTGCAGCAAATCCGGCGTAAATTCGGCTTGGTTTTCCAAAGCTTTCATCTGTTCCCGCACATGTCCGTTCTGCGCAATATTACGGAAGCGCCCGTCCGCGTTGCCGGCGTTCCCAAAACGCAGGCGGTCGAACAAGCCATGGCCTTGCTGGAAAAGGTGGGGTTGGCGGAAAAAGCGAACGCCTACCCCTGCGAGCTATCCGGCGGGCAGCAGCAGCGCGTCGCGATCGCACGCGCGCTGGCGATGCAGCCGGATATCCTGTTCTTCGATGAACCGACCTCGGCTTTGGATCCCGAATTGACCGGTGATATTCTGCGCGTGATCCGTCAGCTGGCGGAGGAGCACATGACCATGGTGGTTGTTACGCATGAAATGGCCTTTGCCCGCGACGTATCCGACCGCGTCATTTTTATGGATGGCGGTGTCATCGTAGAAGAGGGCGATCCGCACAGTGTCATCGAAAACCCGCAAAGTGAACGTACCCGCGCGTTTCTGGCGCGCTTTCACCAAAATACACTGTAGTCACACTCCCGGAATTGTATCTGCCTAAATACATTAAAAGGGCCGCATCGCATTAGCGATGCGGCCCTTTTGCCTTTTATAACATATCATCAAAGATTGCGCCGGTCGAACCGCTGGTCACATGCTGCGCATACCGCTTGGCATAACCGCTCAGGTTCTGTTCCGGTGCCGTCCACGCGGCGCGGCGTTTGGCCAGCGTGGCATCATCCACGAGCAACTCCAGTTTGCGAGCCGGAATGTCGATCGACACCGTATCGCCCTCTTCCACCAAACCGATAATGCCGCCGGCAGCCGCTTCCGGGGATACATGGCCGATCGACGCGCCGCGCGTTGCGCCGGAGAACCGGCCGTCCGTGATCAGCGCCACGCTCTCGCCCAGTCCCATGCCCGCGATCATCGAGGTCGGTGTGAGCATTTCCCGCATACCCGGTCCGCCCTTCGGGCCTTCATAACGAATCACCACCACATCGCCGGGATGGATCTTCCCGCCGGCAATGGCCGCCGTTGCGTCCTCTTCGCTGTCGAACACCCGTGCCGGGCCGCTGTGCACCATCATCTCCGGAGCCACAGCTCCCTGCTTAACCACTGCGCCGTCCTGCGCCAGATTGCCAAACAGGATCGCGATACCGCCGTCCTTGCGGAAGGGTTCATCCAGCGGACGAATAATCGTACCATCCGGTGAGGGCGCCGCGTCCAGCCGTTCGCCGACCGTACCGCTGACCGTCGGGATGTCCCGATGTACCAATCCGGCTTTGTCCAGCTCACGCAGCATGGACTGAATACCGCCGACCTCGTTGAGATCGGTTATGTAGGTCTGGCTCGCTGGGTTCAGCTTGCAGATCTGCGGCGTAGTACGCCCGATCTCATCGATCCGCTTCAGCGTGATCGGGCAGCCGGCCGCATAGGAAATCGCAGTAATATGCAGCACCGTATTGGAGGAACAGCCGATCGCCATATCCGCACGCAGCGCGTTTTCAAACGCCGCGGGTGTGAGAATATCCTTCGGGCGGATATTTTGCTCCAGCAGCGCCAAAATCCGCTCGCCCGTTTCCTTTGCCAACCGCACACGCGCCGCATGAACTGCGGGGATCGTGCCGTTGCCGGGCAGCGCCATACCGATAGCTTCGGTCAGGCAATTCATCGAATTCGCGGTATACATACCCGCGCAGGAGCCGCAGCCGGGGCAGGCGTTGTTCTCCATCTCCGCGAGCGAGCAAACATCCCGTTTGCCGGCAGCGACACTGCCCACCGCCTCAAACACTTCATTCAGCCCCACGCGCCGGTCGCCGTCCCGTCCGGGCAGCATCGGACCGCCACTGACGAAAATGGACGGCAGATTCAGGCGGCACGCCGCCATGAGCATACCGGGAACGATCTTGTCGCAGTTGGGAATGAACACGACCGCGTCCATCGGGTGTGCCGTAAGCATTACCTCAATGGAATCCGCGATCAGCTCGCGGGAGCACAGCGAATATTTCATCCCTTGATGGTTCATCGCCAGACCGTCACACACCCCGATGGTGTTGAACGTAAAAGGCACGCCGCCCGCATTGCGGATTCCCGCTTCGACCGCCTTGGTAATCGTATCGAGATGAGCGTGGCCGGGAATATAATCGCTTTTGGAGCTGACAACCGCAATAAACGGCCTCTTCATTTCGTTATCGGTAATGCCGAGCGCTTTTAGCAACGACCGGTGGGGCGCGCGCGACACGCCTTCTTTCATCAAATCACTGCGCATAAAACATCCTCTTCTCTTTTGATTAGTTCCCTGTCGAATCCGGCTGAGTTTTGGTAATAAACGCCTGCAGCAGTTCCAAGCACGCATCGTGCCGGCTGACGCTGCCTTTGTCTCCGGCTGTACCAACGGCGGTACGTACACCGAAATACAGCTCCTGCGGGAGCAGATTCAAGCCCTCGGCCTGCCGAACGGGATTGTCTTTCCAATTCCAGTATGTCCCCGCTTCGTTCATGCCGGGCACTTCCAAAGCCATCTGATCGAAGAAATGCCCGCCATTCTCCTCCAGTGCGGGAATACGGCTCTCATAGGCTTTCGGTTCAAAAATATACCCCATAACATCGCCGGCTGCGAGATATACCACCAGTTTTTGCGACATAGCCGCCGCCATCTGATCCGCGCCGATATACAGGTTTTCAACCAACACCTCGACCTTGCCGTCGCCGTCCAAATCCTTGCCGTATTTGGCAAGCTCCGCCTGCAATGCGTCAATCGAAGAGGAGAACATCGCTCCCTCGGTTACCAATGCGAAGCGATAATCCGGCTCATCCAGGTTCAGCATCTGCACAACAAGCACGGTCACCACGACCAGCGCCGCCAATGCGCCAATCGTATGCCACTTATAATGATACCAATAATTTTCCCATTTCCCTTTCGGGGTTTTGGGCTGTTCGGGCGGCGGAGGCGGTTGCAGCTCTTCCTCGCTGACACCGGCCAGAACCCATTCTCTGGACATGAATAACGCCTCTTTTCTCTAAATTAAACAATTTCTTATCATTCCTCTTGCCCGCTTTGCCGCCCAAGAGACCAGGAGGAATTTTGCAATACGAAGCGCTGTCCTATGGCGGAACCCAAAGTCTATTTATCGCTGTAGAGGGGAAGCGGGGATGCCGCTGCCGCAGCAAAATGCATCTTGTCCAAACGCCATAAAACGCTATGCTATTATAGCATCTCCGCGCTGATTTATCAAGTACTCTTTTGTCTGAGACGCGTTGGTTTTTGTAGGTGATAAAATAATCCTCGATAAACCTAAAAACCATTTTGTCGTTAACGTTTTTGTAAGACTTTTCCGCGCAGATATGGTATACTAAGATAGCAAGAAAATCCACATCTCACGGGAAGCGCGGAAAGGATAGGATGCTGCTATGAATATACACGGAGAAACGCTCTATCACATTGGGCTTGCCCCCTCACAAGGCGCCGGCTTTGCCCTGCTGACCGGCGATCCCGGACGGGTGGAAGGGATCGCCCGCCGCTTGGAACAACCCAGCTTCGTGGCACAAAATCGGGAATACACCACTTGGGCAGCCAAGCTGAACGGGCAACGGCTGTTGATCACCTCCCACGGAATCGGCGGCCCCTCCACAGCCATCTGCGTAGAAGAACTGGCACGCTGCGGCGTGCATACGCTGATTCGCATCGGTACCTGCGGCGGAATGCATCTGGATGTGCTGGGCGGCGACCTTGTGGTCGCCACCGCCGCCATCCGGCAGGAAGGAACCTCGCGCGAATATCTGCCGCTCGAATTTCCCGCCGTTGCCGATCTGGACGTGACCAACGCGCTGGTAAACGCCGCACGTTCTGCCGGCCGCCGCGTCCACGCCGGTGTGGTGCAGTGCAAGGACTCGTTCTACGGTCAGCACAGCCCCGACGCCTCCCCCATCGCTCCGCGGCTGCAATACCAGTGGCAGGCATGGTGTAAAGGCGGGTGTCTGGCTTCGGAAATGGAATCCGCCGCCTTATTCATCGTCGGCGCCTCGCTGGGATTGCGCACCGGCTGCGTGCTGAACACGGTCTGGAATCAGGAACGTGCGGCAGCCGGTTTGGACAATCCGCGTTCGGAGGACACCTCTGCGGCGATCGATACAGCCATTGCCGCGCTGCGTGACCTAATGGCTGCGGCAGAGAAACGCTAAATGCGAAAATTTGTTCGATTTTTGCAAATTTCCCCTATAGGGATATTGCCGTCCCCCGCAGAATATGGTATACTAACGAATAATGCTTTCAAACCGGCGGAAAAGGAAGGAGAACATACCATGCGGATATTGGGAATTGACCCGGGCTATGCCATTGTCGGCTGGGGCGTCCTGCGCTATGAAGGCGGCCGCTTTTCGCCGTTGGCGTTCGGCGCCGTCACCACGCCGGCCGGTATGCCGTTCTCCCGCCGGTTGGAAGTCATCTATGACGGGATGGAACAGATTCTGACCAAACACCGGCCGGATGCGATCGCGGTGGAAAAACTGTATTTTCAGAACAACCAGAAAACCGCTATTGACGTGGCGGAGGCACGGGGAGTAATCCTTCTCGCCGCCCAGAAAAGCGGCATACCGCTGTTTGAATATACGCCGCTGCAGGTCAAAAGCGCCGTCACCGGCTACGGCAAAGCGGAAAAGCCGCAGGTCATGGAAATGACACGCCGGCTGCTTCGGTTGCGGGAAGTTCCCAAGCCGGACGACACGGCCGACGCGCTGGCAATCGCGATCTGTCATGGACAGATGGGCGGCACAGCACTGAAACGCACCCTGCTGTCCTGTCAAAATACATTTATATAAAGGAGAACCCTCATGTTATACAGCGTTCGCGGAAAACTGATTCACATGGAACCGAGCGTTGCCGTGCTGGAATGCGGCGGTGTGGGCTTTCGTTGCCGTATTACGATGAATACCGCCCGCCAGCTGCCCGCTTTGGGCGGCGAGGCAATGCTGTTTACTATCATGAACGTCCGGGAGGACGCCATTGAGCTGTTCGGCTTTGCCGATACGGCCGAGCTGAACGCCTTCAAGCAGCTGACCACGATCACCGGCGTCGGCCCGAAGGCCGCGATCTCTATTTTGTCCGAGCTGTCACCGGAGCGGGTGGCGCTGGCCGTGGCGACGGGCGATCATAAAGCGCTGACCAAGGCGCAGGGCGTCGGCCCCAAGCTGGCGCAGCGTATCGTGCTGGAGCTGAAAGACAAAATGGGCGCGCTGGCGGCGAGCGCTGAGCTGGATCTTTCGCAGCCGGCCGGCGGCTTTTCGGCTGCCGGCAACGCGGCGGAAGCGGTCAGTGCCCTGACGGTACTGGGCTTCAGCGCGGGTGAAGCTTCCGCGGCGGTCGGCAAGCTGGACAGCGCCCTGCCGGTGGAAACGCTGGTGCGGGACGCGCTCAAGGCACTGGCAAGAAAACAGTAACGAGGAGAAGCCGGCATGGAAATGGATTACGAAAACCGTATGGTTTCAACGGAATACATCCCCGAGGACGAGGGCGACAATCCGCTGCGCCCGCGCGCCCTACAGGAATACATCGGACAGACCAAGGTCAAGGAAAACCTGTCGGTTTTTATTGACGCGGCCAAAATCCGCGGCGAAGCGCTGGATCACGTGCTGCTGTACGGCCCTCCCGGTCTGGGAAAAACAACGCTGGCGGCGATCATCGCCAACGAAATGGGCGTGAACTTCCGCATCACCTCCGGTCCGGCTCTGGAGCGTCCCGGCGATCTGGCCGCGCTGCTCACCAATCTGGAACCGGGCGATGTGCTGTTTATTGATGAGATTCATCGTCTCTCCCGCACGGTCGAAGAAATTTTGTACCCCGCTATGGAGGATTTTGCAATCGATATTATGAACGGCAAGGGGCAAGGCGCAATGTCCATTCATCTGCCGCTGCCGAAATTCACTCTGATCGGCGCGACCACACGCGCAGGACAACTGTCTGCGCCGCTGCGCGACCGATTCGGCGTGGTGCTGCGGCTGGAGCTGTATACGCCGGAGGAACTGGCGGAAATCGTCACCCGCAGCGCGCATATTCTCAACATCTCCTGCGACCGGGACGGTGCGCTGGAGATCGCCTCCCGCTGCCGCGGCACGCCGCGTATCGCCAACCGGATGCTTAAACGCGTGCGCGATTTTGCACAGGTCATGAATAACGGCGACATCAACGCGGATACCGCCCGCGCCGCTCTCGACCGTCTGGAGGTCGACGAGCTGGGGCTGGATATGGTGGATCGGCGGATGCTGGAAGCCATGATCCGTCACTATAACGGCGGACCGGTCGGGCTGGAAACGCTCGCCGCCGTCATCGGGGAAGAAGCCGTCACGATCGAGGACGTTTATGAGCCGTACCTGATGCAAATCGGCTTTCTCAACCGCACGCCGCGCGGACGCGTGGTGCTGCCCGCCGCGTATGCGCACCTGGGAATCGCGTATACGGGAAACGCGGCGGCGCCGGCACAGCTTACGTTTGAATAACACATATTCCGCCTGTTGTGGGACGGGCGTGAATATAGAGCAAATGGATTTTACCGATTGTGGGAAAGAGGGAACAAACGAATGGGAAGACTTTTTGGAACAGACGGCGCGCGCGGCGTTGCCAACACGGAGCTGACCTGTGAGCAAGCCATGGCCATCGGCCGTGCCGCCGCCATGGTGCTGATCGACGCCGAGCACCGCCGCCCTCGTGTGGTCATCGGCAAAGACACGCGCATCTCCTCCGATATGCTGGAGGCGGCGCTGGTCGCCGGCTTCTGCTCGGTGGGAGCGGACGTTACGCTGCTGGGCGTTGTACCGACGCCGGCTGTCGCCTATCTGGTCAAGCACTATGAGGCGGACGCGGGCGTGATGATCTCCGCATCGCACAACCCCTGCGAATACAACGGCATCAAAATTTTCAACGGCGAAGGCTATAAATTGTCCGACGAACTCGAAGAGGAGATCGAAGCGATCGTACTGGACGGCGCGCAGACGCCCCCCTGCCCGACCGGCGGCGATATCGGCCGCGTGACGCACTGCAAAAGCGCGGTGGATGACTACGTTCGGCATCTACTGTCCGTCACCGATGTGAGCCTGCGCGGCATGAAGCTGGCGGTGGACTGCGCCAACGGCTCGGCCAGCGCGACGGCGCGCAAGCTGTTTTCCGCGCTGGGCGCCGACTGCGTGTTTCTCAACGATCAGCCGGACGGCGTAAACATCAACGCCGACTGCGGCTCGACGCACATCGACCAGCTGTCGGAATTTGTCAAAAAGCTCAAATACTTTGCAGGCGTTGCCTTTGACGGTGACGCCGACCGCTGTCTGGCGGTTGACGAGCAGGGCAACCTGATCGACGGCGACAAAATCATCGCTGCGCTGGCGATGGATATGAAAGCAAAGGGCGAGCTGGATCGGGACGCCGCCGTTGTGACCGTCATGTCCAACCTCGGCTTCTTCCGCTGCTGCGAAGCAAACGGCATCACGCCGGTCTCCACCAAGGTCGGCGACCGCTATGTGCTGGAGGAAATGCGCAAAAGCGGCTACTGCATCGGCGGCGAGCAATCCGGACATATCATCTTCCTGCATCACGCGACCACCGGCGACGGACAACTGTCCGCGCTCAAGCTGCTGACCGCCTGCCGTGAAAAAGGCGTCAAGCTGTCCCGTTTTTGCAGCGTCATGGAACGGTATCCGCAGGTCATGATTAACGTCAAAGCCACCGCCGAACAAAAGGCGCTCTATACCGCCGACACGGCGCTGGCAAAGGAAATCGAAAGCGCGAATGCCGCGCTGGGGCGGGACGGACGCGTGCTGGTACGTGTTTCCGGTACTGAACCGCTGCTGCGCATCATGGTGGAAGGAAAAGAATTCGATCACATCAACCGCGTAGCGGTGGAACTGGGCGAGAAAATCAAGGCCGCTATCGGCGCGGTATAAAAAGACACACAAACTAACGGAGGAACGCGATGAGAGCGGCGGAAAACTGGAAAGACTATGAATTGATCGACGCGTCCGCGGGCGAGCGGCTGGAACGGTGGGGCGATATTCTGCTGATCCGCCCCGATCCGCAGATCCTGTGGAACACACCCAAAACCGATCCGCGGTGGCGGCAGGCACACGCCCGTTACCATCGTGCCGGCACCGGCGGCGGACATTGGGAGCCGTATAAGCCGCTGCCGGACGTTTGGCAGATCGGTTACGGTGCGCTGCGCTTCAACCTCAAGCCGATGGGCTTCAAGCACACCGGCCTCTTTCCGGAGCAGGCGGTTAACTGGGACTGGATGGCGGAAAAAATCCGCGCCGCCGGCCGTCCCATCCGCGTTCTGAACCTGTTCGGCTATACCGGCGGCGCAACGCTTGCCTGCGCCGCCGCCGGCGCACACGTCACCCACGTGGATGCCTCCAAGGGCATGGTCGCGTGGGGCCGGGAAAACGTCGCGGAGTCGGAGCTGGCTGATCGCCCTATGCGGTGGCTGGTGGACGACTGCGGCAAATTCGTGCAGCGGGAACAACGCCGCGGCAACACCTACGATGCCATTTTGATGGATCCGCCGTCCTACGGGCGCGGCCCGGGCGGCGAAGTCTGGAAGCTGGAGGAGCAAATCGACGGTCTGGTCGAGCAATGCGCCGCCCTGCTTTCCGAAAGACCTCTCTTTTTCCTTATCAACTCCTATACCACCGGGCTGTCGCCGTCGGTGATGCAGTATATTCTCGGCGTGCGCGTCGCAAAAAAGCACGGCGGCATGACCACGGCTGACGAGATCGGGCTGCCGGTCACGGTCAGCCGGCAGATTCTCCCCTGCGGCGCAACCGCTATCTGGACAAGCAATCCGACTATATAGTCCCAAAGAAAGGCACGATACTGTTTATGAACATGATTTCCGCAACCGACGTCCACTTTCAGTATGAATACAACGACGAGCCGCCGCTGCCGGTGCTGTCCGGTGTGAATCTGCAGGTGGAAAAAGGCTCGTTTATTGCGCTGCTCGGTCACAATGGCTGCGGAAAATCTACGCTTGCCAAGCATTTTAACGCGATGCTTCTTCCTTCCGGCGGCACGGTTTATGTCAAGGATATGAATACCGCCGACGAGGATTTAAAATATGAAATCCGCCGCACGGTCGGCATGGTGCTGCAAAACCCGGACAACCAGCTGGTATCCACGATTGTCGAAGAGGACGTGGCGTTCGGGCCGGAAAATCTCGGCGTTGCGCCGGCAGAGATTCGTCAACGCGTCGATGACGCGCTGCGCGCGGTCGGTATGTACGACTACCGCGAGCACGCACCGCACAAGCTGTCCGGCGGGCAAAAACAACGCGTTGCCATCGCGGGCATTATCGCCATGCAGCCCGAATGTATCGTACTGGATGAGCCGACTGCGATGCTCGACCCGCAGGGCCGGCGTGAGGTGCTGGACACCATCCGCCGTCTGAACCGCGACATGGGCATCACCATCGTCCTCATCACCCATTACATGGATGAGGCGGTCAAAGCGGATCGCGTCGTCGTCATGGACAAGGGCCGCATCCTCATGGATGGTACGCCGCGCGAGGTTTTCTCGCAGGTGGAAACGTTGCGCGCGGTCGAGCTGGACGTACCGCAGCCCACGGAGCTGTGTTACCGGCTGCGGCAGGCGGGCATCCCCCTGCCCGCGGACGTGCTGACGGCCACGGAATGCGCCGAAGCGTTATCCTTATTGTTGGAGGCTCCACATGTCGGTAATTGAAACACAAAATCTGACCTATACCTACGCGCCCGGCACACCCTTTGAAAAGGTCGCGCTGGACGACGTGTCCCTGTCGGTCGAACAGGGAGATTTCATCGGCGTTATCGGGCATACCGGTTCCGGAAAATCCACGCTGGTACAGCACCTCAACGGTCTGCTGCGCCCGACCGGCGGCACGGTACGCCTAAACGGCGCCGACATCTGGGAAAATCCCAAGGATATCCGCCGCATTCGTTTTGAAGTCGGCATGGTGTTCCAGTACCCGGAGTATCAGCTGTTTGAAGAAACCGCGTATAAGGACATCGCGTTCGGCCCGAAAAACATGGGGCTCAGCGAGAAAGAAATTGCCGAGCGCGTCCACCGCGCCGCCAATTTTGTCGGGCTGCGTGAGGAGCTGCTGGAAAAATCCCCGTTTGAGCTGTCCGGCGGCGAAAAGCGCCGCGTGGCGATCGCCGGCGTGATGGCGATGCAGCCGGCTGTGCTGATTCTGGACGAGCCGACCGCCGGTCTCGATCCGCGCGGACGGGATATGATTCTGGAGCAGATTAAAGCCTATCAGCAGCAAAACGGCACCACCGTGCTGCTCGTCTCGCACAGCATGGAGGACGTGGCGCGCGTTGCACAGAAAGTGCTCGTGATGAACGGCGGCAAAGTCGCCATGTACGCGCCCACAGCCGAGGTGTTTTCCCGCGCGGAGGAGCTGGAGGCCATCGGCCTGTCCATTCCCGCCGTCACCCGCGTATTCATGCAGCTGCGCCAAAAAGGCTATCCTGTGGGAGACAACGTGTACACGGTCGAACAGGCAACGCAGCGGCTGCTTTCCATGCTGAAAGGGGGCGGCGCGCATGCTTAGCGGTATCACGATCGGTCAATTTTTCCCCGGCAATTCGATCATCCACCGCATGGATCCCCGCGTCAAGCTGGTGCTGACCTTTGCCTATATCATTGTGGTCTTTGTCCCGCAAAACTGGTTTGGACTGGCGGCGGCAGTCTTGTTTCTCGGCTTGGGTATCGCCTTGTCCGCTTTGCCGTTCAAGCTGATCCTCAAAAGCCTCAAACCGATCCTGCCGTTGGTAATTTTCACCTCGGTGCTGAATATTTTTTATGTCAAGGGCGATAACGTCCTGCTGGACTGGTGGATCTTTCATATCACGACACAGGGTATCCTCACGGCCGTGTTCATCACCGTCCGTATCCTGTGCCTGATCGCAGGCAGCTCGCTGCTGACCTACACCACCTCCCCCACCACGCTCACCGACGCGCTGGAACGGCTGATGAAGCCGCTCAAGGCGCTGCACCTCAATGTACACGAGCTGGCCATGATGATGACCATCGCGCTGCGGTTCATTCCGACGCTGATCGAAGAGACCGATAAGATCATGTCCGCGCAGAAAGCGCGCGGCGCCGACATGGAAAGCGGCGGCGTCATGCAGCGTATCCGCGCGCTCATCCCGATTCTGATTCCGTTGTTTGTTTCCTCGTTCCGCCGCGCCTATGAGCTGGCGATGGCGATGGAATGCCGCTGCTACCGCGGCGGCGAGGGACGCACCCGCATGAAGCAGCTGCATTTGGCGACGCTGGACTATGTGTCGATTGCGGTGATGCTCGCACTGGTCGCGGGAATTATCGCGCTGAACTTTGTCGTACCGTCCGTGTTATAAGAAAAGGAGCGCTGTTTATGCTCAATCACCGCTGTCCTTGGTGCGGAGACAATGTATCCGTCACTTCGCGATACTCGTCCCGATGCCCCACCTGCGGAAAGCGCTATCGTTTTCGCTACGGCTCGGCGTTTTGGTTGGTAAACCTGCTTTGTATAGCGACACTGTTCTGCCTTCCTTTCACCAAGGATTTGCCGATCTATTGGATATTCGGTACGCTCTTTTTTCTGATTCTTCCTTTTGTCGTTTTTCTGGATATGCGTGTTCCGACCGAGAAGGTGGAACATGTCGACCACCCGATTGTCAATCCGGCGCATGTTGCCCAATTTGAGGCACAGTGGCTGCCGTTTTCAGAAAGTCATGTGCCGTTGCCGCGGGTTCAGGTACCAAACGGCGAGATTTTTCCCGCCTGCTTCTGCGACGAGCACGACGTTCCCACCAGCACCATGTGGTGCGTAATGCTGGATGAAATGCATTGGAAAAGCGGCAATCGCTGCATGGGACGCATGGAATTTGTGCTTCCCGCCGCGCCGACACAGCTGTTACAGCCCGGCGCAACCTTCTACCTATTCTATAAAGCGAAAAAAATTGCCAAAGCAACCTTAACCGACGTTACCTTTGCCTGAAGGAATGGTAATCATGCAACGCTTACTCCTCACCCTGCGCTATGACGGCACGCGCTATCACGGCTGGCAGGTACAACCAAACGGCATCACCGTCCAGCAAACGCTGCAGGACGCGATCGAACGTGTCACCGGCGTGCGCAGCGGCGTCATCGGCTGCAGCCGCACCGACGCCGGCGTGCACGCGGATATGTTCTGCTGCACCTTCGACACCGAAAGCGCTCTGCGCGGCAGCCGGATGCAGGCGGCACTCAACGCGCATCTGCCGCCGGATATCGCCGTTTATGCCTGTGAGGAAGCGGCAGCCGATTTTCACCCGCGCTACTGCGCGACCGGAAAACGGTATGTTTACCGCATCTGGAACCACCCCGCCCGCAACCCGTTTTGGCAGGGCTACGCTCTGCATCGGCAGCAGCCGCTGGACGCGGACAAGCTGAACGCGGCGGCGGCGGCTTACGTCGGCACGCATGATTTCGCCGCGTTCTGCTCCGTCGGCAGCACGGTGGAGGACACCGTGCGCACCGTCCATCGGTGTACCGTGGAACGGCAAGGCGACATGATCGTTTTCACCGTTGAAGCGGACGGCTTTTTATACAACATGGTGCGTATCATGGTCGGTACGCTGCTGGACATGGCGGCCAACCGTTTGCCGTGGGACGCGATTCCCGACATTCTCGCCGGATGCGACCGCAATGCCGCCGGTGCCACCGCGCCCGCGTGCGGTCTGTATTTGGATCACGTTTTTTATCCGTAAATTCTCCGCTTTTTCCGTGGAAAGAGCCTATACGCGATTGTTCTGAAAGGAGGCGCTTTCATGCCCAAAACAACCGAACGCCCGGTCGATTCCACCGAGGAATCGACACAGCTGAAGGCCGTACCGCACCGCCGCAAGCGTAAACGTGTGCTGCGGGTTTTCGTCCGGCTGCTGTTGGTGGCGCTGCTCGGTGTATCCGGTTTTTTCATCTGGAAAAACTGGGATACGCTTTCTCCGGAAAATGTGTTGGTGTGGATAAACGAGCAGTTCGCGGGCGGTCAAAAGGGCGACGGCTTTCCGGTCACCACCACCGGCGATACGGTGGTCGCCATGGTACCGGTCAACAACAACCTGACCTTGCTGACCGATACCTCTCTGCTCATGTACAACACGTCCGGCGGCGAGGTTGTGCGCCGTCCGCACAGCTTTGCGCAGCCGCTCCTCAAAGCGGCCGGGGACTATGTTCTGGTCATGGAAAGCGGCGGCACGCGCCTGTCGCTCGAAAAGCGCAGCTCTACGGTGCTGTCGCATACGGTCACGGAAGCCATTGTTACCGCCGCCGTTGCGGAAAACGGTTACTTTGCCGTCGTGACCGGCGCCTCGCAAAGCTATGTCTCGCAGGTCGCGGTCTATGATAAAAAAGGCACCGAAATTTACCGGTGGAAAAGCAGCGAATGGATGGTGGCCGATGTTGCGCTGCAAGCTGATGGGAAGGCCATGGCGGTCGTTGGCATTTCCGCGCGGGATGGGAATTTGCAGTCGGCGCTGTTGACCTTCAAGCTGGACAAATCTGCCGAACAACCCTTGTGCTTTTCGGAGCAAGGAATTTTGCTTTGTGCGGTTTCCTATCTCCCGTCCGGCGGCATTGCCGCCGTCGGCGACACCGCCGGCTGGATTCTGGCGTCCGAGGAAGGACAGCCGGTGAAATATGCGTACGCTGAACGCAAGCTGCTGGGTTATGCCGTCGGGGAAGCCGGACTGGGGCTGGTTTTGCAGTCTTACGGCAGCAGCGCCGGCGGCGAATTGATCGTACTGGACAGCAGCGGACGGCCGCAGCCGGCTATTCCCTTTGCCAGTCCCTACCGCGATCTGTGTGCATATAAGGATGGTTTCTTTTTACTGACGGATCGCCATTTGCTCGCCATAAACAATAACCGCCTAAAGGGCACGCTGGACATTCCGCCGGACGGACGGCTGGTCGCCGCATTGGGGGATAAAGCCATTGTGCTGGGACTGACAACGCTGAACGAATACACATTTTAGTCTAAATGAACCGTATGGATTTTGATTTTGCCGCCGTGGGGGTACTGTATGAGCTTTCTGTTGGATCTGATCTGTATCGCGATCGTGGTCGGTGTGGCACTTTCCTGCCGCACACGTCCCATTTCCTCTGTGCTGTTTTCCCTGCTTTCCCTTATGGCGGCTCTCGTTGCCGGCGCCTTTTTGACCAAACCGGCCGCCGCACTGCTTTCAAACCATGTCGTACAACCGCTGATGGAAAACACCATCGCCGGTGAACTGGCCGATATGTTTTCGGCGCCGCACCTGTCTACCGGCAAGGACACGGTGCAGGAATTACCGGTTGAAGAGCTGCTGATCAAGCGTCCGGTAGCCTTTGACAAATTGCTGGCCAAATACGGCGCCGATTATGACAGTGTTCGGGCTGCCTATACGCAATCTCCGGAGCCTTATACGCTGCTGATGTCCATTGCCGGCGGTTTTAGTCTCGGACTGTCCAGCGGCGCCGCCTTTTTTACACTTTTTCTTTTTCTCCTGCTGCTGGCACGTTTCATTACCCGCCGCATAGAGGAAAACCTGCCGCCGCCCAAACGCGTGAAAGGCTTCCGGCGTTCTCTCCCTTTGTTGGCAGGCGTGCTTTACGGCATCGGATTTGTATGGGCGCTGGTACTGCTGCTGGAGTGGATCGTCCCCTATCTGTCCGGCGTCACCCTGTTTTTTGACACAAATTCCTTATTGCAAACCAATATTTATGCTTTCTTTAAGAAATTTCATCCCATTATCCCGTTGTTATTCTAGAGAAAATGTGCTATGCTAGATACATATATCCTCGTTCACAATTTTTGGTAATGTCAATTTAAAGGGGCGGAGAAAAGATGGCATATATTCTGGACGGAGCGGTCATACTAGTTTTGATACTGGCCATTATAATCGGGTACAAACGCGGCTTTGTAAAAGCGCTCATCAAACTGGCCGGCTGTATTGCCGCGGTCGTTTTGGCCAGCGCTTTAAGCACAGTGCTTGCCGGCGGCATTTTTGACGCGTTTATCGGACCGAAGCTGGAGCAAACTCTGGTCTCCCAGATTCAAACAGCCGATTCTTCCACGATCGTAACGGCCGTGGAAGACGCTATGGACAAAATGCCGGGAATCGTCACCAATACCCTGCAATCCTTCGGCTTGGGCACGCCGGAGCAAATTGTCGGCTCCATCGGCAACGCGGTGAACGACAGTGCAGAGACGGTGGCCGATGTTGTCGTCACCAAAGTGTTCCGCCCAATCGCGGTTTTGCTGTTGCGTGCGCTCTGCTTCTTCTTGTTGTTCGCGGCACTGATGATTGTGGTCAGCTTTGTCGCCCGTGCGATCTCCCACATATTCAAGCTGCCGATCCTCAAGCAGATGAACGGTATCGGCGGCGCGCTGGTCGGCGCCGTGGAAGGCGCGGTGCTGGTGCTGGTCGCTGTCACCGTTGTACAGTTGATTGCTACCTCTTCCAAGCCGGACGCCGCCATCACGCAAACGGATGTCGAGAATACGATTCTTGTCAGCGCCATTGCAAACGTAAACCCCATCACCGGCGCTTTACAATCCATTTTGGACAGTCTGCCCAATGCCCGTTCCGTATAATTCTCATCGGAAAAGAGGTTATGAAAAGTAAGGCGGTGTAGCCACATGAATGTAATGGGCGTCGAAATCAAAATGAATATTCCCAATGCGTTGTCTCTGGTGCGCATTGTGCTTCTTCCGGTATTTGCCACCTTGTATCTGATGAGCAATCAATATTCCAATCTGCTGTACTGGTCTTTTGGTGTTTTGCTGCTGTCCGGTATCACGGATTCCCTTGACGGCATTATCGCACGCAAATTCAATCAGATCACCGAACTGGGAAAGATTCTGGATCCGGTTGCCGATAAACTCACGCAGGTCACGGTTGTGCTTTGTCTGGCCATTCGCAATCTGGAGTTGATCCCGCTGTTGATTATCTGTTTTGCCAAAGAGCTGATTCAGGCTATCGGCGGTCTGCTCCTGCTGCGACGCGGCGAAAAAATCCGCGGCGCCCGCTGGTACGGCAAGGTATCTACATTTGCTTTTTACGGCGTCATGGCGTCCATCGTCTTGTTCCCGGATATGCCGCAGGCGGTTTTGCTGTCCCTGATTGCCATCGTTTGTTTCTTGATGCTGTTTGCCTTTTTCAATTATATGAAAGTATATATGGGCATTCGTAAAACGTTCCCACCCAAAGAACCGCGTACTTCCGTACAGTCACTGGCGAATTCGGACATGGATTCTTCCAAAACGGCCTAAGTGGGTTCGCT
>CATWUX010000029.1 GCA_958354085.1 uncultured Oscillospiraceae bacterium | reverse complement strand
ATAGTTGGCCAGAGAAAAATTTTTGGGAATCAGCTTGACCGTCCGATCGTACAGATCGGTCGGCTGCATGAAGGACATGGCAATTTTCGCCAGAAGCGGTTTAAGAATGATAAAGCAGATGCAAACAACGAAAGCCAGTCGGAACAGCGTTCCCAGAGCCGTACGTGCGGTGCGTTTGTTTACATGTCGGTGGAACGTCTTTTGAAAGCGGCTGCCGACATCCGTCTTAGTCATTGTAAAACACCCCCCTCGAAATCACGGCAAACACCACGCCCAGCACAACAAAAACAACCAGAAAATACAGCCATGCGGCCGCCGAGGCTACGCCAAAATTGGAAAGACTGCGCAGTTCGTTCCAAATACGCGTAATCAGCGGATTTTTGCTATTGGTGAAAGAATCAATGATGGTGTATACGACGTTGAGCAATAGGTACGCCCCACACATCGGGAAGGTGATTTTCCAGAAATTCACCCATCCTGTGGCTCCCTCCATGTCCGAGGATTCGAATAGCGCAGGAGAAATGGTGTTCAGCCCACTGATAAAGATTATAATCTGAATTCCCGAACGGATGACGATGTCGTACAGGTTGTCAATTGCTTGGGAGACATAGACGGAGATGCCGGCGGGCAGACTCCCGGCAAATAATTCTTCGATAAAGCGCAGGGAGGACTGCGACGCTCCTGCCGTATCCGCATTCAGCACGGTATCCCGGTTCATAATCATCGAAATGACGCTGTTGGAATCGACCGCAGTCAGCATTCCGGTCGCGATAATGACAGGCAGGAAAAAGATGGCACGGGCAAGCGTTCGTCCGCGAAAAGGCTTGCTGAGCACCACCGCCGCGAAAAAACTGAAGGGAACAATAATCAGGGTGTCCCGGATTGTGGTTTTCAGCGAAGCAATCAACTGCTCACGGTAAACCACATCTATCCCCAGCACATAGCGGTAATTGCCGAACCCAAGCGGCTTGAGCGAATACCCTGATGATACGATGGACAGCTCGCTGAAACTAAAGACCAGCGATTGTACAATCGGGATCAAACCAAACAGGAGAAACCCGACCAGGAACGGCGCGATAAATACATATCCGGTGCGGGAACGGTTGGTGAGCAGGCTGCTTTTTCGTTCTTTTTTTCGCATGGTTTTTTCCATCCTACTTACCTCCATTCCCGATGTGTGTATCCGCGGGCAGGAACGATCAGGCCCCCGTCCAACACCACGTCTTCCTCATTATAATTGAGCACAATCGCGACCCCGTTCTCGTAGCAAACCTCAACCACCCGCTCTGAGGGGCGTTCATACCGGAGAATGCGGGTGCCGTACACCGGTGCCAGTGCCTCGGTGACCTCGCGGAGGAGCACTAGCTGATCCTCCCATCGCGCGACTCCGTAATACTCGTCATAATCCGTGCCCTTGAGGATCGCATTATCGGCCTGCATCAAGGTGACATAGGGCGCGCTGCCCGTTTCAATGCACCGGAGCCGGTAAAGTTCCGGATCGTTCTGGGTATTAACCTCTGGGGCAGAAAAGGCGACGTATCCGGATAGAACCGTCTGCACAAACGGGATGGTTCCGGTAATCAGCGCATGGCCGTTGGTCTGTAGCGGAATGCCGGACAGATAGGTCGCATACGGGAGGACATACTCGTTCGCCCCGCCGATGAGCATCTCAATCTCCGCGTTACGTAATGTCTGTAGCGTCTGAATGCCAAGTCGTCCGGCCTCCGACCGGGAGGTGAAACCGGCGTTGGTAAAATCAGCGGAAAGTTCAGCGCCCATATAGGGGAGCGAGAACCGATGCAAGCCGGTGCCGGTCAGAGAGTTCACAAAGCCGGCGGCAGTCATAAGCTGCTTTTCTGGCTTGAGCACATAACCCGCTTTGCCGCCGCTCTCAAGAAAAGTAGCGCGACTATAGGACAGTTTGGCAGCGACCTCGCCGCTGATGAGCCGGGCGGCGTCCTCCGACAGAGAAAATCCGTCGGTCAGGCTGTCCCGGTATACATACTGAAAATCTGTATCCGGATACAGGAGCACGCCGTTTTCCTCGCAATAGCGAGACAGCGCAAGAAGTCCATCCAGCCCTCCTAGCTGGCTGGCTGCGCGCAGCCGGTCGGTCAGGCCACTCCGCACGCCGCCCTTCTGCCAGCCGGTGTACTGCGCCACTAGCCGTGCATTTGGCACACCTTCCAACAGGGAATCCAGCATCACCTGTGCCTGCGAAAAGGTGGTCAGTTTCCGAACCACCTCCACCGGCACCCCGGCCAGCGGCTCAATGTCATCAATCGCACCGAGAATCCGCACAAAGGAGGGAACGGGTTGCAGCCCTGCGCTTTCGCTGTCCGCAAACAGACGCGCCCGGTAATCGGCGGCAATATCCTCCCACGAGTTCGCACCCTTGTCAAGGAAGGTGTAGGAGACCTCGATTCCCTCCAAATTGGCCTGTTCCGGATAGCTGCGAACCGGATCGGCGTCGCTCTCCAACAGCTTGATGGTTGCATAGTCGAGCAGCTTAAATCGGAAAGCAGCGTTTCCAGTTTCCTCCGCGGTATAGCGCGGTGTCACGGTGACTGACGCGTTTTCGGCCGCCGATTCCACATGGGCATAGCACGCGCCCTCGTCGTTTATCAGTCCGTATACAGGGAAATGCAGCGGTTCCTTTTGGGAAAGAGACGCGGCCTGATACACCGAATAGTCCGCTCCATACACCGCCTCACTGTAGACTGGCGTATTCGCGGAAACAATCTCGCCCAGCCGGACAACGCCTCCGCAGCCATCCGGAAGAATGATCTGTGTGGATTCCAGCCCATCGCGTGTGTTCCAGTAGGGCAGCAGCGATATGGCGGTGATCTTCAGCCCCTCTACAGCCGTAATTTTTTCCGTATCGACCCGCACGTGCAACCGCCCGTCCCGAAGGGTGTATTCCACGGGAATTTCAAAGTGAGCGGCTTTGGTTTCGGCAGGCAGATATCCCACTTCTTCCTGTGCCAGCTCCCTTTCCTCGGCGGTGTAGCCAATCGCTTTGAAATATTCTTCCAGACGATTCTTTTCGATTTTAGAGGGGTTGTTTTTTAGCACGCGGATCACACCGAAATTTTCAATGTGTGCGTACGAGGATTTCAGTTTCGTCCGTACCTGCTGGTCAGTGATGATTTCATAATTCGTTTCGGGATAATACATTTTCAGATAGGTTTGCTGCTCCGCATCCAGTTGAGAAAGAATCGCCTCAAACCGTTCGACAGTCATCGCTGCGGGGAAGATATCCTGCGGCGCGATCCGGCCGAAACGGTACAGCACACGCAAGCCGTTTTCCACCGTCTGCGTCTCATATTGTCCGTATTGGACACAATCGCTAAAGGAGGTCAGCGTCTGCTCTGTTTCATTGGCTGTGATGACGTTCACCACCAGCAGGGACGAATACTCCCCGCGTCGGGAGGCACTGCGCTCAAGCCGATCCTGCGGGTTGGAATACCATACCAGCCCATCCGCTGTTTCCACTGCCAGTTCTCCCGTGAGCGCGTGAAAGTAGAGCGTGGTTCCACCGTCCTGTGCGACAGGGGTCATATTGTCCAGCCCCAGCGTCTCGCCCGTAACCTCCACCGCGTCTTCCCGCGTTGTCCATTCGGAGAGGGAGGAGCGCAGCAAGCTGCTGTACAGAGGGGCTTTTCCCCCTTTTAAGTTGCCGCCGGCCGTCAGAAACAGCGCTAGCACGCCGAGTACAATCAGAAAAGACAGCGGCTTAATGATCCAACGAAGCTTTTGCACAGCATCACACCCTCAGTTTCAATTCGACGATAATACCTTTGATATAATTGATCAGCTGGTCAATGCAGCTTAAAAACAGAATGGACAGAAAAGCGATGAACACCATAGCTGCAACGGTCAGGATCAGGGACAGAATCGCCTTAAAAACCGTAAACTGGTGCACGGTTACCATCCCGGAAAAAAGCAGCAGCGCGGCGATCACCAGCCCGATGTTCATCACCAGTCCCAGGAAAGCGCTTTCATCCGCCGTAAGAAGACGGCTGAGCAGCACATACAGGAAAACCGTGGCGGTATACGGCATTGTTGCGTAGCAGGTCGCCATAAAAATGTCCACAAAACGCCCCTCGCCGTCCATCAGGACGGTAATCGACCAGTTGGCAACCGTCCAGAGCAGCACCGGGACTATTACGCCGGCGATCTGCCTGAAAACGTTAAATTCCCGAATATTGACCAGGTGAAAGGCCAGTCCGGTATACAGTTGCTGTGCAATCAGCGCGGCCGTCATCAGCGCTAGGAGAATGATGCAGGACACCAGATTCCCCTGCTTTTCAAAGCGCATATCGTAAAAGCCTTGAATGGGATGCGACAGAATATGGAAGGAGTATTTTAAGCCATCGAGTACCTTCTTCATTGTCATGACCATGCCTTTCGTAGAATGCGAACCTCCCGCCGGCTGAGGAGAAAAGCCCCGCGCCGAGACTGCCTTTATTTTCAATCTGCATTCCGTGTTCCGCGATTTTTCCGTTTCCGGAGCAGCCGCCATCCCTTCACGCCCCAGCCTACTGTAACCGGTGCCGCGACCGCCAGCGCAGCCCAGCCGAACCAACGGTCGATCAGGATGGCACGCTGCTGCTTGAACGCTTTGGAATACCAAGATTGATTAGAGCTCTTTTCAAAATAAGCCATTGCTCGGGTGTAGTCCTTCTGTTGATACGCGAGTTTGCCAAGCGCGGTATAGGCCATATCGTAGTTGGGATTCATCGCCAGCACCGTTTCCCAGTGCGTCCCGGCCTGCGTTGTGTTTTCCTCGCGCTCGGCGCGGATTGCCTCGTCGAGCGTGCGGGCAAATGCCGTCTGCTTGTACAGAATCAGACTTTTCGCTCCATTGTCCGCTACGTACAGGAATTCTCCCCGGCGGGCGATTGCGGAAGGAATATTGAGACCGCCGGCGGAAACGTCCGGCCCGTTAAAGGCGTACAAAAGGCAGCCGTCCGAATCGTAGGTGAAAATATGCCGGCGGTTGCCGTCTACAACGGAATATTGTCCGTACGCCCCGCAGGCGACGTCTACCATTTTGGAAATTCCGGTATAGGCCGTTTCGGTAGATTGCGGGACTTCGATATCTCCTATTGGCGGCCCGTAACCGTTGCGTCGCAGAATATCGCTGCCCAGCAGGTTCAAACGGCGCACAAGTGCCCCCTGCTCCGACCAGTTTCCGGCTTCAATCTCCGCTTTCACCGTGTCACCATTCACATTGGCAAGGGTGACGAAAAGGAAACCGTCCTCATCCAGATCAATGTTGTTGTACTCAATGGGTACAAAATCCGTCATTCTTTCCCGCTGTGCCTTGGTGGAAAAACGACGCCATAATAGCTCCAACGCGTTATAGTCCACCTTCCCGGCAGCCAAAAACCCCACAAATTTTCCGTTGCTGTCAAATTCAACGATACCCTCGTTGATATTGGTCGCCACCACGTGGATACGGCCTGTGGCATCAACCGCCAGCTTGGCCGGGCTGTAGCGGCCGTAAAAATCCGCATCAAGTATTTGCGAGCTGCTGCTCGACGGCGCTTCGATCACCCGGATGAGCCGAAATTCGCTGTCCATATGCAGCACACGCTTGCTTTTGCCGTCCGCCAAATAGATTTCCTGTTCCTCTGTGACAAATAGCCCCATCGGTTCTTCGAAGGCAAGCATTGTCCCATCGGCCTGCGCGCACCCTTGCGCCGCATGTAGAAAATTCAACTCGGCGTCAAACACCAGTATTTGGTTGCTTTCCGGGGAACTGCCGCTGACTGCGACGTAAACCCGGTCGAAGCTGTCTGCAAATATATCGTTGACGTTCTGAAAATCACCCGTGCCGACGGAAAGACCGTTCACCCGCCGAACCGTCGTATACGGATCGGGACAAGCCACCGCGTTGCCCCACACATCGTAGGTATAGGCGGGGAAAGCCGACCGGAGCGGGGAATCCGATGCCGAGACGGACGCGGCGCTGACGGCGACGGGAAACCAGATCGCACAAAGCAGACACAGCAGGGTTCGTTTTGCTTTCATCCTCATGCCGCTTCTCTCCTTATTCTTTGATTCCCGACATCGCCATCGTCTCCAGGATATTGCTCTGCGTAATAATAAACACAACGATAGGAACCACCATCATCACCACGCTCACGGCGGCTGCCGCACCCGCCCGGGCAATGCCGCCTGCGGCAATCTGGCTGAGTGCATAGGACAGCGGCTTGAGCTCCTCACTGCGGATGGCAATACCGCCGTTGGAGTTCCACAGGGTCTGCACCGAAAAAATAATCAACGTCAGCCAGGCCGGTTTAACGCTGGGCATCACGATGCGGAAAAAAATCCGAACCTCCCCGGCTCCGTCAATTTTCGCCGCCTCCAGCAGAGAGCCGTGCACGTTGGACATAAACTGCTTCATCAGGAACGCGCCCATCGGTGACCCGACGGCGGACAATAAAACCGCCCCGTAAGTGTTGATCAGCTTCAGCTTGGACAGGATGATATAGTTGGGAATCATGGTAACCGTGGAGGAAAACATCAATGCCAAAGTCACCGTGACAAAAAACAGATCCCGTCCGTGAAAGCGATGCTTTTCCAGCACATAGGCCGCCATGGAGGCGAAAATCACATGCAACGTGGTTCCTACTACTGTAATAAAAATCGTGTTGAAAAAATACCGGCTCATCGGCACCCAGGTGTTGCTCATCAAGGTGACCAGATCACGAAAATTATCCAGCGTAGGGTGCTGTACAAAAAAGCGGGGAGGGTACAGATACAGCTCGTTGAGCGGCTTAAGCGAATTGCTCACCACATACAGCATCGGGATAATCATCAGCACGGACAGAAGGCCCAGAACCAGAATATTCAGCGTGTCACCGTATAGGCTGCGCCGCCGGTTCACACCGAGTGCGTGCCGTAATCCGTTTGTTACCCGCCGTTTCTTCCCCCCGAAGAAAGCAGCAGGCGGAGAGTCTTCCGTCGCCAGCTTCGGCGTGCATTTCTGACTACCTACCTTCATTGTCATTTGCCCACTCTTTCCAAAATCTTATTGACCAGCTTTCGTGCCCAAAGCATAATCAGGAACAGCACTGTCGCCATCGCGCAGGCATATCCCAGTTCAAACCGGGAATAGCCCACGTCCGCCATCAGGTTGACGATGGTGGTTGCGACATTGCGGGTAGAGGGATACCCTGCCAGTGCCACCGTGACATCGTGGATGGAGAACGAACCGGATATACTGATAATCGCGCCGAACAGCAGTGTCGGTTTCATCATAGGCAGAGTAATGTACCACAGTTCCTGCCACCGATTACGCAGCCCGTCCATTGCCGCCGCCTCGTACAGCTGCTGGTCGATATTTTTCAGGCCCGCGACAAAGGACAAAAATCCCGCCCCCATGCTGCCCCACAGCACACAGAGTATAATGACGCCTTTGATATAGGAAGCGTCGGTCAGCCAAGCAATCGGCGTTTCGATGAACCCCCATCGGAGCAAGAATCCATTGACATACCCGTACATATCGCCGGAAAAAAGAATGGCAAACACGGCATAAATCGAGCCGGCTATGGCTGGAGAGTAGAAAATCAGGACAAACAGCATCCGCAGTCGGGAAGCGACCTCGTTAATCAGCCACGCCACCACAAAGGCCAGCAGATACCCAGCCGGCCCCACTACGACCGCCAGTTCCAGCGTATTCTGGAGTGCGATTGGGAACACGTCGTCCTGGGTAAACAGACGAATATAGTTGTCGAACCCGATAAAGCGGAGCGGTTCAAATACGTTGTTGTAGGTAAAGCTGTAAAACACAGCCATCAGAACCGGCAGCACCGTAGACAGAATAAAGGCCACCGCGAAGGGCAGAAGAAACAGGTAGGAAATCTTCTGTTCCCACATATCACGAAAGAACCGGGAAATCGGTGACCGACGTGGGCAGCGCCCTACCTTTCCGGACGAAACTTGCTTTGAATTTTCCATTTGTATCACCTGAACCCTCCGTAATCGACTCATTCCGCCATGGGCAGTCCAAATTCCGAACGCTTCTGATAAATCTCCTTGTCCACGGTCTGCGCACAGCTTAGGATTGCCTCCTTGGCGTCCACGGTACTGTCGTTCACCACTTCCCGAAACGCATTGTTCAGGTAGCGGGACAAATAATAACCGCCCGGCACCTCCGGAACGGCTCGCGCCCACACTGCCTGCGCGGCCAGCACCTGGCTTTCTTTTTTTGTCCAGCCGAGGCTGTTCATCGCCTCCACATTTGCAGAGGGATACCGCGCCGAGGTACCTAGCAGGCTTTCAATCCCCTGGCAGTACATCCGCTGCGTCTCGGCAGAGGTCAGCCATTTCAGATACTCCCAACCCATTTCTGGGTCGCTGGCCGCGGAAAGAACTATGGCGCCTGAGGAGGAGGTATAGGTCGTATGATCCACCGTTCCGTCCGCTCGGACTGTACCCGGCACCATGGCGATTTCCCACAGCCCCTTAATTTCCGGTGCGGAAACCGCCAATGTGTTATACAGGGTCTGATCGGCAATCACGATGGGAGATTCGCCGGTGCGGAAACGATTGGCAATGTTAAAAATTGACGGAAGACCATAGCTGGTGTAAAGGCTGGTCCAGAATTGAAAAGTAGACATAGCAATGTCCGAATCCAGCGCGCAGGACTGATACCCGTCAGCATAGAACTTACCGCCGTTTTGATACAGCAGCATCGCATAGGAGGGTATGCCACTTGTGCTCGCATTCGCGCCGGTCTCCATCAGAATGGACATATTGTTGTTCTGAAGAACCGGCAGTGCGGACATCACATCGTCCCATGTCCAAGGATCGGATAGTGTCGGTGCGGCAACTCTCAGTTCCTTGAGAATATCCGATCGGTAAAACATCACGGAAAAGCTTTGCTGAGTAGGCAGCGCATACAGCCCTCCCTCCAGTTCAAAGGGCGCATACGCGCTTTCCCGGAAACGTGAAAGAACCGCGGCCAGCTCCGCTTCGGAAACCAAGCTGCGCAGGTTCGCGCATACTTTTCGCAGCGCAAAGTCGACTGGCTGTGCGGTTCCCATGCCCATGAGAACATCCGGCCCGTTGCCGGCCGCTAGCGATGGAAGAATGGTGTCCGAGCTAACCAGCATTAGATTCACATGCACGGGTTGCCCGTATTCTTGTTCCATCTGCGGTTGGAAAGAAGATTGGATCATCTCATTGTAAATTGTCGCCTGATCCCGCCCCTCCGCACTCCAGACCGTGACAGCCCGTGCATTCTCCCCGGTGAGTGTTACGCTCAGACTGTTATAATCTTCAAGGAAGGATGCCAGAAAAAGCTGAAAATGATACCGGAGCTTCTGCCAAAATCCCGCATCTGCGCGGGAGGTCTTTTCCGAAGGTGCCGCAATCGTGACGGTATCCAGATCCAGCGGCCGTGAGGAGGCCTCTACAATCCAGTTAGTCAGTGACGCAATATTTTCTTTAAAATAGGATAACTTAGAGGGGATATTTTCCGGATCCTCTTCAAAAGAGCGAAGCTGAACGGACAGCTTCTTTAGAATTTCTAAATCGTTCCCGGTTGTTCCCGCCACGGTTTCAATACGGGCAAAAACCTCCTCGACCTTTCCGGCCAACCTTCCAAACCCGGCCAGCGTATCCGGAATCAACTGATCCAGTTTATAATCCCGATAGGTATCCGGTGTGGAGCCCATGATCATCAACAGCTCACGATATATACTGTTCAGTTCGTTAAGAATACCGGAGGCTTCTGACAAAATCTCCGCCAAATCCCCCAACGTCACGCTCAAGGAAAGGGTATAGGTCTGCCCCGCCTCAAAATAGAAGCGAAATGGTTCGCCTTTGTCTTGCGACAGCGTTATGTACTGCCATGAGCGGGAATAGGAAAAACGCAGGTTGGCAGCCTCTCGAAAGGGATATTGACCATTGATGCGCAGCGCACGGGGTGAATAAAAGCCCTGCGAATAATTCTGGCGGCAGCGGAAACGGATCACGTACATACCGGATTCCTCCGGTGTAAAGCTCCATGCCACTTCACTGCCAACCGTTGACCAGTCCTCCCCGCTAAGCATATTCAGGCTAATCTTTGAGCCTTTGTTCGGAGAGGTGGCGGGTGTTGTGCGATCGGACGATGCCACCAGCGTGGCGTCGCTCTTCCATGCCGGAACCTCTGCCTCCATCACGGGCAAGGATACCGCTGCATCCGGCATGTCTTTATATGCAGCAAGATACTCCTCATAATCGGGAATCGCCTCAATCGGCACTAGCTTCACGTTGTGAATCCGTAGTGCATCCCGGTCGATGTACAGCATCAGTTGCGATACTCCACTGAGATCCCAAGCGATCGGATCCGCATAATAGCCCGGAATTGACGCCGTATAGAGTAGCCAGCCCCGCTCTTCAAACGGGATTTCCTCCTGCGCAGGGCGGATGTCGTTTCCGTAGCTGTCCGATTCAATAACGCCGTTTTTATCCCGCCAGCGTCGGGTCAGCGTCAGTCCGGACGCTTCCCGAAAGGGAAGCACCCCGTCCAGCAACACCGTCATTTCAACATTTCGCGTACTGTCCGGCGTAGGATCATATTCAATTACCAGCGCATAGCAGCCTTCAACCCCAGACGTGTCCAGAAGAAGGTACCCCTCCTCCTCAAAACGCAAGCTGTCCTTATCCGGTATACCGGTGCCGCCGATTGTCTCTGACACGATCGTCTCTCCGAGTGGATAAACCCGCTCTTGCGCGCCGACGGGAGAGGACTGCGTCCGTGTCTGATAAGCCGCATACGTTTGCGACGCAGCAATCTCCGTTCCCTCCAGCGCCTTTGGTTCCGCCGGCGCAGCCATGCCGGAGCCGTTCGCCGACGCGCACAGAGAAGGCGTCAGCAGCAGAACGCAGGCTGTAAGCAAAATTATAGTTTTCCGAAGCATAAACAGCAACCCTCTTCTGTACCGTCCGGCTTTACGCCGCAATCCGTTACCCCATCAACTTTTTGTAGCAGCTTTCCTCAATGTTGGCTTTCAGCGACGCTTCATAGGTGTCAATAATCGACTGCGGCGTGCCCTTCCCGGTAATGAACGCGTCCGTAATATCAAAAATCCAGTTATAGTAGATACCGCAGCGGGTGGTGCCGTTGGGCACGCAGCGGTTATTCATCAGAATATCCGTCCACAGATTCCTGATCCATGAACAGGGATTCGCCATTGATTTTGGCGTCCATTTCGCGGGTGACGCCCTCCTCTAGCTCGTACAGCTGCGCATAGACCGCCAGCGCGGCTTTGGTCTTGACCGCATCGGCAGTCACCGGAACAAACATCCCGTCCGGGCCTGTTCCCGGATCAATATAGTCGCTTCCGTTCGGCCCGACGGGAAAATAGGTCAGCGCATAATCGCTGTCTAAGCTGTGCTCTGTGGCATAATCTTGCAGGAAGGTAAGCATCCATTCCGGCACAATCATCATGCCGAGCTTGTCAGAATAGAACAGCTCAGGGATTTTGACCTCGTCCATATGGAACATCGTACGATCAGTGGTAAACATATTTGAGAATAAGGTCATCGCCTACAACGCATTGGAGCTGGTCAGCGTCATAGAAACGGAATGATCCGCATCATTCTCGGTTACAATCTTCCCGCCGTTGGCTTGAATGAGGCCAGACAGCACCACGTCCCGGCAGTAGATTGCCGTGCCGTACTGTTCCACATTCCCGCCGGAATTCACCTTGGTCAGCTTCCGGGAATAATCCTGGAAGGTGGCAAAATCCCATTTTTTGCCCTGCTTGATTAGGTCGTTCGGGGTGGTAAGATTCGCCGCCTGAAACATACTTTTGTTATACAAGAAAGCGCTGTTAAGCTCGCCCCGTTTTTTGCTGAACGCATAAATCGCGTCACCATACGTATATTCCTTCGTGCAGGTGGTCAGCCATGTCCCGTCGAAGAAATCCAATCCCAAGCTCTCGGCATAGGGGCGGATATCCTTCACGGCGCCGGCTTTGATCCAATCACAGAGGTAATAAGAAGAACCGACCAGTATATCGCCGTAAGAGTCGCCTGACATAATAACGGTCGCCATATTGTTCCAATAAGCACCCTGCTCGATTTTTTCAAACGTTACTGTGCAGTTGTAATTGCTTTCCACATATTGAATACGCCGGAGCAGACGATCTGCCTCGTTGCTGGAACCGGGGGTCAGGTTAACCTCAAAGGGAGAGGCGATCACCACTTCAATGCCGCCGAAATCCAAATCGTCATCCCAACGATATTCCGGCAGAACCAATTCCGTCGTGGAGGTATTCCCCCCGTTTTCTTTTGGCTGACTTGCTGTGCTGCTGGCCGGCGCCTGATTGCAAGCCGGCACCAACAGCAGAATGGCAGCTGTTGCTACCGCCAGTGCTATACGGACAGTTTTTTTCATATGACCACACCTTTCTGTATACTTTGGGCGTTTTCGAGGGCTTCATCAGAACGCGTCTTTTTTCATCTCATCCGCCCACTTTTTATAATCGGTCGGCGTCATCCCTACATAGGTGCGAAACGCGCGACTGAATGCGTAAATAGATTTGTAGCCCAGATTCTCGGCAATCCGGGTAATGGACATCCCGCTCAACAAGTTATTTTTAGCCTTCTCAAAGCGCCGCTTCGTGTAATACGATTTGAGGTTTTCTCCCATAATGGAAGAAAATTTCTGGGCAATATGGGTGTAACTGTATCCGAATTCTGACGCAAGTGCAGATAGCCCGTCGATACGCTCCACTTCCACATCAATATAATGGAGAACATCGTACACCAACTTCTCATCGGGACTTTGTCCCTCGTCACCGGAATAGGAGTGAAACTTTTTTTGGCTGAACACGCGGTAGGTATAGCTGAAAATTTCGTGGATGTAGCTCTCGATAAGCTGGTTGGTCAGAAAGTCCTGTGTCAGCAGCTCGCTGAACAGTTTAACGAAGATTTCCTGTAGCCCGTTCGTGTTGTGAACCAGCCGGGTCGCCGGATTTTCAATGAAGGCCTTCAGCCGGTCAATCACGCCATCCTTCGGCCACGGCTCCACAAACTCAAAGCCGAGATAGTAATACCGCAAGGGATTATGTACCGAGGATCGAACCTCGTGATTTTCGCCGATCCGGTCGATGAACACGGTGCCTCTGGCAATGTCATAGGACGTTCCGTCAATGGAGAAGCTACCTTCACCTGAAACCACATAGCTGATTTCGTTAACAAACTGAAGATGACTGTCGATGTGAAACCCCGGCTCACAGCTGATATCTCCCACCTGGTACACGCTGTACGGCCCAAACAGTCGATTGGTTCCAGAATAGACATGGTCGAAGTGAAGTCTGGCACGGTTGGCAGACAAGGTGTCACCTCCTCTCTTTTACTTCGGTATCCCGCTGCTTTTTTAATTCCCAAGAGGAATATTGTGGAAATTAAATTTATTATATGCGAAATATTTTTATTTTTCAATGATAATGCTAACACGGGATTTAACATTTTTAAAAAATATAATATTTAGCGTTTTTATTAAATAAGTTAAAATTGTTCCTAGCGTAGCGTAAAATTGATAGGTTTCGGTCATTTTGGGAAGTGGAATCGAGGCAGTAACCGTATTTCCGCTTTTCGTTAATACGACAGCGGTGGCACAGCCGGTATCTTTTTCTACGGTATAACTGTCATAGTTGCCGGATATGCGGTAGGTGCCGATAATGTAATTGCTACCGCTGATGTACCCACCGCCGGTGTAGGACGCCGCAATGCTGGCACGACCAGTCTGCATGGTTTTGGTGTTCGCCCATACGGCGGCGTGCAGGCGCTTTGCAAGTTGAAATGCCTTGTCGGCATCCGATCCAGCCGTTGCTTTCACACCCCACGGCTGGTTGCGCACGCGCCAGTGTTTTATCGCCATCTGGATGCCGCCCTGCTGCCAGGCGGTGAGGTTGTTCAGGTTCAGCCCCTCCGTATTGGCAGTGTGCCAAAGAATGGAATAGATTTCGTTTGCGGTGGGTTTGCCGTAATTGTTGACGGTGCCATTTTCGTGCGACCAGTAGGTATTATCAATGACGCTTTGTGTCAACGCCCCTTTGTTGGTATATGTGCCAGTTACTCTGTCCAGCTCCGGCTCAATGCACCAGAGCGGTATGCCGGTGGCGGCTTCTTTAAAATTTTTGAATGAGTAGGTGCCGTAGTTGGTGCTGGGGAAGGAAACGCTTTGACTGCTGATCGTAAGACTACTGCTTGCTGCGCTCGCAGTCATAGGAATGGTGGCGACAAGTGACACGGTCAATGTGGAGATCGCCATGCAAGCTGCTAAAAATCGTTTTAAAATGGACTTTTTCATGGGTGACATCCTTTCTGGCTTGGAATGAAATATTGCGGTTATATATGTGAAAAAAAGCGGGGCATTTTCATATGTCCCGCTTCAAATTGAAATATATAAAGTTGTAGCTACTCTATTTTTCAGTGAATAGCTGGATGCCTGTAAAGGCAAGGTTTGCATATCCACTGGATTCATTAGGTTGTGCCACGACGCCAACACCGCTCTTCGTAAAAACGGGGTTTGTCATGGCTTTGTAGTGAGGTGTGCTACCTTTCCAACTCTCAAATAGATCTTGAGCCATTCGGTTAAGCTCGGCGGGGGTACAGGTGAAGCCATATCGAAGCTGCTCTCTATCGTTCCAACTCGTTATATTCGCAAGGTTTTCTGATGATTGACCGGGATAATAACCTATAATCGTTATCCAATTCCCGTTTTGGTCTTTCTTTTCGTATTCCTGTGGCTCGCCGTACTTAACATCTGCAAACACAGTAGAAAAAATATCCCCATTCGGGCGGTTGTGTCCGTTGGTGGAGCCGTTCGCGCCCTGGATACATTCCTCGGCACGAATGTTCGCCGCTTCGGTCAGCTTATCCGGCACGCCGAGCGGCGCAATACCCAGCCGCTTCCGCTCGGCGTTCACCAGCTCCACAACCTTGTCGCTGATATATGCCAGTTGCTGCGCGTTCGGCATGATGATGGTCGGTGTTCCCTCGTTACTGGTTGGGGAGGTGGTTGGCGTTGTTGGCACCGTCGTAGTCGTACTAACGATTACCTTTTGGGTTGTGGCGCCTTTCAGTTTTGTAGTATCAACAGTAATTGGCGCTGTACTACCATCAATATCTGTAGCGGTGTTATTATCTTGGTGCGTTACTGCAGATGTACCAACAGTAGCACATGTATTTATCGCATCCGTTGAACAGACAGATGGGGCTGTTGCTTCAACAGAATCTGAACATGCTGGGTTGCTTGATGATGTTCCGCATCCGGCAGCAAAAATCGCGGCTAGCAACGCCGCTGTAATCGTAAATGTTGTATATCGTTTCATATCCGTGCACTCCCCTCATATTGACAAAATAGAAATGCTGGCGTATACTGTAAATACAAGGTGAGGCATCGCAAACAAGCGGTTGCTCCCCTAGTTGTTAGAAGTAAAGACCGCTAACTGTAGAGGGTAGGCGGTCTTACTTCTTTTTTGTTGCCAGAAATAATCCAGCAAATCCAATGAGAACCAAGCAGAACTGCATGAGCTCTGGAAGGGTTATGTACATTGGCAGCCCTCCTTTCCGGGAGGGCAAAGAAGTTGCACATTTCTGTGCTCAACCCTCCCCGAATGGATATTCGGAAAGGGAGCAGCCGCCACCGTGTTTACGATGCCTCGTCCACATTCTACCAAGCCGTCTTTGCTGTGTCAAGCAAAGGCGGTTTTTATTGTTCTTTGTTTAGTCCCGTATCAAACTGAAACGTGAGTAACTTCGCATGAGCAATTTTCAAGGCTTGTTTCTGCTCGTCCGCCAGGTTTTCCTCAGTCGCCCAGCGCAGTAGATGGGACACGCAGCGCAGGGCTGTTCGGACATCATCCCTGGCTTCTCCGCGAGTGGGCTCCTGTTCTAAAAACTGAAACTGGGTTTCAGTTTTTAGCGGAGGCGCTTTCTCGAAAAACTGAACCTCAGTTTCAGCTTTTGTGGGTGTACGCGTTTGCTTGACTGCTTGGTTTATGTTTGTAACCTGCTGAATTTCTTCCGGAGAAAGTTGGGTAACCAGCCGTTTATACTTTCCGATTTGCTGTTCGCTCACACCCATCATCTTTGCAATCTCACGGCCGATGCCACCTTTGAACACACCCTTTTCTTTCAAATCGCGCAAGGCAGCGTCTAATTGTTGATACAGCGTCAGCCGGTCGGCTACGGAATATTCCCGCGTTTGCATATTCGCCTCGATGGTTACGACCGCGGCCATGCTGGGAATCAGGTTGTTGTATACGGTGCAGGGAATCTGTTCCCAGCCTAGGTGCTGCGTAATAGCCTTGAACCGTCGTTCGCCAGACAACAACATATATTGGTGTTCACCGATTTTGTTGACTGTCAGCGGATGAATCAGTCCACTCGCCTGAATGCTGGAGGCGAGCGCCGCAATGCTTTCCGCATCGTCGTGCTGGGCTGCGGTGTTGTCAGGATTCAGCACAATTTCATGAACCGACAGGCTCATTGGGCGGCTATTCACGACCGCGTCCTCGTATTCGGCTTCTGCCCGCGCCATCTGCTTTTTGATATTGTCCAGATTGATTTTGCTCACGGCAGCAGCACCTCCAGTAGCTCGTCTGCAAACGCCAGATAGTCCTGTGCACCTAGGCAGCGCTTGTCATAACGATGTATCGGTTGGTGACTGTTGATGGCTTCGGATAGCGTAATAACCGTGCTTATAGTATGCAAAAACAATGGAACACGGTTCTAAATGACCGCTATACACATACAAATACCAGGCATCTGCCTTGCGAAACGGTATATCCAATTCCTTTGCGGTGTAAGGCCCATACAGTTCCTGCGGAGCTGTTTTTGACAGATAGTCGAGTCATTGGAATAGCCCACCGGACACAGAATAGTTCGGTGGGCATTTTTTATAAGGAGCAGTATATGAAGATTTTCACGGTTGCATTTTTCGGACACAGATATATTGATAACCCGTTCAGGATAGAGGAACGGCTGGAAGAAGAAATCCGCCGTCTGCTTTCGGAACACGAATACGTGGACTTTCTCGTCGGCCGAGATGGAGAGTTTGATCAGCTCGCATCCTCCGCAGTGCTTCGGGTTAGAAAGCAAAATAGGGATGATAACAGCTCTCTCGTTCTTGTGTTGCCGTATGCGAGAGCTGAATACCTAAATAACGAGGAATCCTATCACGACTACTACAGCGACGTGGAAATATCCTATGCAGCATCTAAGGCACACCCAAAGGCGGCGATCCAAATCCGTAATCGTGAGATGGTTGACAGAGCCGATTTAGTGTTGTGCTGCATTGAACGGAAAAGTGGAGGAGCGTATCAGACAGTCCTGTACGCAAAAAAACAGAATAAACAGATTATCAACTTAGCAGGTGGGATGACAACATTTTGCGAGTGAAGATCACCAATACAAGGGACGGATTGAAATTTGTCGGAAAATATGATATAATACAAAATGGATTTTTGTATCCGCACGGAATTTGTGCGGAAATACAGTGCATTTTAAGAAAAAGCGAGGTGAACGCCGTGACGAGACCGAATAAAAACTATTTGCGTATTGGCCTCGTAATATCGTTGCTTATCGTGATAGCTACAATATGTGAGCATGCCAATACCGAATCCATACTTCGAACTGAAAACGGTATACTTTTGGGACTGATCAGATCATCCATCTATATCGGTTTGTTTGCTGCATGGAGATTTTCGGTGCGTCAGCGGATTGTGCCGAAGAACACCCGAAGGTATTTATCGTCAGTGGCCTTCTTCCTCATCTTGTGGATGGTTATCAGGACGGTTAAATATTATTTTGTTGTTGATCCGAATATAAACCGCATACTGTGGTACTGTTATTACATACCTATGCTTTTTGTACCGCTTTTTTCGATTTTTGTTTCGGCATCTATCGGTAAGCCGGAGCATTCCCCCATGTCAAAATGGTTGATTCCGGCAACAATACTTACGGTTATCTTTACACTTTTTGTGCTGACAAATGATTTGCATCAGCTTGTTTTTGCTTTTCCGGAAAACGCTCCCGTATTTACCGATGAGGATTATACCTATCGGATCGGATACATGATTGTGATCGGCTGGGAGATTCTCTGCGCTCTGCTTGCGATCGGAATCATGCTTTATAAATGCCGGCTTCCCAAGACCCGCAAAATTCTGTGGCTGCCTTTTGTTCCGACAGGAATAGCGGTTCTGTACGGTGTTCTGTATGCAAGCGGCTCCGGCTTTGTAAGAAACTATATACCGGATATTACGGTTTTTCAGTGTCTTACATTTGCCGCAATTTTTGAAAGCTGTATTGCCTGTGGGTTGATTCAGTCCAACACACATTATAAAGAATTGTTTTCTGCGTCTGATCTTCCGGTGTATATCACAGATAAAGAATATCATTTGCAAATGGCAAGTAAGGGAGCCGCCGAGTTCCCTGAAATACGTGAAATAAATACAAGCGAACCGATTATGCTGAAAGACCATATTCGCCTTTCCGCATCGGAGATTTGCGGCGGATATGCATTTTGGACGGACGATGTTTCGGAAATTGCGGAAGCGATATCCGAGCTGCAGGATATTAACAAAACACTCAATGAGCGGCATACTCTCATTCGGGAGGAAAACCGAACCAATAAGCAGAAAGCGCATCTGTTGGAAGCAAACCGTTTGTATAACCGTATGCAGCTTGAAACGGCTCCTCAACTGAAAAAGATGCAGGATTTGGTTTGGGCTTTATGCAAAGAAGATAAACCGGAAAATGAAAAAGAGCTTCTTGCGGAATTAACTTTGATCGGGGCCTATTTCAAACGGCGAAACAATCTTCTGTTTATTTCCGAAACCCAGGATACAATCCGTATGGCTGAGCTGGGATATTGCTTTCAGGAGTCTGTTTCTGCACTGGAACTGCAAGGAGTAACCGGAAGCTGTCTTGTGGAAGACCAGGGAAATATATCACTTTTCGAGAGCATACAGCTTTATGATGCTTTTCAATCGGTTCTCCAAAAGACCTTTTCCTGCATCAATTCCATTGCGGTATTTTTAAGAACGGCGGAAAGCGGTTTTGAGATGTGTATCAGCCTCCATCTGACAACGGAAATGACGTTTCAATTTGACTCTGATTTCAGGATTGAACAGGAAGAAGAGAACGATTATCTTTTGACATATTTCGTTGCACGAGGGGACGGTGACGGCAAATGATCAGCTTTATTGACCTTCCCGGCGGATGGAAAACATTCATTCTCTGCTTCATGCTTCTTTTGAACCTGTATCAATTTGGTTATTTGTTTATGCTTTATATGCATAAGAAAATACGGCTGCTTCTTCTGAATCTGCTGCCGACGGCTTTTATATTTGCCGCTATGCCGCTTTTGGGTAACAGCGTGCACAATGACAGCGGTTGTCTGAAGGATGTGCCCGCAGCCGCAATTCTGCTGATTTGGTTGCTTATCGGTATCTACACAGCCGTAAGTATTATTTCGGAATCACGCAAGGCAAAAGAAATGCTTACATTGAATTCCGTCAAGGAGACCTTCGACACATTGCCGGCAGGAATCTGTTTCTTTTCGGAAAGCGGTTTGCCGGTACTCTGCAATACGCAGATGCATCGCTTGGCTTATCAGCTATTAGGAAAAGATTTGCAGATGCAGCAAGAATTAAAATCAGCCCTTGTTTCTCCTGCGAAGGGCGTGGAAGTCATTAAAATCAAAGAAAAAAACGGCTATCGGATGCCTGACGGAACGGTATGGGCATTTTCCGACACCGTAGTGAAAAGCGAAACCGGCATACAATACACGCAATTTACAGCGACTGAATTTACAAAGCTATATAATTTACAGGAAGAGCTTGTAGAGCGCAATGCTCAGCTGGAAGAGATGATTACGCAGGTACAGCGTATTTCGGAAAACATTGCAGAAATCACCCGCCAACAGGAAATTCTGACCGCTAAAATGCGCGTACATAATAAAATGGGAAATTGCCTGCTCTCTGCCCGTCAGTATGTGGTACAGGATTTCCCGCATGATAAAAAAGCGCAGTTCCTCGAACTGTGGCAAAGCAGCTTATGTGCTTTAAGGGATGAGATCGCGGCTGAAGATGAGCCGGATGCCTGCGATGAAGTGGTAAGAATCGCAAAAAGTATCGGTGTCGATGTACAAATTCACGGTACAATGCCGGAGGACACGCATACGGCGTATTTGCTGATCGTTGCTCTGCGGGAATGCGTAACCAACGCCCTGAATCATGCCGGTGCGAACCTGCTGCATTTGACAATCACGAATGCAAACGGACAGATATCTGCCGTTTATACGAATAACGGAACGCAGCCCAAGCAGGAAATTATTGAGGGAGGCGGGCTTACTTCCCTCAGAGAACGAATCGAAAGATCCGGCGGAATTATGACCGTGCAGAGCCTGCCTTTTTATTCGCTGACATTAACGCTTCCCGAGTATACCAAAGGAGGAAATTCATTATGACGCGCGTATTGATCGTGGACGATGAAAGAAACATACATAAAGCCTACTGTGCAGATATTCAGGCTGCCGCTGACCGCTATGAATTGGTTGACACAATTGTCAGTGCTGCCGATGCGATCATGGTTTGTACGGCAAAGCATATTGACCTTGTACTGATGGATATCAACACAGCGAAAAATGAAAACGGAATTGAGGCAACGAAAAGAATCAAAAAAAGCTCGCAAATTGCAAGTGCAAGTTGGACACCCGCATGAATAAAAATAGTTCGGCGT
>CATWUX010000028.1 GCA_958354085.1 uncultured Oscillospiraceae bacterium | reverse complement strand
TGAAAACCGCCCGCAGGCTGCCGTCTGTCGGCTGACCGCCGCCGGCGAAAACGGTGAAGCTTCCCGGCTCCACGACCACACTGCCATCCTCCAGTACCAGCTGCATATCCGCTTCCTCCAACGTAAAATGCACCGTTTTGGTTTCGCCTTGCCGTAAAAATACGCGAAAAAACCGTTTGAGCTGGTACCGCGGCGCGCGCACGCCGGTTTGATCGTCCCGCAGATAGATCTGCACAACCTCCTCCGCATCGCATGCGCCGACATTGGCCACCTCGACGCTTCCCTCGACGCTCTCACCGGCTGCAATCGCCGTCCGCTCCAGACACAGCGCGCGGTATGCAAAGGCGGAATAAGACAGCCCATAGCCGAACGGGTACAGCACCGGCCCTTCAAAGTAGCGATAAGTCCGCCCCGTCATTCCATAATCCTCAAACGGCGGCAGATCCTCCGCCGCACGATAAAACGTGACCGGCAAGCGTCCGGCAGGGCTGTATTCACCGAACAGCAGCCGGGCGATCGCCAGCCCGCCGAAAGCGCCGGGATACCACGCCTGCACCACGGCGTCGGCACGCCGCTGCGCCAGCGACAGATCGACCGCGCTGCCGCTGAGATTGACCACGATAACCGGTTTACCGGTATCCAGGATCTTCTCCATCAGCTCATTTTGCAGGCCCGGCAGCCGCAGATCCACCTTGTCGCCGCTGCCGTCGCCGTTGAAGGCGTCACCCTGCTCGCCTTCAATGGACGCGTCCAGTCCCACGCATAACACCACCGCGTCCGCGCGCTCTGCCGCGCTCAGCGCTTCCGCGGAACGGTCGTCGTATTCGGCGCAAGCCTCCACCTGCGTCTGAAACAGGTGGCAGCCCTGTGCATACAGCACAGCTGTCTCCGCTCCCAGATACGTGCGCAGTCCGTCCAGCACCGTATAATAACGGGACGCGGTACCGTAATAGTTCCCCTGCAGCGCGGCACGGCTGTCCGCGTTGGGCCCGATCACCGCGAGCGTGCGAATGGCTTCACGCTTAAGCGGCAGAATTCCTGTATTTTTGAGCAGCGTCATGCTCTTTTCCGCTGCCCGCAGCGCCAGCCGATGATGTTCTTCGGAATCGTTTTCCGCATAAGAGATTGTCGCATACGGGCCCGTTTCCTCGCCCAAAATTCCCAGTTTCAGGCGCGTGACAAGCAATCGCTCCAACGAGCGATCGATATCCTGCTCGTCCACGAGCCCCTCTTCCACAGCGATGCGCAGATACCGATAGGCGTTTCCGCAATTAAGATCGCAGCCGCTGTGCAAGGCAAGCGCGGCCGCTTCAAACACGTTTGCGACGGCTTTGTGCGCCTCCTGTATGCCGTGGACGGCGCCGCAGTCGGATACGTAATGTCCCGCAAATTCCAATCTGTCCCGCAGCAGCTCCTGAATCAGCACCCGGCTGCCGCAGCAAATTTCGCCGTTGACGCTGTTGTACGCACCCATAACGGCCTCGACACCGCCTTCCTGCACACACGCCTTAAACGCCGGCAGATAGGTTTCCGCAAAATCCTTCGGTGTGACCTCGGCATCAAAACCGTGTCGGCACGCCTCCGGGCCGCTGTGCGCAATAAAATGTTTGGCGCAGGCCGCGGTCTTCAAATAATCGGGGTGTTCCCCCTGTAAGCCGCGGATGTAGGCGACCGCAAGCTGTCCGGTCAGGCAGGGATCCTCGCCATAGGTCTCGTGCCCCCGTCCCCAACGGGGATCACGGAAGATGTTTACATTCGGTGCCCAAAAGGTCAGTCCTTTATATGTGCCGTGATCCCCTTTGCGCTGAAATTCGTGGAACTTGGCGCGTCCTTCGGTTGCCACCGCATCGCCGACCGACTGCAGCAGCTCCCTGTCAAACGTTGCCGCCAGTGCGATTGCCTGCGGGAACACGGTCGCAATCCCCGCGCGCGCCACGCCGTGCAGCGCCTCGTTCCACCAGTTATAGCTTTGGATACCCAGCCGCTCAATCGGCTGGGCATTGTTCGTCATCTGGCCGATTTTTTCGTCCAAGGTCATCTGTGCGATCAGCGCTTTAGCCTGCCGTTTGTATTTTTCTATGGTTTCCGGGCGCATATTGTCATCTCTTTTCCTCTGTTTTTTCAAGCGTGATTTCCTTATAGCTATACCCCGTCCCGCGAAAAATATCACGTTTCCAGCGGCTGAGGAAGCACGAAAAAAGGTATCTCGGCGGTTTCAGAGGATGGATTTACGCCCCCCGCAGAAACGTTATTTGTTACTTTTTCTTCGATGACTTGTTACTACTTCCTTTTTATGAAATAAAAAAAGAACCAACCGTTATTTTCAAACGATTGGCCCTTTAGGCAGCAAAAAGCCTCGGTAAAACCGAGGCTTTCATGGGCTACATCTTTTTTATAGCCTTGATATGGTGGAGACGAAGAGGATCGAACTCTCGACCTTACGGATGCGAACCGTACGCTCTCCCAGCTGAGCTACGCCCCCATTTTTCAGCGCTCCTATAAAGCGCTTATATATAATAAATCAAACTTCCGAAATTGTCAAGGGGCAATCGACAAATTCTTAAACTTTTTCTGTTTTTAACCTTTTTTATTTTCTTGACTTACCTCTGTATGCCAATTGACCGGCTTTGCATCGAAGGCTTCCGCTTCCTCGGACACATGTGTAACCAACACCACCAACCGTTCGGCATAGGCTGTCCGGATATACCGGGCGATCGCCTGCCAGGTCGGCGCATCCACACCGGTGAACGGTTCGTCCAGCAGCAATATATCCGCATCCGCCATCAAAGCGCGCGCGATTGCTACGCGGCGCTGCATACCGCCGCTCAGCATAGCCGGATATTGTGCGGTGGCCGCTTCCAGCCCCACCACGCGCAGGCATGCCTGCACCGCCGCACGATCCGCCTGTGCAGCGCCCATCGCCACATTGTCCGCAACCGACCGCCACGGCAACAGCCGATTTTCCTGAAAAACCATCGCCAGTGTTTTGCCGTCCAGACCGGTGATCGTCCCTGCTTGCGGACGTTCCAAGCCGGCCAGCAACCGCAAAATCGTCGTTTTTCCGCAGCCGGACGCACCGGACAGCCAGACTACTCCCGTCTGCGGAAATGTCAGCGAAAAATCACACAGAACCGGCATCGTCCCGTCATAGCCAAATGTTACGTTTTCCAGTGCGACCGCCATGCCGTTTCCCCTTTCATTCTCCCGTATTATACCGCTTTCCGAATCGCTTTGCCGCGTACAGCAACAGCTTCTCCAGCACCAGACTCAGGACGATTACCACCGCTGTCCACGCAAACACTTCCGGTGTTTCCAGATAGATTTTGGCGTCCTGCAATTGCTTGCCGATCGACCAGGCCGGACGGCAAATCACCTCGGCCGCTATACCGGATTTCCAAGCAAATCCCAGTCCGGTTGTACAAGCCGCCATAAAATACGGCATAACCGATGGAATCTGTACGCGTACTAACGTGCGCCACCAACCAAAACGGTATACCTTCGCCATTTCCAGCAGCTGCGGATCGATCTCGGTGATCCCCTTTTCCACGTTGCCCCACACCATCGGAACGACCATCAAAAAGGAGATAAACGCAGGCAGCGCATCGGTGCGGATCCACACCAGCGCCAGAATGATGAACGACGCGACCGGCGCGGCACGCACGACACGCAGTACCGGCGACAGTAACGTCCGGGCAACGGATGACCGCGCCGTCAAAACCGCTGTCACACTGCCGACCGCGACAGCCGCCAAAAAACCGACTGCCACACGCAAGAGCGACCAGCCGGCTGTTTGCCAAAACAGCCGGCTGCCGATCAGCCGCAGCAGCGTTTTTCCCACCACCAGCGGCGAGGGTACCAACAGCTCCTGTCCGACCCCAAAGGCGATGCCTTCCCACGCGGCCAGCCAAAACAGCGTAACGCCGGCAGCACGCAGAAAACGAATGCCTATTTTATCCTTTATAGTAGAACGCCTCATCCGGTTTCGCCCCTCCGATGGATTTCGGATTGGCAGCAAACAGCACCTCGTAATATCCTTCAATTTGCTGCTTCATCGCCGCGCCGTCAATATATACGATCCCGCAGCGCGGAATTGCCTGTTTGGCGACAGCCGCTTTCGGAATGATTCCATATTCCTCGCACAAAGCCGCCGTGGCATCCAGCTGCTGCGTCGCCGCTTCGACCGACGCTTTATACTCCTTTAAAAACGCCTCTACCGCCTCGGGATGCTCCTGCACAAAGGACTTGCGCGCGATCACGCAGCCCATCAGCAGCCGGCTGTCGCCGGTCGCATTCCACAACTCGGTCAAATCCAGCGCGATACGCAGCTCTTTGTTTTGTGCCAGCGCCGCCGTAACCACCGGTTCGGGCACCATGGCATATTCGGCTTTACCGGTTGCCAGCAGCGTTGCCAGTTCGTCATTTTGCGAAACAAATTCCAGTTTTACATCTTGGTCGGGATCCAGACCGTTCTGGGTGAGCAGATAGCGAAGGACGTATTCCGGGTTCGCGCCCTGCCCGGTCGTATAGATCGTTTTCCCTTTCAGGTCGGCCATTTTGGAAATCGTGTTGCCCTTTTCCAGAATATACAGCACGCTGCCGGTGTTGACCGCCAGCATCTGCACGTTCTGTTGCGTTTTGCTGTACAGCGTGGCCGCCAGATTGGTCGGTACAGACGCGATATCTACCTCGCTGTTTGCGACCTTACCCACAACCTCCTCCGGCGACGCGACGATCTGCACTTCGTAGTCGTTGGCTGTGGCGCCGTCCGCATCCTGTTTCATCAAATTGACAATACCGATACCGGTCGGCCCCTTGATCGCCGCCACCTTGACCGTCGTTTTGACCGCAGACGTGGTGGAAGAGCCGGATTCCGTACCGCTCGACGATGCATCCGGCTGCTGTGCGCAGCCCGCCAACAGCAACACGGCGGATGCCGCTCCTGCCAAAATTCTTGCCCATTTACGGGCGCTTACTTGTTTGCTCATTTTCCATCCTATCCTTTCCGGGCTTTATGCCCGCTGCTGTAAAAAAATTGTTTTTCCTTCGCGGCGGATTTTTCCCGCTTTTTCCAGCGCCGTCAACGAACGGTACAGACTGGAACGCCCAATGTCCAATGCCTGCGCCAGCTCCACCATACTGCCGGACAATACCACCTGTCCATCCGGCAGACTGTGTGACCGCAGATGCTGCAGCAATCGTTCCTCGGTCTGCCCGCCGGTGAATTCGGCGATCTTGCCATTGAGAAAACGGATACGGCCGGATAAAAAGCGGATATAATTTTCCGCGATGCGCGGATACCGGTGCATCAGCGCCGACATCTGCTCCTGTGACAGGAAAAGCAGCGTACACGCCTTCGCCGCCACCACGTCGGTGACATAGACGTCGCCGCCGCCATAGAGCGCCGCCGCGCCGAATACATCTCCGGCAGTCAGGCGGTTCATCACGACCCGCCGACCGTCGTCGCCAAGGCGCAAAACCTGTACTTCGCCGCGGAGAACCACGGCCAGACAACGGCGAAAGTTGGTGCCGGAATACAGTTGCGTTTCCTTTGGAAACCGCTCAGGCGGCGGCAATCCGGCTAACACCCCTTCGCATTCCGACGCAGACAACCCCTCCAGCAAAAAGGAACGCTGCATCGCCGGCAATAGGGAATGTAAATCTTGCATAGCGCTTCTTCTCCCGCCACGAACTTTAAAAAACTGTCCCATTTGGGACGTTTTCCAAAGTATACCATACTCGTATAAAAAAAGCAAGAGGGTATTTCTTTTTTCTCGCCGCAAATTTTCTTGTGGCGAAAGCAGGCGAAAAAATGGGAATTTACTTTTTTGAAGTTCTATGGTATAGTGGGTATAGTTATGCTGTTCCCGTTGTATATTTTATTAGGTTGTTGCGCTTATAGTGTAAACACAGAAACGAGGGATTGTAATTGAAAAAAGCCATTTCGATTTTCATATGTCTGCTTCTGGCGATCGGAAGTCTGCCGCTGACGATTTTTGCGGCACCGGAGTCTGCCAATGCGGAATATCTGAATTACTGGAAGCTTCAGCTGCAGTGGGATGCCGCTTCCGGCAATGCGTCGGCTGTGGAAATCGGCGGCGAAAGCTATCCGATTATCCTGGATACCGATGGGCAGGGATACATTGTATTGCCGCTGCCTGCCGGTCAACATACCGGCTCTCTGCTGTTCGGCGAGGAAAAAGTCCCCTTTTCCGTGGACGTTTCCGCCGATCGCGGCTTTATCTTTCACGGTTCCGATCCTGTCTTTGACCGCGAGACCGGCGAATTTTCCATGACCTGGAATGCCGCCGATGCCCAGCGGGCCAAAATGATCGCCGTAATCGTCGGCGATAAACGGCACACCGTCTCCGATTCCAACGGAAGCGTCACCGGTCAGCTCAGCAATATACCGCTTGGGACACACACGTTGGCTTATGTGCTGAAAACCAATGCGGGGGCGGAATATGTACAGACAGTCCAGCAACTTCTGATCTGCCCGGGTACGCTGAAAACCAGTATGCCGCTTGACCTGACGGAAGACGGTTATGTCCTCGCAACTCTGCTCGACGAAGAGAACAATCCGGTGGCCGGACAAGTAATCACCTGTAAATTCGGCAGCATGACCGACAGCAAAACAACCGATAGTCAGGGGCAGGTCATCTTCAACGCTCTGCCGGTTGAAGAAGATGAAAAAGACATGGTACAGTGCATATTCGAGCCTTCTCCCGTGCCGGGTGATGTGATCACCTACATCGGTTGCATCGGCTCGTTTAACCCCATCGTCATTCCCACCGCGCCCACAACGGATCCAACCACCTCCGACAGCACGACCGACAACAACACCACGACGTCTTCTTCACAAACCCAACCCGGTTCGACCAGCGCTTCCAAACCGCTTCCCACGCTGGCGCCCATCGTAACCAAACCGGAAACCACCTATCCGACCATTCAAGGCCCCGGTACAACCTCGTTAACCGAAGAGGGCTATGTGATGGTCAATGCGATCACCGACAGCAACATTTTAAACCTGTTTGGTCTCAAGCAATCGGAATTTGACGCCCGCGCCCGCTTGTTGCTGCCGACCGAGCAATACAGCTTTTTGATCGGCAATTCCAAGGGAACGCTGATGCTGAAAGTGCTTACCTCCGTATACAGCGTCAATGAACAGCAGATCGAATCCAAGATGGCCAACAATTCCCGCTTCAGCAGCTATGATTCCAGCAAAGTACTCAGCCAGACGATTCAATTGGGCGTTCAATTCGTGGATAAATCGCAAGGCACCGATACAGCGTTGGAAGCGCTTCCCGACGCAGCCTATATCATACGGCTGCCGGTTCCGAAGAATATGCAAAACTGTGAGCGCTTTGCCATTTCGGTTGTCACGACCGACGGTCTGCACGATTTATACGAGATGCAGGCAAAAGACGGCTATGTGGAGTTTCAGATTGACAAGCTGGCCAATTTTGTTCTGCTCGGTTTCCCGGCTGCCGGTGGCTTGCGCTCCGTCGGCGGCGTGCCGACCATCGTCATCGTGTTGATCGTACTGGGGGTCCTCCTGTTGATCGGTGCCGGTCTGTTGATTTATTTCTTTGTTATCCGCAAGCCGGCGGAAGACGAGGACGAAGACGATGTGTTGTATTCTTCCGATCCGTCGGATTTTGAACAAAACGGCGTACAATTAAAATCCTCGCCGGATGCAGAACAGCGTCCGCTGGATACCGCGCATTCTGACGATGTATCGCTGGGCGATTTTGTCTCGCTTTATTCCACGGAACCGAAAAAAGGCCCCGATGCGGCGTCCCATTCGGAGTCTAAAAAGAAAAATCCCCGCGATTATGATCTGGATCTGTAAGATGAAAAAATATTGATAAAAAAGGCAGCACCGAATTCGGTGCTGCCCTTTTGTGCGATAAAATTTGTAAAAACCATAAGACGTATTTGCGGAAAAACTACTTTGTCATAAACAGAATACCGAGGGTGTTGGGGCCGCAGTGCGAAGAAATTGTACAACCGGCGCGCGTTACAAAAATGTCTTCAAACTTTCCGTACTTCTGGATCTCGTTGCGTACCAGCTCAACCCGCTCGTCCGAAATACCGGAGTGTGTGATAAAAATCCGACTGTAATCGATATCGGTGCGCCCTTCCAAACGATCCTTGACATACTGCGCAAGCGCCTTATCCAGAGACCCTCTGTACTTCTTACCAACACTCATGGCGCCGCTGGCATTGTCCACCTCAATACACGGCTTGAGCTGCAGCACATTCGCGCCCAGCATAGCCAGCGCCGAGCAGCGCCCTCCCTTGTACAGGAACTCCAGCGTATCAATCACAAAACTGGCCTCGCAACGAGCCGTAAGCGCCTGCACTTCCTCGGCGATCTGTGCTGCCGGCATACCGGCGGCAATGCGGTCGGCGGCTGCCAGCACGATCAGGCCGGAACCGGTGGACAAATTTCGGCTGTCGATCGCATAGACGCCCGGCAGCTCCTCCGCCGCCATACGGCAGTTATTATACGTTGCCGACAAACCGGAACCCAACGTAACGTGAATAACCTCATACCCTTGTTCCACCCACGGACGGAAAAAATCTATATATTCCGCTGTGTTGATCGCCGCGGTCTTCGGCAAAACATGCTGCTCGCGGTATACCTCATAAATTTGATCGGGAACCAAATCCACGCCATCCGAATAGATCTTATCCGCTAATATAACATGAAAAGGATAATAATGTACGTGAAAGCGCTCACGCAACGCATCCCCCAAATCGCATGTACTGTCTGCGCTCAGAATAATTTTCCTGTCCAAAGGACAATGCCTCCTCTTCTTTTTCCAGATTTACACATACTAATTGATAGTATAGCATATATTTTCACAAAAGACAAGACGCAAAACTGGAATAAGAATCTGTCAAAGTGAAAAAATGTTGTAAAATTATTGTACATAACATAGAAAATCAACTTGTTTTGATAACATTATTGTGTTTTTTGGCGAACATGATACAATGAATATAAAGTCACCTGTTTCGTTTAAGGCAAAGGGAGTTTTACGCATGGCAAATAAATCTACTCATCATTTTAAGAGAAAGAACGGTATTTTACTCGGCCTGATCGTCAGCTGTATCGGCATTTTGGTGCTGATCATCGGCGCAGGCGGAGCGGTATATGGTCTCAGTTGGTATCGGGAGCAAGCAGCCAGTACTCTGCTGGAAAACGAGCAGCTGCAATCTTCTCTTTCCGATACCCAGGCTTCGCTTTCGGAAGCGCAATCTCAGCTGGAACAAGTCCGGCAGCAATCGGCCGGAGACAGCGCCGCTTTGCAGCAGCGTATTGATGAGCTGGAGCAGCAGCTGGAGGAACTACAGCAGCAGCTCAACGAAGCGCTCCATCCCAAGCCGCCGGAAACCAATGCGCACCCGGTAATCAATCAGACGCATTTTACCGCGGATCAAAAGCTGGTAGCGCTTTCCTTTGACGACGGTCCCGGCCGGTATACGGAAAGGCTGTTGGATGAGTTAAAAGCCCGCAATGTACACGCCACTTTTTTTGTGATCGGCCGCCAAATTGACAATTATCGCCCCCTGCTGCGCCGCATGCAGGATGAGGGACATGTGATCGGCAACCATACTTATGCGCACCAGAAGTTAAAAGGTTGCACGATTCTGGAAATGGACGAACAGATTCGCGGGACAAGTGATCTGATCGAAGAAATTACCGGCGTGCGGCCGACACTGCTGCGACCGCCCGGAGGAAATTATGACGACACTCTGTTGGCATATGCCTATGATAACGATCTGAGTATTGTGAACTGGACAGTGGATACACTGGACTGGAAAAATCGTGACCGGCAAGCCGTGCTGGACGCCGCTTTTCAGAAGGGGCAATACGGTATTCGCAATGGCGCGATCGTCCTGATGCATGATTTGTATTCCTCCACCGTGGATGCGGTCGTCGAGATGGTGGATCGGCTGATCGCAGAGGGCTATACGCTGGTAACCGTGCCGGAACTGATTCAAGCCCGTCACGGCGGGCAACAAGCCGGTCGACTCTATAACGGTCATTCTCTGGTGTCGCAGTGAAAGATACGCTCGGACTTTGATGTACCGATACTTTCCGAGATTCTGCCGGTTTCCGACGCTACTTCCCAGCTGTTCAAACCAACATACCGTTTTTCAATTTCCATATCATATTCAAATTTTCCAAAAACAGAAAAGGTCATGAAAAGTGGACGTTACCGTTACTTTTTCATGACCTTTAGTTTTTGCATGTTTATCCACATATTTTGATTGTCGGTCATCCTGCCGAAGCCGGACAGACTGCCACATAGGGCAGGCCAAATTTTTCCAACACCTCCTGCATCACACGATGCCCCTTTGCATTGGGATGGATGCCGTCGGCGCACAGCAAATCGCCGTAACAGCGCTGTGCCAAAAAGGCATCCCGTACATCGGCCAGCGGGCAATCGCACTCCTGCGCTACACGTGTTACCGCCGCGCTGTATCGTTCATGCCAGCGGTAAATATGCTGCACGTCGCCCAGCCAACGCAAAATGGCGTCCCCGTTCAGGCCGTTGCGCGTGAAAAATCGAAAATAGCGTTCGGCATGGATCGGCGGCAATGTCATCAGCACCGGCGTCATACCGCGCTGCCGGGTGGCTTTGACCATCTCGGTCAGCTGTGTCGTAAACAAAGCCAGCGGCGTTTTAGGTTGATGCTCAGCCGCCGGATCGGCCGCCACCTGCGCCCAGTCAAAATCGCAGTCGTTGCCGCCGAATTCCAACAACGCCACATCCGACGGTGCCACGGTGCCCAAATCTTTTTTCAAAAGCTGCAAGCCCTTGGTCACCGTACAGCCCATACGCGCGCGGTTTTGTACAGTCAGCCCCAGTGTTTTAGAGGCTTCCTTGGCGCTGCATCCCTCCAGCAGCGTATAGCGCGCACGGGATTCATCGTATATGACCCCTTTCATGACGCTGTCGCCCCATATCGTAACCGACTGCACCTTTCGCATTTCAATCACCTTTACATATATTTTTATTAACTTTATAATCTTGTTTTTGATACTAGTTTATGCTATAAAATTGATTTTGTCAAGAATTTTTTCACCTCTTGTATAGTATAGCAAATTATGTTATACTTTATACATATTCCGATAGTTGGGGAGGTTATCTATGGAACAATCTATTTGGGAATGGGTGAATGCGGCAGGGTCTTACGACGCCATTCCCTGGGAACGTCTGCCGGAGCTGGATCTGTATATGGATCAGGTCATCACACTGCTCAGCAAGCAGCTGGAGCCCTTTTCCATTGGAGAGGAAAAACTTTTGACGCCGAGCATGATCAACAATTATGTAAAAGACGGCGTTTTGCCGCGTCCGGCACAAAAGAAATATTCTCGTGAACATTTGGCCATGCTGATGATGATCTGTATGCTGAAATCCGTACTGACACTTCCGGAAATCAACGCGGCTATGAAAGGAAATCTTCAAAACCACACGGTGGAGGAGCTGTATCCGGATTTTGCCGAAGCGCAGCAGAAAGCGCTGCGGGAGGTTGCCGACAATCTCAACAGTCTGCCGTCACATGACGAAAACGCTTTATATCGTCGTGCCGTCATGCTGGCATTGGAGGCAAACGCCCGACGGATCGCCGCCTCCCGAATTCTGGATAGTTTAGCGCCAAAAGAAGCCAAGGAGGCCAAAGAGCCGAAAAAGGAAAAACCCAAAAAAGATACCCCGCCGGCTGAAGAATAATCCTTCTCATCGTATGTATGTAAAGAGGAGGCGCTTGTCACTCGTGAACACATGCTCATCCGTTCTCGCCGATCTTTATATTGCGTCCTGCGCCCGCGACGGCGGCATCTATCATGCGCATCTCAGCCCAGACGGTATCATCGATATCCGCGATAAAATTTTGTTGGATCGTCCGATGTACCTGATCCGGCAGCAAAACCGTTTGCATATTGTTCTGCTTGCGCCTTTTGCCACCTCCTCCGACAGCGGATATGCTGCGCTGGATATCCGCCCGGATGGCTCCCTGGCGCCGCCGGATACGCTGCTTTCCACACATGGGGTGGAAGCGTGTCATTTGGCCGCGGTCGGGCAGCAGATTTTTATCGTCAATTACACTTCCAGCAGTGTTCTGCGTCTGCCAGATACGCTGCGGCAGCACAGCGGTCACAGCATCCATCCCCAGCGTCAGCAAGAGGCGCATCCGCATTATGTTTCGCCCACGCCGGATGGAAAAGCTCTGTGCGTGGTGGATCTGGGATTGGACCAGCTGGTAGTATACGACGCCCAGCTGGAGCAGGTGATTTCCCGCACCGCTTTGCCGCCCGGTTCCGGCTGTCGCCATCTGACGTTTTCAGCGGACGGCGCGTTGGCTTTCTGTGCCAACGAACTAGCCTCTACGGTTTCTGTTCTGCGTTATGAAACGGGACGTTTCACACTGCTGGGCACCTATCCCACCCTGCCGGAGGGCTACACCGGTCAAAGCACCTGTGCGGCTATCCGTGCCACCGCCCATCATGTATACGTCTCCAATCGCGGCCACGATTCGATTACCAGCTATACGCTGCAGGGTGAGCAGCTCTGTCGGCAACGTGTAACAGCATCCGGCGGGTGTTCGCCGCAGGATTTCACATTATGCGGTCCGTATCTGCTTTGTGCCAATGCCAACAGCCATACCGTTACGGTGTTTGCCCGACGCGGCGGCGAGCTGTCGCCGGTATCCTCCCTTTCGCTTTCGACACCCTATTGCATCGTCGCCTCCGAACGATAAGCCAAGAGCCTCCGCAACCGATGTGGTATACCATCGTTTGCGGAGGCTCTTTTGAAAAGCACCGGCTATATCCGCGTCTATGTGCACGCGGTTTTATCAGAGGTTTCGCAAATTTTGTCGTTATAGGCGGAAGAAAACACGCAAATCCGGAATATTCAATCCTAAATATACGAATTGTATACTCGAGCTTTTTCGCGTTTTCCCGGGAAATATCGGCGCCGCGCCTCTTTTTCCCACCTGTTCTCCGTTGTGGTTTCGGTGCCGTGCGACAGCCATAAACGCGTTTCTCCGACTCCCCCATTTTTCGCCGGCACTTTTTTCAGCGCGAAATCTGTAATATACAGTTGAAATAGTACTTCACGTAAAAGCGCGCACCTATGGTCATAGGTGCGCGCTTTTGTCAGTATAAGAATTTACTTTGAGCGGATATATTCGTCAATGGCTTTTGCGGCCTGCTTTCCGGCGCCCATCGCCAGAATAACGGTTGCCGCGCCGGTCACCGCGTCGCCGCCGGCATATACACCCTCGCGAGAGGTAAGGCCGGTGCCCTCCTCGGTGATAATGCAGCCGTGCCGGTTCGTATCCAGCCCCGGCGTCGTGCTGCGGATCAGCGGATTGGGAGACGTGCCGATGGACATGATCACGCAATCCACATCCAGCACAAAATTGGAGCCCTCCTGCTCCACCGGGCGGCGGCGGCCGCTCGCGTCCGGCTCACCGAGCGTCATTTTCACACATTCCATACCGGTCACGAATTTATGCTCGTCACCGAGGATTTTCAGCGGATTGGTCAGCGTCAGGAACTCCACGCCTTCTTCCTTGGCGTGTTCGACCTCTTCCAAACGGGCAGGCATTTCCACTTCCGAGCGGCGATACACGATGTAGACTTTTTCCGCACCCAGCCGCTTCGCGCAGCGTGCGGCATCCATCGCCACGTTGCCGCCGCCGACAACCGCAACACATTTGGCGTTCTGGATCGGCGTTGCCGCCTCTTCCCGATAGGCTTTCATCAGGTTCACGCGCGTCAGGAACTCGTTGGCGGAATAAACGCCCTTGAGGTTCTCACCTTCGATCCCCATAAAGCGGGGCAAGCCGGCGCCGGAACCGATAAAGATCGCTTCCACACCATCCTCAAACAGCTCGTCCACCGACAGCACCTTACCGATCACCATATTGGTATTGACCTTGACGCCGATCGCTTTCAGTGTGTCGATCTCCTTTTGCACGATCGCTTTGGGCAGGCGGAATTCCGGAATACCGTACACCAGCACGCCGCCCGCCAGATGCAGCGCCTCATAAATTGTCACATCGTAGCCGGCTTTGGCCAGATCGCCCGCACAGGTCAGGCCGGACGGCCCGGCGCCGATTACCGCCACACGGTGTCCATTCGGCTCCGGTTTAACCGGCTGCTCCTGGCAGTGCGCCATATGATAATCCGCTACAAAACGCTCCAGACGGCCGATCGCAACCGGCTCACCCTTTACGCCGCGCACGCACTTGGACTCACACTGCGTTTCCTGCGGGCAAACACGCCCGCAAACCGCCGGCAGCGAGCTGGAGCGCGTCAGAATCTCATAGGCGCCTTCCATATCCTCTTCCCGGATTTTGGCAATAAACGCCGGAATATCGATTGCCACCGGGCAACCGCCCACGCACGGCTTGTGTTTGCAATTCAGGCAGCGGCCGGCTTCTTCGACCGCCTGCTCATAGGTATATCCCAGAGCAACTTCGCTAAAATTTTTATTGCGCACGTCCGGCTCTTGCACCGGCATCGGCTGCTTTTTCAGCGACATATTCGGCATGATCACTTTTCCCCCTTGAACAGATTGCAGGTTTCTTCATAGCGATGGCGTTCAAAGCTCTTATACATGCTGGAGCGCTCGATCGCCTCGTCAAAATCGACCAGATGCCCGTCAAAATCCGGGCCATCCACGCAGGCGAACTTTGTCTCTCCGCCTACCGTCAGCCGGCAGCCGCCGCACATACCGGTACCGTCGATCATGATCGGATTCATGCTGACAACCGTCTTCACACCGTACTCCTTCGTCAGCGCGCAGACAAATTTCATCATGATCAGCGGTCCGATCGCGATCACCTCGTCGTATTGCTCGCCGGCATCCAGCAGATCCTTCAGCGCGTTGGTGACCAACCCTTTCGTACCGTAAGAGCCATCATCCGTCATGATGCGCAGCACGTCGCTCGACGCCGCAAATTCTTTTTCCAGAATGACCAGATCCTGATTGCGGAAGCCCACGATCGCATGCACCACCGCTCCCTGCTCATGCAGCTTCTTTGCAATCGGATAAGCGATGGCGCAGCCGACGCCGCCGCCGACAACCGCCACCTTTTTCAGCCCCTCCGTATGCGTGGCAACGCCCAGCGGGCCGACAAAATCGTGCAGACAATCCCCGACCGACTTATGATTGAGCCGCTCGGTCGTCGCGCCGACGATCTGGAAAATGATCGTAACCGTTCCCTTGGTGCGATCAAAATCCGCAATGGTCAGCGGAATGCGCTCGCCATTCTCGTCCGTGCGCAAAATAATAAATTGACCCGGCTCCGCCTTTTTGGCAATCAGCGGCGCCGAAATTTCCAGCAAAGTGACCGTGGGATTCAGCTCTTCACGCCGTACAATCTCAAACATACTCAAAATCCTTTCTTATGCGAATGGGTGCGCCGGAGCGCACAGATACCATTATTGTTATTATAGCAAACTTCCGTACGAACAGCAACCCTTTTTTGACACTTTTTGCGCAGAATCTTGCAACAAACTTCGCTTTTGCGCACAGTTGGCAGAAAATGCACATAAATTACGCATGGATTTTCCAATCATCCTGCACATTCGCTATACACCGATCGGCTGTTTACGACAACAAAATGCCCGTCGGAAATGCTTAGGGTTCCTAAGGACAGTTGTGTTTTATAAGAACGCTGCGCATTGCGAAGGACAAGAAAATTGAGAGAAGTTTTACGCTTCTCTCTTTTTCCTGCCCTTTTTCTTTTTTCGGTACATTCGACTATTACGCTGCTTTCGGGTGCAATTTTAGTAGAAAGAAGGCGTGACCCGAAAAACTCAAATCGGATAATCAAATGCTGTGGGTTGGTCGTATGAACAATATCCGCAGCAGAGCCACAGAAATTGTAAACAACGATTTGATTAACACTTAAAGCAGAAATGGCGGCAGGAAAAAATCCTTGCCGCCGCTTTGCCGTCTATACTGTCAAAATTCTACCACATGCAGTTTCCTTGTTTTATCAGTTTGGCGCAAAGGCCGTCAATTTTCAATGAGAGATGACGGCCTTTTGCGTCAAAGAATTTAATCCTCTTTTTCTTCAGGGCTGTATTCCAATATATCACCCGGCTGACATTGCAGGACATCACATATCGCAGCCAATGTAGAAAATCGGATGGCACTGATATGCCCGTTCTTCATCTTGGAAAGATTAACATTGGCAACGCCGACTTTTTCCGATAATTCATTCAGGCTCATTTTTCTGTCTGCCATTACACGATCCAGCCTTAAAATAATATGTCCCATTTTGTCCGCCCCCTTATAATGTTTCGTCCGATTCTTTTTGGAGCTGAACACCGTACTTAAATACAGTTACCAAACACATTGTTACAGCAAAAGCAATTAAAATACCCCACTGAATACTGATTCCGGTGTCTCTTCCGGCAGACAGGAAAGCCATTGAAAGTGTTTCGCCAATGGTGGCAAACAGTGCAACGGGAAGAAGAGAAATGCCAAATGCTTTCATCTTTTTTACAAGTTCCTCGCAGAACGGAGATTCACACTTCGCAAGCACCGCAAAAAGTCTTTTCAGCATAAACAAAGCTGCGGCTATAGAAGCAACAAACAAGGTGAGGAATATAAGGACTGACACCAAATCCGTTGAGCGATACTCGGCAGGCGATGACTTGGCTTCCATTACCTTTGTATTCCCGTCGGAATAGATTTTAGCGGAAGAATATGACTGGTTGAAAAAGGATAGTTCTGTTTCAAATACCTGATTTTCCGGAGGAGTGATTTTATCACTTCCATCGCTTAACATACCTTCGGGGTTTGCGTCTCCCGCATAAGAAAAGCTTTCGACAAGAATGCCCCACAGGGAATCGAAATCCTTTTCGTTAATCCTGAACTCGGCATTATTGGTAACACGTACTGTTAGTGCGTCCTTGGAAAGTGTAGCAACAAAAATTGCAGCAACGCAGCTCACAGCAGTCGCTAAAATCGCTATAACCATTAATACGGTCATTGCAATCTTACCCACTTTACCGAACTTGTGGAAATTAGATAGAGTTTTTGAATTCATAAAAATGCCTCCTACGCAAAGCGTAAATTATTTAACGATTATCGTTATGATCATAGTATATACCATTGAATTTGCTTTGTCAAGAGGATTTTAATGTTTTTCGTTAAAATTTTAATGTTATTGTAGATATATAACCCGGATTACATTGCAGGAAACCACATATCGCAGCCAATGTAGAAAATCGAATGGTACTAATCTCTTTTTCTTTTGTTTTGTGCTATAACACTTTTAGAAAGAACCAATGAACCATGATATTAGCAAAACAATCCTTGAAACCTATGAAGAAATCCGCAAGAATCCGCCAATAGTGGCGTGAAAAGAGAAATACGGCGTAGCCATAATCGGCTACACCGTACTCTACATACCCCGACTGTCCTTTGCTACCTCTGGAAAATCCGACGGGCATTTTTCTGCAAGAAAATAGCGCTTATTCTTCGTCGTCGCAGTGGCAGCCGCAGCCGCAATCGCAGTCATCGTCGTCGCACTCAATGTCGAACTCAAGGTGTTCACCGCAATTGGGGCATTCGATGCCGCCTTCCAGCAGGGTTTCCTCGTCCACGCTGAACTCCTCGTCGCAGTTCGGGCAGCTCACATCGTAGAACTCGTCGTCCCAATCCTCATCACAATCACAATCGCAATCGCAATCCTCATCCTCGTAGAAGTCGCCCTCCAACGCGTCCAGATCCTCATCGATCGCGTCCACCTGCTCGGTCAATTCGGCGGTATAATCCTCCAAATCCTCCACGCTCAGTGCCAGATCTGCCAAAACGTCCATAATGGCTTTCAGCAATTTGCCCTCTTTCGAGCCTTCCTCAATACCAAGACCCTCGGCCAGCCCTTTCAGATAGGCTACTTTTTCTGTGACAGTCATTTGCTGCCCCTCCTTTACACTTATCAAATATGATGAAACGGACAGTTGTCCGTCGCATACCAAAAAGCTTATGCGCGCTCCATGTATTCACCGGTACGGGTATCCACGCGGATCATTTCCCCTTCATCGATGAACAGCGGCACACGGACTTCGGCACCGGTCTCCAGGACAGCGGGTTTCGTCGCGTTGGTCGCGGTATCGCCCTTAAAGCCGGGATCGGTCTGCGTAACCTGCAGCTCGACAAAGTTCGGCGGTTCGACACCGAACACCTTGCCCTTATACGACATCACGCGGCAGATCATATTTTCCTTGACGAATTTGAAGTTGTCGCCCAGCACGTCGTGGTTAATGGGCAGCAGCTCGTAGGTTTCGCCGTCCATGAAATAGTACAGGTCGCCGTCGTTGTAGGAATATTCCATTTCCTTTCTCTCGACATAAGCCGTCGGGAATTTATCGGTGGGGTTAAAGGTTTTTTCCACCACGTTGCCCACGATCACATTGCGGATCTTTGTGCGGACAAACGCCGCGCCTTTGCCGGGCTTTACATGCTGGAACTCCACGATCTGGTACACGTTACCGTCCATTTCAAAGGTAACGCCGTTGCGAAAATCACCTGCAGATATCATTATGATTCCTCCATTTTAATAGCTATATACCATTCTACCGTATAAACCGTGGTTTTTCAAGTAAAAAGTTTATAAATTCAGAGGATCAGCAGCTGTTTAGGCGATTTAGTCAGATTTTCATATCCATTTTCTGTAATAACCGCCATATCCTCTATACGCACACCGAACTTTCCGGGCAAATAGATACCTGGTTCGACCGTGACCACGCTGCCAGCCGCCAGTACCGTCTGCCCTGCGCCCGGCGACAGACGCGGCTGCTCGTGGATTTCGATGCCAACGCCGTGTCCGGTGCCGTGTCCGAAGCAGTCGCCGTATCCCGCCTGCGCGATCACATCCCGCGCCGCCGCGTCGCATGCCACGCAGGAAGCCCCTGCGTGCAGCGTCTCCAGCGCCGCCAGCTGTGCGTGCAGCACCGTGTCATACACCTGCCGCTGTTCCTCGCTTACGCTGCCCACCGCCACGGTGCGCGTCATATCCGAATGCCAGCCATCCACGACCGCACCGAAATCCATCGTCACAAAATCGCCGGCTTCCACCGGCTTGTCGCCCGGTACGCCGTGCGGCAGCGCGCCATTTGCGCCGGAGACGACAATAAAATCAAACGCCGCGCCTTCCGCGCCCTGCCGGCGAATAAAAAACTCCAGCTCAAGCGCAATCTCCCGCTCGGTCCGGCCGGCGCAGATAAAAGACAGGATATGGTCAAATCCCGCCTCGGTCAGGCGCTGCGCCTGCCGGATACACGCCAGCTGCTCCGGCGTTTTGCACATGCGCAGCGCCGTCATCCATCCGTCAAGCGATTCACCGTCCGCGCTCTCCACCCACTCCACGTCCGGAATCCACTGACGATATCGCGTACATTCTGCCAGCGTCATGCCGTCCGCTTCCACAAAAACGCGCTGTACGCCACGCGCCGCCAGCCGCACCTGCAGCTCCTGCGCCATATCCGTATAGCAAATGCACTCCATATGCCGGATGCGGCTCTTGGCCGCCTCAATATAGCGAAAATCGGTCAGAAAGTATGCCTCTTCGGCTGTAACCAGTACGCAGCCGGCGCTGGACGGGAAACCGGTCAGATACCGCCGGTTGTGCGGCGTGGTGATCAGGGCTGCCGACTGTGCATCCGGCAGGCGCTGCATCAAAGCTTCCACCGCAGACATATGCTCACCCTCTTTCTCAGTTTGCCCCGTTAAGGCGGAGCGCATACAGCGCCAGCAAATAGCTGTCCATGCCGAAGCCGGCAATCTGCCCCTTGCAAACCGGCGCAATCACCGAGGTGTGGCGAAATTCTTCCCGCGCATGAATATTGGATAAATGTACTTCCACCACCGGAATACGGATCGCCGCGATCGCGTCACGGATCGCATAGCTGGTATGGGTATACGCGCCCGCGTTGAGGATAACGCCGTCATAGGCGTCCATCGCCGCGTGCAGCCGGTCGATCAGCGTCCCTTCGCTGTTGGACTGGTCAAAATCGACGTGCATCCCCCACTCGTGCGCCGCGTCCGCGATCTTCTCGCACAGCGTCTCATAGCTGTCCGAGCCGTAAACGCCCGGCTCGCGTCTGCCCAACAAATTGAGATTCGGGCCATTGAGAACCAATATGTTTTTCATGTCAATCACTCCTTGACTTATTGTTCGTCTGTTTTCCGGCAGGCGGCGCTAAAAAGCTGCTGCAAGGTACAGGCATCCTCCGCCTGCGTGCCGTTGGATTCACAAATAAAAGTCGGCTGCCAGCCGCGCCGGGCAATCAGCGCCATCAGCGGCGCCGGTTCCGGCCCGTACACGGTGTCTGCAAACGTCAAATGGCGCTTTTCCCCGCCTTTGGAATACTCGATTTTGGAAAAATGCGCATGAAACCGCGCGGCGCGCTCCGCGCCAAGCGTGTTTTCCACAGCGTCCAACACCGCGGAAAATGCCTCCGGCGTGTTCACACCGCCCAGCGTGCGGCTGTTGAGATGCCCAAAATCAATACACGGCAGAAAGCGCTCGTCCACGCCGCACATCGTCAGCACCTCGTCCAAATCGCCCAGCTGCTGCAGCTTGCCCATTGTTTCCGGGCAAATACGCACGCCGCCAAGACCTTCCTCATCCAAAAGCCGCTGGGCACGCCGCAGCGTTTCCGCTGCCAGCGCCGTCGCCCGCATACGATCCAGACCGCCCAAGCCGCCGGGATGTACCACAATGCGTTCCCCGCCCATGAGCGTGACCGCCCGCGCGCTGTCCAGAATATAGCGCAGGCTGTTCTCCCGCTTTTGCGGATCCTCGGAGGCAAGCGATATATAATACGGCGCGTGCAGAGAAAGCTGTATGCCGTGTTCCCGTGCCGCCGCACCCAGCGCCAGCGCCGTATCCGTGCCGATACGCACCCCGCGTCCGCACTGGTACTCATACGCGGTCAGTCCCAGCTGCTTCAGCCAGCCGGGCGCTTGAACAGTCGCGGTATGTCCCGCCGCATAGAAGCTGTCGCTGTTGCCGGCGGGCCCGAAACGTGGCTGCATACCTCTTCCTCCTTCGCCTGTTCTTGATATCGCATTTTAAGTCATGGGATCGTCACTAGTATACCCTTTTTTGCGGCGGTAACGCGCCAGAATCTTCTTTTCCAG
>CATWUX010000027.1 GCA_958354085.1 uncultured Oscillospiraceae bacterium | reverse complement strand
CGCCGAACTATTTTTATTCATGCGGGTGTCCAACTTGCACTTGCAATTTGCGAAAGAATTTTGGTATAGTCTTGATAAGCATTTGCCAGAGGCAGAGTTTGAGAATAAGATTCGTGATAAACGAGGGTATGTATTGTTAGAAAATGCTAAGCCAATCGGTTTATTAAGATATAATCTTTTTTGGGATAATACTCCGTTTTGCACAATGCTTGTTATTGATTGGAATTATCACAAAAAAGGATATGGTAAAAAACTTATGGAACATTGGGAATTGGATATGAAATTACAAGGATATGACTTGTTGCTAATATCTACGCAGGTTGACGAAGATGCACAACATTTTTACAGGAAATTAGGCTATAAGGACTGCGGTGGCTTTGTTTTAGATAAACAGCCGATGGAATTGCTTTTAATGAAGAATATTTAGACGAATTCCAAAACAGTTTTGACAAACCGTTCACCACCAGCAAGTTTGAAACATATGCGGGAGTGAATCCTCCGTATGGTATTCATACGGAGGATTCACTGCCTTACAGACACCACGACACAGCCTGCTGCGATCTTTTTTTGTTGGCTCGGCTTGGGAAACCGCGCGAAACGCCATGATCAGCAGGAGCGCTCGATATCCTTTTTCAGCCGCTTGATGATCTTCTTTTCCAGCCGCGAAATATAGGACTGGGAAATGCCGAGCAGGTCGGCGACCTCCTTTTGCGTATGTTCCTGGTTGCCGCCGATCCCGAAGCGCAGCTGCATGATTAGCTGCTCGCGCTCGGACAGCCGCGAGATGCAATCCAGCAGCAGATCCTTTTCCGCCTCCTGCTCGATGTCGCGGTTGACAATATCCGGATCGCTGCCCAGCACATCCGACAGCAGCAGCTCATTGCCGTCCCAGTCCACATTCAGCGGCTCGTCAATCGACAGCTCGTTGCGCAGCTGCGTATTTTTCCGCAAAAACATCAGGATCTCATTTTCGATGCAGCGGGAGGAATAGGTGGCCAGCTTGATGTTGCGGGCAGGGCAAAACGTGTTGACCGCCTTGATCAGCCCGATCGTACCGATGGAGATCAGATCCTCGATTCCCACGCCGGAGCTTTCAAATTTGCGCGCGATATACACGACAAGCCGCAGATTGTGGGTGATCAGCGCGTCACGCGCGTCGCGGTCGCCCTCTTCCATGCGCCGAAACACCTCCGCCTCCTCGGCGGCGCTCAGCGGCGGCGGCAGCGTGTCCGCGCCGTTTATGTAATGAACGTCCTGCCGGTGCAGCTTACCCAGCAGCCATCCCCAAAAACGTTTCAAGGGGTTCATGGTATCCATCCGACCTTTCCGAAAAGTGGTTCATGCAAACAGATCGGCAATATCGCTGCCGATAAGCGCTTCGTATTCTCCCCGCCCCAGCGTGTCGCAAACGGCAACATACGCGCCGGTGATGTCACGGCTTGCCCCGCTTTGCGCTACGACCGTTAGGTGCGCAGGCTGAAAGGCGGGCAGCAGCCCATTGCCGCCCACCGATTGGAACGGAACCAGCCGCAGGCGCGAACGTACGGCGGTGCGCACCGCCGTATCGCCGGCGGCGGGAGCCGCTTCTTCACCGCCGGCCTCTTCGCCGGTTTTCCACCCGGACGCCTGTGTGTGCAGCGCCTGCTGCAGTGCCAAGGGCAGGACGGACGCGATCGCCGCATACCGCACGACCACGACCGGGCTGCCGGAAAACAGCTCGGTCAGGCCGTTGCCGGTATCGTACAGCGCGCGCACGCCGGCCGTGCCGCCGCCGCAGTCGATCAGCAGGCGGTAATCCCGGTTCTTCGGCTGCTTTTTCTGTGTCACACGGTCGTAACCCCAGATAACGCCGTAGCTGATGACCGTCAGGATCACCAGCGTCAGCGGATCCACGTCGTAATACACGATGCCGCCCTGTACATAGAAACCGGTGGGCGCGGCAAAAAACCACACCGCCATCGCCACACCGGCAAACAGGGTGGAGATCACAAAAAAGACGGTCAGCTGCTTTATGTACGCCATCACGCCCATCCATTTGAAAGAGATCAGCATGATCATGGCGGCAGAAACGAGCTTGACGGCGGTGCTGAGCACCATGTTGAGATCTGGCAGGAAAATCAGCGTGGAGCAGATCGACCCGAACAGCGCGCCCAGCACCAGCCGCCAGCGCCGGTAAGGAATCCGCAGGATACGCACCGTCGCCAGCAGCAGCAGAAAATCAATAAATAAATTGAGCGCCAGCAGCACGTCAATATAAATCACAGGCATGGTCGGATCCGTCCTTTCTCTGCACCCCATCGCTTTTCTATTATAGCGGAGAAATCGGACGGATTATGCCGAACGGTGAGGGACAGTCCTTCTTTTTTTCAAACGCCCGCCGGCGTTCCCGCAAAGCAGCCGGTCAAGCCTGCCCGCTCCACGCGTGCGCGGATGACAGCCGTATCGGCCGTATACAGCCCGCAGTCCGCCAGATGCTCCAGCAAAACCGAGCCGGAAAACGTGTATTTTTGACGGCGTCCCGCCACCGTGCGAACCTGTTCACGCGTAAACGCCAGCGCTTCGCCGATCGCGAGCGTGCGGGGCAGCTCCAGCAGCGGCAGCCCCTGCGCCAGCCGCACCGCATTATAGCCCGCCAGCGTACCGGTGACGATCGCTTCGGTGTGGCCGACCAGCAATCCCGCTTTTTCGCCGCAGCACAGCAGGTTGTCCGTGCCCTCCACACGCAGGGCGTTGTCACGGGGCGCGCAGGCAAAAAACCGCATGGAATTGCCGCGCCCGCCCGCGTAGGGATCCTCATACCGCGCGTTTTCCAGCCCCGGTATCTGTCGCAGGATGTCCAGCGGCAGATAAGGCGTCATCAGTTTGGGAGAGCCGGTATCCAGCAAAACCAGATTGTCCCGGAACGCCGGCAGCGCATATTGCTGGCACGCCTTCAGCTTCAGATGATCCTGCCGCAGCGCGGGCGGCAGCGGAATGACCGCCGCCCCCTCCTGTTCCAGCTGTCGCGCCAATGCGGGAGACAGCGAGGAGCGGTGCAGCTTACACGAACCGCTCATGGCGCCGACGCCGCCGTCCGGGCGTTCGCCCTGCCATTCCGGCACACCCGCGAGCGCGGTCAGGCTGACACGCCCGCCGAAGCTCGGGCAGCGCACCACGCACATCGCGCACCCGTTTCCATGACGGGTGCAAAGGTTCATCGGCCCCGCCGTACCGGTCGCATCAATGAACACATCCGCGCGCAGCCGGTCGCCCGCCGCGGTCTGTACGGCGGCCAGCCGTCCGTTTGTGATGTCCGCCAACACAAGGCGCGCGCCGGTGTATACGGTGACGCCTGCCTGCACCAGCAGCGCCCGTACCGCCGGTTCCACCGCGCCGGTGTCGTACAGGCTGGCATGCTCATGGCCGGGGAAGGTTATGTTTTTATGACGGCTGTGCGCGTCGGTGATCGCCAGCAGCGCGCCGCCGCCCATCGCGGTCAGTTCCTCCGCCGCGGTCAGCCGTCCGTTGTTGCGCATAATACCGCCGACGAGACCGGTTCCCAGCAGCATATCGGTGCGCTCAGCCAGAATCACAGCGGCTCCCTGAAGAGCCGCGCTGTAAGCAGCGGCGCAGCCGCCCCAGCCGCCCCCTGCCACCAAAATCGTTTTTTCGATTCTCATGTCCGGTCACCGTCCTTTTTGCAATATTCGGGAAATGGCTTTCAATATAGTATATACGGGCTCTGCGCGGTTCAGTCGGGGAATTGATAAAAATATCCGCCGGTTCTTTGTGCAATGTGTCCCGGCTTGCTGCAATAGCTTAAATTCAGACAAATCAAATGCCAAAAACTGCACTTTACAAAGCCTATAATCCAGTCTACAATTAACTTAGAATACTGTCGGAGAGCTTGTGCAGACCGGCGGAAAGGAAGGATTTTATGGCAGATTTCAAACTTGGTATCATTGTCGACAGTTTCCGTAAGGATTTTAAAACCAACGTAGAAATGGCGCATGCGCTGGGTGCGGACGGCATTCAGATGTACATGGTTGCCGGGGAGCTGGCTCCCGAAAACATGACACCGTCCAAAATTGCGGAGGTCAAGCAGATCCTGCGGGAGAATTCGCTGGAGATCTCGGCGGTTTGCGGCGATCTGGGCGGTCACGGCTTTACCCGCGCGGACGAAAACCCGCAGAAGATCGCGACCTCCAAGCGTATTCTGGAGATCGCCGGCGAGCTGGGCGGCAAGGTCGTGACCACGCACATCGGCGTGATCCCCGCGGATACGGCCTGCGAACGGTACAAGGTCATGCAGGAGGCGTGCGGTGAGCTGGGGCGGTACGCGGATACACTGGGCATGAGCTTCGCGATCGAAACCGGCCCGGAAATCGCGCCGACTCTGAAAACGTTTCTGGACAGCCTCGGCTGCCGCGGCATGTGCGTCAACTACGATCCGGCGAACTTTGTGATGGTGTCCGGGCAGGATCCGGTCGAGGGCGTACATATTCTGAAGGATTACATTGTACATACGCACGCCAAGGACGGCATCATGGTCAAAAAGACCGATCCGCAGGTGATTTATGATTTCTTTGCGGACGGCGGCATCGAGGATCTGCGGCTGTCGGATTACTTTATCGAGACGCCGCTGGGTGAGGGCGGCGTGGACTTCGACGCGTATCTGAACGCGCTGCGTCAGGTCGGTTATCACGGCTATCTGACCATCGAACGGGAAGTCGGCGACCGGCCGGCGGAGGATATCCGCATGGCTATGGACCTGCTGCGCTCTAAAATTTAAGGAGGAAATCGAACATGGAAAAAATCAAAGTTGCCATTATCGGCTGCGGTACGATCGCCAACAGCGCGCACATCCCGGCTTATCTGGATTGCCCGAACGCGGAAATCAAATATTTCTGCGACATCATCCCTGAGCGCGCCGAAAAAGCGGTAAAGGATTACGGCTGCGGCATCGCGATCACGGATTATCACGACGCGTGCAACGACCCCGAGGTCACGGCGGTTTCCATCTGCACCCCGAACAACGGCCACGCCTCGATCTCGATCGACTGCATGCGCGCCGGCAAGCACGTGCTGTGCGAAAAACCGGCCGCCCGTACGCTGACCGAGGTGCTGGAGATGCAGAAGGTGCAGCATGAGACCGGCATGACGCTGAACATCGGCGTCGTCAACCGCTTCAACACCGCCGTCAACCATATCAAACGTCTGATCGACGACGGCGAGCTGGGCGAGGTATATCAGGTGTACGGCTCGTTCCGCGCTCACCGTTCGATCCCCGGTTTGGGCGGCCCGTTTACGACAAAAGCCATCGCCGGCGGCGGCGTGCTGATCGACTGGGGCGTGCATTTCCTGGATCTGATCATGTACTGCTGCGGCGATCCCGCCACCAAGACCGTTTCCGCCCAGACGTTCAGCAAGCTGGGAACCGCGATGAAGGATTATACCTACGTCAGCATGTGGTCGGAGATCTCCAAGGATCTGAACGGCACCTTTGACGTGGACGACGCCGTGACGGCGCTGATCCGCACCGAAGGCCCGGTCATCACCATCAACGGCGCATGGGCGCAGAACATCGGCCCGGGCGAGATGTATGTGGATTTCCTGGGTGATAAAGCGGGCGTGCGTCTGCAATACGGCGGGAACTTCACGATTTACGGCGTGAAAGACGGTATGCTGACCGAGATTACGCCGTCCTATCCCACCACCGACCATTTCCACAACGAGATCAACGCGTTTGTGGATTGTATCCGCACCGGTGAGAAGCTGCCGTCGCATATCGATACGGTCGTCGTGACCGCGCGCATGATGCAGGCGATCTACGATTCCGCCGAAGCCGGCCGCGAAGTTGTGCTGGATTGATCAAAAATAGAAAACGTTAAAAAACAGGCACGCCGAAAACCAATGGTTTTCGGCGTGCCTGTTTTGTACAGCCGTATCAAAACGATCACACGTTAAAGCGGAACAAAACGACGTCGCCGTCGTGCATCACGTATTCCTTGCCCTCGGAGCGGACGAGACCTTTTTCCTTGGCGGCCGTCATGGAGCCGCACGCCATAAGATCGGCGTATGCGACGACCTCCGCGCGGATGAAGCCGCGTTCAAAGTCGGTGTGGATCTTGCCCGCCGCCTGCGGCGCCTTGGTGCCCTCCGTGATCGTCCACGCGCGCACCTCCTGCGGGCCGGCAGTCAGGTAAGAAATCAGCCCCAGCAGCCGATAGCTCGCCTGAATCAGGCGGTCGAGGCCGGAGTGTTCCAGCCCCAGCTCGGACAGGAACATCTGCTTTTCTTCCGCGTCCATGTTGGCAATATCCGCCTCCATCTGCGCACAGATGGGCAGCACCTCGGCGTGCTCCGCCGCCGCCAGCTGCCGCACCTTGGCAAAATGCGGATGCGCCTCCAGATTGCCGGCGGCAAAATCCGCTTCGCTGAGATTGGCGGCATAGATCACCGGCTTGGAGGTCAGCAAGGCGACCGTGGACAAAATGGCCGCTTCCTCCGGCGTGGTTTCCACCGACCGCGCCGGCTTGCCCTGTTCAAGCGCCGTCAGCACACGTTTGAGAAAATCGTATTCGCTCTGCAGCGATTTGTCGCCCTTCATTGCCTTGCCCGTGCGGTCGATGCGCCGTTCGAGCATCTCCATATCGGCGAAGATCAGCTCCAAATTGATGGTTTCGATGTCGCGCAGCGGGTCAATGCTGCCCTCCACGTGGATGATATCGTCGTTTTCAAAGCAGCGCACGACGTGGACAATCGCATCCACCTCACGGATGTTGGCAAGAAACTTGTTGCCCAGTCCCTCGCCTTTGCTCGCACCCTTGACCAGACCGGCAATGTCCACGAATTCGATGACCGCCGGCGTGACCTTGGCGGGATTGTACATCTCGGCCAGCCGGTCCAGACGTTCATCCGGCACGGAGACCACGCCCACGTTGGGATCGATGGTGCAGAACGGGTAATTGGCGCTTTGCGCGCCCGCGTTGGTGATCGCGTTAAACAGAGTGGATTTGCCGACGTTTGGCAATCCCACAATTCCGAGTTTCAATAGAAAAACGTCCTTTCTGAAAAAGAGAATACACGCGGCGGCCAAGGCAGCCCGGCTGCCCGCACGCCGCCCGCTGCCGGCGTTTGATCGCTGCGGCGGGAAAATCCCGTGGATGGAGCGAATGCCTTATTCCGCGGTGTCCTCATGAGCGCCGCAGCACTTTTTATATTTTTTGCCGCTGCCGCAGGGACAGGGATCGTTGCGCCCGACCTTCTGATTGGCGGTTTTGCGCACGGTACGGGACTTCTCGCTGCCATCCGATGCGCCGGAGGTGCCGGTCACCTTCGCGACCTGCTCGCGTTTGGGCTCTTCCTGCGTGCGGATCTGTACGGTGAGCATCAGACGGGCGGTATCCTCGCGGATGGACGCGATCATCTGGTCGAACATATCAAAGCCCTCGACGCGGTACAGCACGACCGGATCCTTCTGGCCGTAAGCGCGCAGATGAATACCCTTGCGCAGCTCATCCATATTGTCGATATGATCCATCCAGTAGCGGTCAACGGTTTTCAGCAGCACCACGCGCTCCAGTTCGCGCATCATATCGTTGCCGTACTGCTTCTCCTTGGCGTCATAAATCTTCATCGCGCGGTCATAGAGCAGCTCGACCAGATCGTGGCTGTCCATGTCCTCCAGTTGCTGCTCCGTATAGCGGAAATCGTCCTGCGTCGCCAGCCAGCCGGCATAGTATTCGCGCAGGCCGTCCAGATTCCAGTTTTCATGCGGCTCCGCGTCGTTGGCGTACTGCTTGCAGTTCGTCTCGATAGATTCCCGGATCATGCTGATGATGTTGTCGCGCACGCTTTCGCCGTCCAGCACCTTGTCGCGCTGGCTGTACATCAGCTCGCGCTGACGGTTCATGACGTCGTCATATTGCAGCACGTCGCGGCGGATGCCGAAGTTGCGCGCCTCCACCTTGCGCTGGGCGCTCTCGATGGAATTGGTGAGCATTTTGTTTTCGATGGGCATATTTTCGTCGATGCCGAGCATCTCCATCAGCCCGTTGATACGCTCGCCGCCGAACAGACGCATCAAATCGTCCTCCAACGACAGATAGAAGCGGGTGGTACCGGGGTCGCCCTGACGGCCGGCACGTCCGCGCAGCTGGTTGTCGATACGGCGGGATTCATGCCGCTCGGTGCCGAGAATGCACAAACCGCCCGCCTCGCGCACGGCCTCTGCCTCCGGCTTGATCGCAGCCTTGTACTTGGCGTTCAGCTCCTGGAAAGTGGCGCGCGCGCTGATGATCTCCGGGTTATCGGTCTCGCCGTAGCCGGTGGATTCGACGATCAGCTCCTCCGGGATGCCCATACGGCGCATTTCGGCCTTGGCGAGATACTCGGAATTACCGCCGAGCATGATATCGGTACCGCGGCCGGCCATATTGGTGGCGATCGTGACGGCGCCCAGCTTGCCCGCCTGCGCGACAATCTCTGCTTCCTTTTCGTGATACTTCGCGTTGAGCACCTCATGCGGGATGCCGCGTTTGGACAGCATTTTCGAGAGCAGCTCGGATTTTTCGATCGAGATCGTACCGACCAGCACCGGCTGCTTGCGCTCATAGCACTCCGCAATCTGCTCGATCACGGCATTAAACTTGCCCTTTTCCGTCTTATACACGCTGTCCGGCAGATCCTCACGGATCATCGGACGGTTGGTCGGGATCTCGACCACGTCCAGCTTGTAGATCTGCTGGAACTCGGTTTCCTCCGTCATAGCGGTACCGGTCATACCGGACAGCTTTTTGTACAGGCGGAAATAGTTCTGGAACGTGATGGTGGCGAGGGTTTTGCTTTCCCGCTCGACCTTTACGTTTTCCTTCGCCTCGATCGCCTGATGCAAGCCCTCGTTATACCGGCGGCCGAACATCAAACGGCCGGTGAATTCATCGACGATGATCACCTGTCCGTCCTTGACGACATAATCCACGTCGCGCTGCATGACGCCGCGCGCCTTGATCGCCTGATTGATGTGGTGCAGCAGAGTGATATTGTCGGGATCCATGAGGTTTTCCACGTGGAAATACTGCTCCGCGCGCGCGACGCCGGACTGCGTCAGCGTGGCGGTGCGGGCTTTTTCATCGACAATGTAATCGCCGTCCACCGTGTCCTGCTCTTCCTTCGCGTCCATTTCGCGCACACGGGTGATTTTCAGGCCCTTGGCAAATTTATCCGCCTGCTGGTAGAGGTCGGTGGACTTATCGCCCTGACCGGAAATGATCAGCGGAGTACGCGCCTCGTCGATGAGGATGGAGTCCACCTCGTCCACGATGGCATAGTTATGCGGACGCTGCACCTTATGCTGCTTGTAGATGACCATGTTGTCACGCAGATAGTCAAAGCCCAGCTCGTTGTTCGTGCCGTAAGTAATGTCGGCGGCATAGGCGGCGCGGCGCGCGGCGTTGTCCTGCCCGTGCACAACCAGACCGACGCTCAGCCCCAGATAGCGATACACCTTGCCCATCCATTCACTGTCGCGGCGGGCGAGGTAATCGTTGACCGTCACGATATGCACGCCCTTGCCGGACAGGGCGTTCAGATAGGCCGGCAGCGTCGCCACCAGCGTTTTACCCTCACCGGTACGCATTTCAGCGATACGTCCCTGATGCAGGATAATACCGCCGAGCACCTGCACGGGGAAATGGCGCATGTTCAGCACCCGGTCGCTGGCTTCGCGGCAGACCGCGAACGCGTCCGGCAGGATATCGTCCAGCGTCTCACCCATTTCCAAACGATTTTTCAGCTTGGCGGTCTGCCCTTTCAGCTCGTCCTCGCTCATGGCGCGGTAGGTCTCCTCGAGCGCAAGCACCTTGTCGCAAATCGGCCGGATGCGTTTGAGCTCCCGCTTACTGTAATCCCCAAATAAAGCTTTGATAAGTCCCATAGCCGGTCACCTCTATCAAAAAAAATAATAAATCCGCTTGTGTGGCGCAATAATAAAAGAAGTATACCACATTTCTGCCCATGATACAACCATAGAATTTGCCGCACACGGCCATACGGCAAAATTTATCGGGGCGTGCGCCGCCGAGCCGGAGAAATGCGCGTTTTCGCCGAGACGGCGGACGCTCCCCTGCACTCTTTTTCAACCATTCGCGTTTTCCATAGCTTCATTACAGAAACGTCCTTTTGTTGCCTCCGAAATCGTGCCCCCTTGTATTTTCGGAAAAAACTTGGTATACTAGCGTCATACTTTGACACCGGTCGGCAAAATCCACACGCTGGCATTTCCCTTTTCATGGATGCGGCGAATACGGAAAGGTGGGACGCGGATCTCCGCTCTGTAATGAAACGATTGAATGGGCTGAAACAATGGGTCGGCGCGTTTATATTTGCGGTAGCTGTGATCGCGGTTTATAAAACGTTTGACAACTTCAGCGATATCTGGGGCTCGGCGCTGCGCCTGCTGGATATTCTGACGCCGTTCGTGATCGGCTTTGGTCTGGCCTTTTTGCTGTATGCGCCTGCTGCGAAGCTGGAAGGTCTGTTTTCCCGTGCCAAACCGCGTTTCATCCACGCGCATGCCCGTGCCTTCGCGGTGCTGATCGTCTATCTGGTGCTCGCGATCCTGTTCGGCCTGGTATTGACGTTCGCCGCGCCCGCTCTGGTGAAGGGGCTGATGGATTTTGTCAAAGCGATCCCGACCTATTATAAAAACGCACTCGCGATGCTGGAAGAATGGACGCATCCCGGCGGTCTGCTGGAAGGATTCAACGTGCAGGAAAAGGTGGAGGAGATTTACAAATACCTGTCCTCGTATCTGACCGTAGAAAATGTCACCGCCTATCTGTCCGGCATTGCCAACTTCGCTTCGTCGCTGCTGGATGTGTTCATGGCGGTCATCATCTCGATCTATATGCTGCTCAGCCGGGAATCCCTCCTGCGCGCCCTGCGTGCAATCGCCGGACTTTTCCTCAAGCAGAAGCCTATGGCGCTGCTGAGCGATTACGGACATAAATCCGCGAAAATCTTCTATAATTACCTGTATAGCCAAGCGCTGGATGCGCTGGTTGTCGGTGTGATCGTCAGCATCGCGCTGGCGATCATCGGGGTTCCCAACGCCATCGCACTGGGCCTGATGGTCGGCCTGATGAATATGATCCCGTATTTCGGCGCGATCATCGGCGGCGCGATCTGCGTGCTGGTCACGCTGCTGTCCGGCGACTGGATCCGGGCGATCATCGTCGGGCTGAGCATTCTTGCCATCCAGCAGCTGGACGGCAACGTGCTGCAGCCCCGGATCGTCAGCCAATCGGTCGGCGTGCGCCCCATTTATGTGCTGCTGGCAATCACGGTCGGCGGCGGGTTATTCGGCTTCTGGGGCATCTTCCTTGCCGTGCCCGCCATGGCGATCCTGCAGATGCTGGTGGTGGATTATATCAATTACCGGGAGCGGATGACCTCATCCGCGGAAGTGCCGGACGCAGCGGAAGCAGCGACGGAACCGGCATCCTCGGCTGCGCCGGATGAGGCGCAGCAATCGGAGTAAGCGAAAGGCGGGAATGCGCACGTGAAACCCAACCAACTGAAGCTCGGCGTGCTGATCAATTACGGATCGGTTGTGCTGGGCATGGTTATCTCGCTGTTATATACCCCGTTTATGATGCGCATGATGGGAACCAGCGAATACGGCACCTATAATCTGGCCGTGGCTTTTGTGTCCAATCTGAATCTTCTCAGCTTGGGGCTCAACAGCGCGTTCGTGCGTTATTATTCTCGCTATAAAGCCCAGCAGGACGTGAAGGGTATCCGCCGTCTCAACGGTATGTTCATGTCGATGTATCTGCTGATCTCCTTCATCGCGCTGCTGGCCGGTCTGGTGATCATGAAGAACACGCATATTATATTCGGCAACAAGCTGACCGCGGCGGAAATGGAAAAGGTCAAGCTGCTTGTGCCGATTCTGGTTGTCAATGTCGCGATCACCTTCCCCGAAAGCCTGTTTGAATCCACGCTGGTGGTCAACGAGCGGTATGTGTTCCACCGGCTGATGAACGCACTGAAAACCGTGCTCAATCCGCTGCTGATGATGCCGCTGCTGCTGTTCGGCTTCCGGTCGGTCGCCATGGCGCTGCTGACCACGATCATCCATGCGCTGCACACTCTTTGGTGCGCGCTGTACTGCCGCAAGGTACTGCACATGAAATTCTCCTTCCGCCGGTTTGATTTCCGCCTGATGAAGGAGATCTTCGCCTTTACGTCGTTTGTGTTTCTCGGCATCGTGGTAGACCAGCTCAATTGGAGCGTGGACAAATACCTGCTCGGTCTGATCCACGGTTCGCTGGCGGTCGCCGTGTATTCCGCCGCCGACCAGCTGAATATGTATTATCTCGCCATGGCGACCACGCTGTCCAACGTGCTGATCCCGCGGGTACACCGCATTGTGTCCACCACCAACGACAACCGCGAGCTGACCAAGCTGTTCACGCGCGTCGGGCGGCTGCAGTTCATGCTGCTGGCGATGGTGTTTCTCGGCTTTTTCACCTTTGGACGTCCGTTTATCGACCGCTTCTGGGGCGGCGCGGAATACAGCGACGCATATATCATCACGCTGCTGCTCATGGGCTCGACGATTGTGCCGTCCATCCAGAATTTGGGCATTGAGATCCAGCGCGCCAAAAATATGCACCAGTTCCGTTCGGTGATGTACCTGATCGTCGCGGTTGCCAACATCCTCATGAGCATTCCGCTGTGTAAATGGCTCGGCGGCATCGGCGCCGCCATCGGCACGGCGATCGCCGTGTTCTTCGGCAACGGACTGGCCATGAACTGGTATTACCACCGGGCGATCGGACTGAATATCGTCTATTTCTGGAAGCGTATTCTGATGTTTCTGCCGGCGCTGGTGGCGCCGACTGCCCTGGGCGTGCTGTTGTTCCTGTTTGCGGATATGAGCAATTTGCTGGTGCTGCTGGCGTGGGGCGTGGTGTTTGTGATCGTATATTGCGGCTCCATGTGGCTGCTGGGCATGAACCAGTATGAAAAAAATCTGGTGGGGCGTCCGATCCAAAAAATCGTCGGCCTTTTATGCCGAAAGCGCACCGCCGTACAGAAAAGAGACGATCCGAGAGGCCATTAAGCTCAGGGCGTTTACCGATGCGGATATTCCGCAAATGATCGCGATTTGGAACGCGGTCGTGGAGGAAGGCGTGGCTTTCCCGCAAACGGAGCTGTTGGACGTCACCAGCGGCGCGGCGTTTTTTGCGCAGCAGTCGTTTACCGGCGTGGCAGCCGATACGCAAAGCGGTGAAATCGTCGGGCTGTATATTCTGCACCCGAACAACATCGGACGATGCGGGCATATCGCCAACGCCAGCTACGCGGTAAAGGCGGAGCAGCGGGGTCAGCATATCGGCGAGCAGCTGGTAACGCATTCGCTGGACACCGCCAGGGCACTGGGGTTTCGCATTTTGCAGTTCAACGCCGTTGTCTGCACCAACCTCCCCGCCCTGCATCTGTATGAAAAGCTGGGCTTTATCCGTCTGGGCGTGATCCCGGAGGGCTTTCGGATGAAGGACGGCACCTATCGGGACATTATCCCGCACTACCGGCGGGTATAAAGGAAGGGCTGACATAAGTCAGCCCTTCCTTTGTTGTGTATTCCTATTACACGCGGCGCAGGATCTTTTGGATTTCCCCCACATACATCCGGTGATAGTCGCCGTTTTGATAATTGCCGGCGATGGCCGGGTCGAGGAAACGCGCGGGATCGAGATCCTGCGTGTACAGCTTGCGGCAGACAAGCGTCAGCTTCGCCTCCTCAAAACGGGGGGCAGGCGTATCGAAACAGGGCGTCAGACCGGTCAGCTCCATTTTGTCCACGTCGCGTCCGGATTTTGATCCGCAGATCTGCAGCGCCCGCCGCCGGTCGGGGCCAAAAAAGGACAGGGAATAATGCGGCTCCTGCTCCATGAATTCATAGGTATAGCGGGACGGACGCACAAATACAAAGCTGACGTTGGCGTTCCACAGCACGCCCAGCCCGCCCCAGCTGGCGGTCATGGTGTTGAATTTGCCGGGCTTGCCGGCGGTGATGAGCATCCATTGCTGCCCAATCTGCCGGAATACGTTTTCCTGCAGTTCCGTGGGGTCGATCTCCAAAAATTTTGGCATGAGGCTTCTTCCTTTCCGTATACAATGGTTTCTTTCAGTATAGCACATCTATACGGTATTCGTCCGCAGAAATTGCCGTTTCCCGGCAGAAAATTTTTGCCTCTGTACATTTTCCGGGGAATATAGTAAAATGACCGTGAAATGCCGGTATCCGAACCGGCTGTTGCTGTTGTTAAGGATGTGTATGGGGATGGAGACAAGCAATACCGATTCCTTTTGGCTTATTTTAAAGAAACGGCTTTTATCCGATAAAATCTTTGTGACGCTGACTGTATTCGTGGCCGTATTGTCCTATGGGTTCGCCATTACCAACTTTTCGATGGGCGTGGACGATCCGGCGGCTCACCATTATTTGTACACGGACGGCTGGGGCTCCATGATCCAGCAAGGCAGGCTGCTGCATCTGCTGCTGAACGGGCTGACTGGGCTTATCCGATTCATCCCGTTTTTTAACGATTTTCTGGCCGTAACGCTGTTCGTTTTCTCCGCATGGGTTCTGTGCGCTTTGTTTCAGTATATTACCCACGGCCGGCTGTCCTCAAAATCACTGGCTCTGTTTTCCTGCATTTATCTTTCCTATTCCATCATCAATGAAAAGTTTATTTATAATCTGGATGTCATTACTACCATGATATCCTACTTATGCTTCGCCTTTGCCCTGCTCTATTCCTATCAGTTTGTATATGAACATCGGAAAATCGCTTTGCTTTATGCCGTTTTGAATATCCTGATTTCGATCTCCTCGTATGAATCGTTTATTTTCTTATATGTTGGCGGCGTCTTTTTCATATTCATTTTAAAGCTGCTTGTCAACGAAGACAAAGTGCCCTTCAAAGAACTGATCCTGAAAGGCTTGCTGTTTGCGGCAATTTTAACGCTTGCATTTGTTTTGTATTACAGCCTCGTTTATGCTTTGCAAATGCTAACCGATCAATACGGCGTATTTGTGCGCAACAGCATTTGGAACAGCACCGAAGGGCGTTGGCAGATCCTGAAAAAGACCGTTAAGCAAATCATCAAAGATATGCTGCAGTTTTCGTATTTGCCTATTCTGATTTTCGATCTTTTTTCGGCTATCGGCTTTTTTCTCTTCGCTCTGTTCTCCGTCAAAAGGAAAAGCTTGGTTTTGTTTTTATGCTTCGGCGGAATGTTTGCTTCCAATTTCTTCATCCATTTGATAACCGGATTCGTTATGTACCGAGCGGCACAGACTTTCTGCTTTTTTGTCGCCGCCGTTGCCCTGATGCTTATGTTCGCGCTGGAAAGAACCAACATCCGCATCGTGCGGAACACAGCCTATGCCTTAGCAGCCTTTTTGGTTTTGCTTCAAGCGGCGGATTTGAACAGGTGGTTTTATAATGATTACAGCCGCTACAAAAAAGAAGAGTTTGCTGTGAACGCGATCGCCACGCGGCTGGTTGCGGAGTGTGATGTGAGCAAGCCGGTTGTTTTTACAAATCGGGACGATGCATCCTATCTGTATTCTACCGACGCCGGAGGACAGGTGAACGGACGCTCCATGCTTATGTGGGGCGTCGGCGCTTTCCGCGACACGCAATCCCCTATGCTGATCGAAATTTTTAAATTGCACGGGTATACGTTTATCCAAACCCCGACGGCAGAGCAGGTGCAAGAGGCAAAGGAAAAAAGCAAAACCATGCCGGCGTGGCCGAAAAAAGAATCCATCATGGAGTTTGAGGAGTATATTGTGGTGAACTTTTCCGAAGCCGGATAGCGTTCGGCGCGGCAACGGACAGGTATTCAAATCCATCATGCAGGCATACCGCGACGGCCAGCCGCACCCGTGAGTCCGGCCGCCGGTGTCCTGTTTGCCTCTATTTTGAAATGCATCGCTGCGGCGATGCCTTTTTTATCGTTTCGGTGAGTCTTATCCTTACAGAAAAATCCCGGACATTCTGGCTGTCCGGGATTTCGGCATATCAGGCTTTGGAATGGCCGATATATTGCAGATATTTGTTTCGGATCTCCTTCAGATTTTTACGCCGGATCATGATGACATCGCCGGTAAATAAGGTGAATTGATCCTCCGCCCGCTGGATGTGATGCATATTGACCAAATAGCTCTGATGGCAGCGGAGGAAGCGCGGGTCATCCAGCTCTTGTTCGATCACACTCAGTTTTTTATAAATCACGTGTTCTTCCCCGTTTGAGCAGTGAAGGATACACTTGTTATTGTCGCTTTCCACATACAGGATGTCGTTATACGGCACGCGGATCAGGTTTGTACGATGGCGGATCTCGTATATATCCATATCATAGTTGTCCAATATACGATCCATGACGGCGCACAGCTTGGTAAAGCTATGCGGCTTTAACAAATAGCCGCTGGCGTTGACATCATAGCTGTCTACCGCGTAATCGGCGGTCGCCGTCAGAAAAATAATATCCCCCTTATATTCCCGCCGACGCAGCTCCCTTGCAATATCGATGCCCAGCTGCTTACCCAAAAATATGTCGAGAAAAAGGATATCATAGACACAGCCGTCTTCTATATCTTCTATAAGAGCGGTTCCTTCCTCATACAGCGCCACACTATATACAAAGGACTTTTCGGAAAAATAACGCTGCAGCAAATCGACGATAATCTCCTGGTCTATAGTGCTGTCATCGCAAACGGCAATTTTCATCGTCCAAAGCATCTCCTTATTCGACCTATTTCCATAAAAGAGTGGCCATATTTCACAAACTTCCGTTTTTTGTATAAAATTATGCTATAATTCAAATCATCTTCCATTCAAAAAAACGAGGGGTGTCACCGATGACGATGGAGTATCAAATCACAACAGAACAACTATATCATGCGGACATCGGAAGCTATACCGCGTACGGCATAACGGCCATCTTAAAAAGCGGCAGCCAAGAGATGGAGGTAGCGCATATTTCCGATGTAAGCCTAAATTACAAACGGGCGTATGCTTTGGTACAGCTGTGCCGCGAAAATCAGCCGGCCCCGGTTCATTTACGGGCGGTTGTAGAAGATTTTATCGGCTGATACGACCGGCCGGCCGTTCGAGAAGCAACGGTGGTTTTACTCAAAAAAGCAGAATTTTTCCCCTGCTCATATATACATTATACGCAACAATTTTGGAAATAGCAAGAGCTCGTTCATAAATTATTCAAAAACCGTCCGTTTTTTACCAAAATATTGCCGGAACGTACTCTATAAATCGCACGCATGGATGACGGCTATTGGACATGCGCAGCATTTTGTGCTACAATGCGTAATATGGAAATTTTCGGTTGGTTTTCCGCTTATATCCATTTTAAACGGCTTTGCCTTGCCTGTTTACGATACATGGATGTAATTTTAAAAAATACGATACCAAAAGTCTTTCCGCAGAGCCGATTTCATGACTTCGGATAACCCGGCACAGCCATAGGAACACCGTATGAAAAGACCGTGAAAACAGATAGGAGACAGAGCCATGACGATGGAAGAATGCTATCAACAGTTGGGCGGAAACGCGGCGGAGGTTCTTGAGCGGTTGATCAGCCCGGCGTTCATTCAAAAGATTATCGGCAAATTTCCGGAAGACAGCAGTTTTCAAAATCTATGCAAGGGAATCCAAGACGGACAACGAGAAAGTGCTTTTCTGGCCGCGCACACACTCAAGGGCGTATGCCAAAATCTTGGCTTCGGAAAATTGCTGGTCTCTGTGGAAAAGATAACAGAGCTTCTGCGCGGCGAAGCCGAGAAAATTCCGGCAAGCGCCCTCCCGTTGTTGGACGAGGTTCGACGGGATTATGAGGAAACCGTCGCGGTGATCCGTCTGTACACAGGCGAGCACTCGCTTTAAATTCCGTTCAGAGCTGCGGCGTGTGCCAGAGCGGGAAGCGCGCGGCACGTTCCGCCAAAAAAGCGGTGCAAATCGGAAGCTCCGTGAAGGGAAAGAATTTTTATGCTGAAAAAGCTGTGGTACACGGCTCTTGCGATCGCCATACTGGCCGGAATCCTGGCGACCGGACTGCTGTATTTCCGCTTCGTCTCAAACAGGATATACGAGGAAAGTGCGAATCATCTGACCGAAATTTATACGCAGGTAAAGCATTCCGTCCACAATGTGGTTTCAAGAAACTGGAAGAATCTGCAAACGTGGGCGCCGTATCTGCGGGACGTGCAGGATGAGGACAAGCTGACCGACTATTTCCGCCGTCAGCAGGAACAATGGGGCTTTACCGATTTTTACTTTATTTCCTATGACGGATTTTACCGGACGCTGGACGGGCACACCGGCTATTTTGATATGAAGGCGCAGCTTCCCAAGCTGATATTGGAGGATCAGTGCGTAGTGCTGGATACGGTACTGCCCGACAGTCCAGAGCTGAAGGTGTTTGCCGCGCCCACGGATCCCGGGACGTTTCAGGGCTTTTCCTATGAAGCGATCGCCATCAGTTACAGCAATCGGGATATGGTATCCGCTTTGGACATTTCCGCATTCGGCGGACAATCGGCCGGCTATGTGACCTATTCCAACGGCCGCGTGCTGATTGATAACGCCGGCGATATAAACCTTCACGTTTTCAACTTTCTGGCCTATCTCGAAAACGAATCCGACATGAGCGCGTCACAGCTGGAGGAGCTGCGGCAAAGCTTCCGGCAGGGAGAATCCGGCGTCACGACTTTCTTCGCCGCGGAGGAGCTCTATTATTTGGTTTATGCTCCGGCGGATTTCGAGGATTGGATGGTGCTGAGCGTGGTTCCCGCGCATGTTGCAAACGCCAGCATGGATCAGCTCTACAAAATCACGCTTTTTGTCGTTACCGGTTTTACGGCCAGCTTGAGCCTCGCGCTTTTTATCTTCCTGATCCACAGAAGCCGCAAAAGTCTGGCTAAAAAAGATACGGAGATTCAGTATCGCGAGGAGCTGTTCGGCACGCTGGCCAACAATGTGGACGATATCTTTCTCATGCTGAATGCGGACGATTGGAGCGTTTCCTATATCAGCCCGAACATACAGAAGCTGCTGGGCGTTTCCGTTGCGGAAGCCGAACAAACCATTTGCCGCACAGGTTTGCTTATGCAGCGGCCCAACGAAAAAGGTTCGATGGACAAGCTGCGGGGGATCGGCCTCGGAGAACGGCTGGAGTGGGAGCAGGAGTATCTCCACGCCGTGACCGGTGAAAGCCGCTGGTACCACGTGCTGGCCTATTGCACGGAAATCAACGGTTCCAAACGATATATGATCGTCCTGTCCGACCGTACCGATGACCAAAAGCTGAACCAAACGCTCCGCAACGCCCTGGAGGTCGCCAGGAGCGCCAACGAGGCGAAAAGCAACTTTCTGGCCAATATATCCCACGACATCCGCACGCCGATGAACGCCATTATCGGCTTCTCCGCCTTGCTGGACCGAGACGCCGACAAGCCGGAAAAGGTGCGCGAATACGCGAAAAAGATTGATTTTTCCGGCCATCATCTGCTGGGTATCATCAACGATATCCTGGATATGAGCAAAATTGAGAGCGGCCGCACCTCCCTTCACCCGGTCGAGTTCAGCCTGAAGGAAATGCTCCAGGAGATCTACGCCATCGTGAGCAACCAGACGCGAGTCAAAAAGCAAGCGTTGAACATACACACCAAAGGGGATCTGCCCGACCGGGTCATCGGCGACCAGACCCGGCTGAACCAAATTCTGCTGAATCTGCTTTCCAACGCCGTGAAATATACTCCGGAGGGAGGGCGGATCGCGTTTACGCTGGAGTCTTTGCAGCCGACTGTACGCCGGCACGCGCATATTCGCTTTGTCGTGGAGGACAACGGTCTCGGCATGAGCCCGGACTTTATCAAGACCATCTTTGAACCGTTTTCCCGCGAGGATACGGAGCAAAAACGAAGCATTCAGGGCACCGGGCTCGGTATGGCGATCGCCAAAAACATGGTGGATCTGATGGGCGGTACCATCGCCGTCGAGAGCGCGCCCGGTCAGGGCAGCCGCTTCACGGTGGAGCTGGAGCTGCAGATCGCGGAAGGGGAAACCGATGCGCGTTTTTGGAGTCTCCGCCATATCACGCGGCTGCTGCTGGCATCCGACGATGAGAAAACCTGTCAAAACGTACAGGAGCTGCTGCGCGATACCGGTGTCTGTATCACGCGCGCTGCCGACGGCGCGCAAGCGGTGAAGCTGGCCTCCGACGCATACGACAGCCAAAAAGCGTTCCAGATCCTATTGCTGGATTGGGAATCGCCCGCGGTGGACGGCCCGGAAACCGCGCGGAGACTGCGCACCCAAATAGGCCGGGCACCGCTCATTCTGGCGCTGACCGCCTGCAATTTTTCCGACAAGGAAGAAGCCGCGAAAGCAGCCGGGGTGAATGTTTTGCTGCCCAAGCATTTTCTCATGTCCGGCTTTCAGCAGGCGATCGAACAGTATTATACCGAGAACCCCCAGGCGGTTATCCCCAATCCCGCCGCTTCCATAAAAGGTCTGCACATTCTGGCCGCAGAGGACAACGAGATCAACGCGGAAATTTTGACGGAGCTACTGGCCTCCGAAGGGGTTGCGTGCGAAGTGGTGGGCAACGGACAGGAGGCGCTGGAGCGGTTCGCGCGTTCCGGCGAGGGGGAATTTGCTATGATATTTATGGATATCCACATGCCCGTTATGGATGGATATGAGACCGCCCGCCGGATCCGCCGGTGCGGGCATCCCGATGCGGGTAAAATCCCCATTGTAGCGATGACGGCTAACGCTTTTGATGACGATGTGCGCAAAGCGCTGGACGCGGGGATGAATGCGCATGTGGCAAAACCCGTGAATATAAACCGGTTGCGGCTGCTGATGGCCGAGCTTCGCTGAACAATATTTCTGGCTTATGCGAAAGGATCGTATAAAAGTGAAACTGAAAATACCGACCATCCTATCCCTGTCTGCTGCCCTGCTACTGCCTTTGGCGGGCTGCGCGTCCTCGCGCCCCGAGAAGCCGGAGGCCCCTCTATCTGTGTATCTTTGGAGCACCGACCTGATATATGATTATGCCCCTTACATTCAGGCGCAGCTGCCCGACATCGAGATCGAATTTATCGTGGGCAATAACGATTTGGATTTTTATGGTTAATTGTAAAATGAAGTTGGACACATAAAAGAAAAATCCATAGTGATAT
>CATWUX010000026.1 GCA_958354085.1 uncultured Oscillospiraceae bacterium | reverse complement strand
CGGCTTTATCGGTACGCTTTGCGCCCTTTTCGCCGGTGCGTTTCTGCTCGTGTTCGTCCCGGTAGCCGCGGCGGCTGTCCTCATCCCCTATCCCTATGCGCATTTTCCGCTGCTCACCTGTGCCGTTTTTCTCGGCACAGGTGTTGTTTTATTTCTGGCTTACCGCCGGCTTTCCCGCGTTTCCGACTTTCTGGAGCGCCGCTTCGGCGTGCTCCTGCTGCTGTTTTCCCTGCTGATGCTGACGGCGCAGCTGGCACTGGGCGCGCACCTGCGATTCCAACCGGCCTTTGATTTGGAGGCGCTGTATCAGGGCGCGCTGGAATGGCTGGAAACCGGTTCGTTCGGCATCTATGCCTCCTCCACCTGCCATGCTGACTATTTCGCCATCTTTCCCAACAACCTCGGCGGGGTGGTGTTCCTGACGCTTCTGTTCCGGCCGGCGGCTGCGCTGGGCATCACCGACTGGTTCGGCGTGGCGATGGCGGCAAACGCGGTGCTGGTCGTGTTGTCCATGGTGCTGACCGCCTTGAGCTGCCGCCGCCTGTGGGGTGCGCCCACAGCGATAACAGCCTGCCTGCTGTTTGCTCTCAGCCCGCCGTTTTGGTTCATGGCGCCGGTCTTTTACACGGATACGCTGTCCATGATCTTTCCTGCCGCCGTTTTTTATCTCTATGTTTGTTCCCGCGCCGAAACACGGCGGATCCGGCTGGCGCTGTATTATGCCGGCATGGGAATTCTCGCCGCGCTCGGTGCGCTGCTCAAAGCCACGGTGCTCATCATCCTGATCGCCATTCTGATTGCGCTACTGTGCGAAAAGCGCTGGCGGCGGGCCATGGCGCTGGCAGGCGCCGCCCTTTGCCTGATTCCGCTGCTGTTTGCCGGGTTTCGCGCCTATACGGCGGCGCATCAGCAAACCTCCTCCGCTGCGGCGCAGGAAAGTATGCCGCTGTCTTACTGGCTGGCACTGGCGGTGCAGGGAGAAGGCACGTACAATCACGCGATTTTTCAGCTGGGACGCAGCATCCGGGATCCGGCCGCGCGGGACGCGGCTTTGCGCGAGCAGGTGCTCGCCGGCCTGCAAGAGCAGGGCATCGGCGGCGCTCTGACACTGCCGATCCGCAAAAGCGTGCGCGCGTTCAGCGACGGCACTTTTGCTTTGTCGGATTTCCTGGATGACACACCTCTGACGCCGAACATCCTGCACCGTTTCCTTTTGTATAAGGGGGCGTATCACCCGCTGTACCAGTCGCTGTGCAACGGCGTGTGGAGCGTCGTACTTCTTTTGCTTCTGCTGAGTCTCCGGCTGCACGGCAAAAACGGGCGGCCGTGTGCCGTCTTTGCCGCACAGGTCGCCTTGTTCGGTCTATGGTTATTTTTGATGCTGTGGGAGATCAACAGCCGCTATATCACCAATTTTCTTCCGCTGCTCTATCTTTGCGCCGCCGGCGGCATGAAGCCATTTTCCCATCTTGTCCGCCGCACTCTCCACCGCCTGCATGTCCGTTGTTTGCCGCCGCATATTGTGTCTGGCGGCGATATTGCAGAGGCGGCACACCGTACTTCTTGCGAAAACAGCGTGAAAAATAAAACTGGTCATAAAATCCGGTGCGCTCCGCGATGGTCTGTACATCGGCTTCGCTGTTTTCCAGCTGTATCGCGGCGGTGTTCAACCGGTAATTCATCAAGAACGACGACGGCGTTGCGCCGGTCTCCTGCTTGAAATGCCGCAAAAACGCCGACGGCGACAATCCGCATTGCGCGGCCAGCAGCGCAACCGGCAGCTTTTCGGCATAATGTGCGCGCAGATACGCGATCGCCGGGTCAACCGAACCGACAACCGGCGGCTTAGGCGTTGCTGTTTGCAGCAGCAAAGACAAAACGGAAAAACCGATCGCCTGCCGCCGACAGACACCTGCCGGTGTCTCGTCCTCGGTCAACAGCGCGTCGATATAACCCGACATCTCGGCACAATAGGCCTCCGGGAGACATAGAGGAAAAGAAAAACGATCGTCCTGCGTATACAGCGACTGAAACTGCGCCTGCAGGAACAGCCACTTCATGCGCATATATCCCACCGCCGGATCCACGTGGTGTACGATATCCTGCATTACGCCGGCGGGCGCGATGAAAGCATGACCGGCCGAGATCTCCTGCGGCTCGCCGCCGTCCAGCGCAATGCTGTACCGTCCGGTCACCGCCATCACCACCGATAAACAGGGCAGGCTTTTTACATGCCGCTCTCCCTCCGACGTACAGGTGCCGTCGTTTGCCTGCAAATAGGTGATTGCCACGTCCATCTTCTCCCACCGTCCTCTCGTGTTAAAATTATACATAAAATCTCCGCAATTGTCCATAGCCTTTTTCCGCCCGTTCCGTATAATAAAAAGCAGAACAGGCCAATAAGGAGTGAGACAAAATGGCGGAGATTTTTTATTCTACATTTCCCGGCACACGCCCGATCCGGTGCAGCGAAGCGACGCGGCAGCTGGCAGCGGACGCACTGCACGGCAAGCACGGGCAGGCGCTGCTGCAATCCCCTTGCGTGCACATGGAAGAAGTGCCTGGCTTCGCTGAAATGAACCCGCGGCAAAAATACGATGCAATGATCCTGAAAATTGCGCAGGAGGCACCGCTGATCCTGCGGGACACGGAACTTTTGGTCGGCAGCGCCTCATTATCCAACGCGACGTGGCATATGGTGCCGGCGCGGTTTCAGGGCGAACTGGTACAAACCAGCGTCAGCCATGTGACACCCGGCTTCGACCGCCTGCTGGAACGCGGTCTGGATGACTATGCCGCGCGTATCGACCGCCGTATGGAAACGGCGGAAACAGCGGAGGAACGCGCCTTTCTTGGCTCTCTGCAAAACGTATGCCGTGCAATCCGCATCTGGCACACACGCTATCTGCAGCTGTTGGAGCAGCGTATCGCAGCGGCGGAAACACCGGCTCTGGCACAGCATTACCGTGTGCTGTACGACAACTTGAAAGAGGTGCCGTTTCGTGCGCCGCGGCACTTTCGGGAAGCCGTACAGGCGCTGTGGTTTTCATTCGCTTTCTGCCGGCTGTGCGGCAACTGGCCGGGCATCGGACGTATCGACAAGATGCTGGGCGGTTTTCTGGAAAGCGATCTGCGCAGCGGCGCCATCACATTAGACGAAGCGCGCGAACTGCTGGCACACTTTTTTATCCGCGGCTGCGAATGGATCACGCTGTGCGACACGGTCAGCGGCGACGGGCAGTATTATCAAAATCTGGTTCTGGCCGGCGTCGATGACGACGGCCGGCCGTTGATAAATGAAGTCACGCGGCTGGTATTGGATATTGTAGAAGAATTTCCGATCGGCGATTTCCCGATCGCGGTGCGGCTTTTGCCCGATGCGCCCGCATGGCTGACGCGCAAAATTGCCGCGGTGCAGCGGCACGGCGGCGGCGTGGTCGCCGTGTATAACGAGAATCTGGTGCGCGGCAGCCTGGAAGAATTCGGCTACACGCCGGAGCAGGCGCGCCGCTATGCCAACGACGGCTGCTGGGAGGTACAGATTCCCGGAGAAACGCATTTTGCCTATACGCCGATGGACGCTTATGGGATTTTGGAACGGGAGATTCTGGGCTTACAGAAACCGGAACCCATGGTCTATACCTCCTTTGAAGAGCTGAAAACTGCGTATTTCCGCGCGATGGACGCCTGCATCCACGATTTCCAGAAAAAAACCGACACGTTTTCCAGCGATGAAACGCCCTCTTCCGTCATCGCCTTGCTGACCGAAGGCTGCATCGAGCATGCGCGGGATTATCTGAACGGCGGCGCACGCTATCGGGTATGCTCGCCGCACATGGGAGCAATCCCCGATGTGGGCAACGCGCTGCTCGCAATCAAAAAGCTGGTATTTGATGAACAAAAGGTGGATTTTCCCACGCTGATGCGGCTGCTGCAAAACGATTGGGCCGGCGCAGAGGAGCTGCGTCTCTACGCCGCCAGACAGTATGTGTATTACGGCAACGACAACGACGAAGCGGACGCGCTGGTCGCGGAAATTGCCAACCATTTCATAGAGACGGTACGCGCCGTACCGCAGCGCAACGGCATCCTGCGTCCGCCCGGAATCAGCACCTTCGGCCGGCAGATCGACTGGAGCCCCGGACGATTCGCTACCCCGTTCGGCAGCCATGCAAAAACCATTTTGTCCGGCAACCTCAACCCGACGCCGGGGACGGATAAAACCGGCGCGACCGCCATTATTCGATCGCACTGCAAAACCGACCTGTCCCGCCTGACCTGCGGCACGGCGCTGGATATTAAGCTGGAGCCGACCGCCGTCGAGGGCGAGGAGGGACTGGACGCGTTGGAAGGGCTGCTGTCCGGCTTTTTGCAGCTCGGCGGGTTCTTTATGCAGACCGACGTCATGGACAACGCCGTTCTGCTGGAAGCGCAGCAGCATCCGGAGCAATATCCCAATCTGACCGTGCGCATTTCCGGCTGGTCGGCACGCTTTATCACGCTCAGCCGCGAATGGCAGCAAATGATTATTGAACGCAGCGCGCAGCCGGGCTGACCGCCGCACATTAAGGAAGGACAATAATATGACAAATTTTACGTATTATAATCCGGTGGAAATCCGCTTCGGCATCGGCGCCTCCCGGCATATTGGGGAAACGGCTGCTGCTTACGGGATCAACCGTCAAAAAGAGATTCTTTGGCAGCTGTATGCGCCGGAATTTACGCGTAATATCGCGAATGTCAAGGTGCTGCCGTGATGGAAACGTGCGGAATTGTCACCAATATCCAGCGGTTTTCGGTACACGACGGGCCGGGAATCCGCACCACGGTGTTCCTCAAGGGCTGTCCGCTGCATTGCCGCTGGTGCCATAACCCTGAAACATGGAAACGACAACCGGAAATCCAGCTTACACCGCCTTTCTGCATCGGCTGCGGCGCGTGCGCGGCGGCATGCCCGAATGGATGCCATCGGTTGGCTGCCGGCAGCCACACATTTGACAGCGCCGCTTGCATCGGCTGCGGCGCGTGTATAACGGTGTGCCCGGCCGGTGCGCTGGAATGGTGCGGACAGCGGCAGACCGTCCGGCAGCTACTGGACACGGTACAGCGTGATTCTGCCTTTTACGGACAGCAAGGCGGGATAACACTGTCCGGCGGCGAACCGCTGGCACAGCCGGAATTTGCGCTGGCGCTTCTGCGCGGCGCGCGGGAACGCGGCATCGGTACAGCAGTCGAGACCAGCGGCTTTTTCTCACCGGACTATGTGGAGCCGCTGTGCGCGGCCTGCGACTGGCTGCTGTGGGACATCAAGGACACCGATCCGGACCGGCATCAAGCCAATACCGGCGCCGATCCGCACCCGATGTGGGAAAATCTGCGGCGGGCGGCGCAAATCAACGCAGCCGCTATCACGCTCCGCTGTCCGATTATCCGCGGCGTCAACGATACCGCGAAACATATTCTGGCCGTAAAGGCGCTGGCGGAGGAGCTGGGGATTTCGCGCATCCGGCTACTGCCGTTTCATCCGTTCGGCAACGCCAAGCGTACAGCGATGGGCTACACCGACGCCGAGCGAATGGGGCGGGAGTATATTCCCGCCCCGGAACAGATGACACAACTGCAACAGCTGCTGCCCTTTTTAATATATTAAAAAACAGGGACATCCGAAACCGGATGTCCCTGTGCTATATACGATGGATTATACCTGCGGATCCGAATCCGACAGCCTGTTTGCCTCATCCGCAACCGCTTTTTTGCGTTTCTTGGATGGCGCCGCCAACCACAACATGAACAACAGGCTAACCGCGGCAATCGTGCCGACAATTGCCCACAGCATCGACTGCTCGACGCCCGTATCCGGCCCATCCAGCGGCGGATCATCGTTCGGGATATTTTCATCGTACAGATCCTCGACAATAAATATCCATTTCACCTTGGCAACGGCGTTTTGATAAAGGTTTCCGAGTTCCTCCGGAATCGTGATCTCCACGTTCATTTCCATGTTGGCGTTTTGGCTCAGGCGGCCCAGCACATAGCCACGGCCGCTGTTTTGCTCGGTATCCGTCAGGGAAACGCCGTATTTGTCCACTGCGCCGGACAACTTGCCCTCATAAATCGTTTTGGTTACCACCTGACCGTCTTCCGTGGTGGGATAGGTCAGCTTCATATCCAACTGATTGAACACCATGTCTCGGGCAACGGCATCCTGTGCTTCGTCCCCCAGAGCAACATATTCCGCCCGCAGATAAATGCGGATATCGGCCTTGCCGCGGTTCTGAAACGTCACCTGCTGATGGCTGGTATCGCCCGGCATCATATCCTTGCTCGCCGCAAAGAAATCATCCGAGGACAATTCCACTTTTCCGCCTGATTCACTGCCGGTATATTTGACTGTGGAAACAGGCACATCGGCGCATACGGCGAAGGCATTGACAGAGCATGCCATCAGAATGGCTGTCAGACCAGCTGTCAACCGTTTATGAAATGTCATTTTCATTCTATCAGCCCTCATTTAACCTTTAAAAGGCGATATATTGTTGTCTTCCACCTGTACATCGCCCCAGCCAACGATCTGACCCTCGCCGTTCTTATCCAGCTGCTTTTCAAAATTTTTGGACTGTACCGCCTGCGCGGACACCTCAATATTTCCCTGCAGCTGATCGTAACGGTTGTCAATCTTTTCATCCAGCGTGAAGCTTTCAAACAAGTTTGAAGTGGTCACGTCCGGCTCCAACGGCTTCTGATAATAATACGCGCCGTCATTACCCAACACCCAATCCTCCGGGTTGGTGAAATTGATATGGATCAGTTCCGGGTTTTCCGTACCATCCGGCTGCTTTCCATCCTCGGCGTATGCCGACCAGTATTTTTTCAGCTGGATGCGGACATAAGCGGGCTGTTCGCCGTCATTGGTAACCGAAACGATCTTGCTGACCGTTTTGCTGGGCAGCGCCACGGTATGGCCCTCATAGATGTCGTTCAGCACGACGGAGACATTGCCCATGGTCACGACATTGGTCACTTCCTGCCTGTCGGTAAACCATGCAAAGGTGCCGCCCACGAGAATACAGGCGGCGAAAACAACCGCCATGCCAATTAGGGCAATTCTCTTTTTCATAAGCCTTCTCCTTGGAGATGCTTTGCCGCACCCGCTTCACAGGAGCGGCAAAGCATCCGAACAGTTCTGGGGATGTTTTCTCAAGCGTTGATCGTACCGTCGATCGTCTTGTCCAGCATAGCCGGCGCATTGTCAGCGTCAATGCCCTCCGCTTGAACCGCATAGGCCGTTACATCAATCTGGAAGCCATAGACCTTGGCCGCTTTGGACGCGATCTTAACCTGCTCAAACAGCTCGCTGGTCTCGGCGCCGGTAGCCAGCACGGTATTGTAATAGAACACCGTATTGGTTCCATCCTTGGCCGTCCAGTTGGCAGTATCAAAGGCAATAGCCTCGAAAATGCCCTTGTCCGCGCCGTCTTTTGTCGCGTCAAACAGCAGCTCCGCATAGGAGGAATCGACATAAACCGCCTGCTCACCGGCAGCCGCCGTATTCTTTTTATAGTCCAGCTTGATAGCGACATACACGGCGTTCTGGCCATTGTTCTTGACCTGGGGATCTTTGGCGATCACGCGGCCCGGCAGAATGTACTGCGCCTGGTTGTAGCCATACGTGGCGTCTTTCAGCGTGTTGGTGATCACGCCATCCTTCACCGAATAGTGCGCATCAAAATCGGTTTTCAGCACGCCTTCCACATCACGCACTGCGCCGTAATCCGCACCGTCAAACGCATCTTCCTTGAGCTGAATGGATACGGAGGCTTCGCCGCCCGTTCCGTTCGCACCAACGCTGAACGTATTGACCTTCACCTCGGTACCGGCTGTCAGCCATGCCAAGGTTCCGCCCACTGCCATCAAACCTGCCAGAGAAGCCGCAACCGCTGCTACGGCAATTTTTTTACTTTTTGTATTCATCGTAGTCATCCTCCACACACTTTTTCTAAATTAGCTGAACATACGCAGAAACCGGAGTCTTATTGCGCTTAGAACACACCATTGAACTGTGCCGCAAACGCCGCTTTGGCCGCTGCCAGATCCGCAATATTCTCGGTCTGGATCGCATACGCGGTGCTCTTGATCTTGAACGCCGTGCTGCCCAGCTCGGTCACAGTCGTGGGGATGGTTACTTTATCAAACACAGGAGCCGTTGTTTCACCGACAGCCAACGTAGTTTTGTAATACGCAATGGTTTTGTCCGCGTTGAATTCCCATTTGGTGCCGTTTTCGTAGTTGATCTCGGCGTATGTCGGCACATCCACATACTCCAGCTTCACCGCAACCCAAACAGCGGCGGTGCCGTTATTCTTAACAGTCGGATCCTTCGGGATAACCGAGCCGGGAGCATACGGATTCGCTTTCGTGATACCCAGATCCTTAAGAACCGCCTCACTCAGGCCCTCCTTAGCGGAAGCGCCCAACGTGGTATAGTTGGTATCTGCAAAGGTGTAGCCGTCCCAAGCGGGCTCACGCAGCTGGATGCTCAAATTGGAGCCCGAGGGCGTAAAGGTATTGGTGACGGTGGCTGTTTTGTCATTCAGGTAAGCCATCGTAGCACCCGCGGCAATAATACCGGCCAGAGCAACACATACAGAGGCAATCGCTAATTTCTTCGTTTTCATCATTTTCTTCCTCCAAAAATTAAATTTTTATTTAATAGAAACATCGGTTTCTTCGGGTAACGATTCTGTCGGGGTGTCCGACGAAGCTTCGGGCGCTTCGTTTGCCGGCTTTTTATCTTTTGCAAGGGCGTCCGGCAAAAACGCCAGCAGGATGATGATCATGACCAAGCCGGCCGCGATGACCATGCCTTTTGTGGTTTTGATGCCTTCGGAAACGTATCCCAGCAGCGGTACGCCATATCGGGATACCCGCCCGACCAGCGTATCAAAGCTGCGCGCGCCGTCCGAAGTGTTGTTCGCATCCCCCTGCGTAACGTACTCGCGTTTTTCACTGTCGATCGCCGTGATGCGGTGCGTCGCGAGGGTATTGCCGCTGAGGGTGAAGGTGATCGCATCGCCGACCTTCAGCTCCTCCGGTTTGACTTTCGTGTTGACATACACGACGCAGCCAACCGGATACATGGGTTCCATGCTGGGACTGAGCACGGCCAGCGGCCGGTAGCCGAACAGGTACGGCACCAGCAGCGCGGCGGCAATCACCGCCATGCCGGCAATCAGGAGGCTAAGCAGAATGTTGCAGATCTTTTTCAGCACCGGTTTTCTCCTCCTCAGCCGCTGATGCAGCCGTTGCTATCCAGCGTGAGAGGCCCCCAGGCTTGCTGCAAAGCGGGCTGTGTATCCTGCGGATCGGACGTTTGGATGGATTCGGAAAGCACATCCAGCTGCAGCTTGTTCAGCAGCGTGGCCTCCTTGCCCTCCGCAACGGATACCGATTCCATCAGCAGCGTCGTCATTTCCCCGGCGGGAACCGGCTTCTTGTAATAGAAGTAACCGTCCTTGTACAGCCAGTTGGTCTGCCAGTCGGCTGCCAGATGCAGCCGGATATCGCCCAGATCCACGACTGTTCCGGTGATGGTTTCGGGCATCGGCCGCAGCACCAGCCCCGCCGTATTCGCCTCACCGTCCACGAATTTCCAGCTGGGAACCAGCTTGGCACGCAGATACGATTCGATCGTGCCGGTGTTCTGAAGCTGCACCTCCTTGGTGCCGTCCGGCAGTTCGTTCGTATCGGACGGTGTGCTGCTGCTGTTTTCCTGCACATCCATAGACACCGTGCCGGGAGTGAAAAGGTTTTGAATGTTGCCCGTCTGTGCAAAACGATAGGCCAGCGTGGCTCCGCCAAACAGGAGGGTAACGGCGGTCACAACGGCAAGCGAGGAAAGCACCAGAGCCTTTTTCTTGTTTCTCATGTGTTTTCCTCCTTTACTTTACGTTGAACACATTGGTCACATTGTCTTTACCTTCCAGCCAATAGGGATTTACGTGTTTGTCTTGGAAAGTGACGGCCTGCTCCGGCTCATCGCGGGAGATAGTGACCGTTTGCTGCGCGTCACCGACCGCTTCATAGCGCCATGCCCATTTCGTATCCTCCACAACGGTGTATTCACCGGCGGGAAGCGCGGTCAGGGTTTTGCTGGCCGCGGTCTGCGTTCCGGGCGTGAGAACCACTTCGCAGAAGCGCTTGCCATCTTTCAAAACGGTGAACAGGAACGCCTGCTTAGCGTCATGCGGCGCAATCGGATTTCCTTGATCATCCACCAGTTGCTTCGTGATCGTCAGCTTACCGGTGTGGATGAGCACCGTGTAAATACCGTTCGCCGTCATCGTGTATTGATCGGCGGCGCTGCCGTTATAATGACCTGCCGTGTTGGCGTTGGACGCCTCCGTGGGCTCCTCCATGACCAGCGTGCCGGTCAGCGTGTATTCCAAAGTTTGCGCTGTTTCGGGGATATACGCAACGGGGAGTTTTCCGCCTGTCACGCCCTCGCCGGCGGTCCAAGCGTACTGTACGCCGTCCACCGTCGCCCCCATATCCGCGGGGATACTGGCATCGTTCGGTACAGCCTCGCCGAGGAAAATTTCACGCTGCGTATTGCCGAGCGTTAATTCCGCTTTGACGTTCACCGTCGGCTGGTTCGGGAAAGCCCGCAGCGTATTGTCGCCGATCTTCAGGCCGGACTGCGCTTCTACGTTGGTTTTGACGTTGTTGCCGCCCACGAACGTATCCTTGGCGCGAACCGTGATGGTTCCGACAAAGCCGGGCTCCTCCGCCGTACCGCTCAGAGCATCGACCGTCCAAGTGACCTTGTTGCCCTCCACTGTCGCGCCGGCCGGGCTGGTCGATACAATTTCAAAGCGGGGGTCTACCACGTCCACAATGTCCGTTGCCGCCTGAATCGGCGAGCTGCCCTCCGGCGTGAACGGCTCCTGCGTCGTCACGGTCTTATAAGTCGTGCGTGCGACCGCACCGGCGTCTTGTTTGTCTTCCCAGAAGTACGTCGTGGTGTACTCGGCTTCTTCATAGCGGGTGATTGGCTGTTTATAGGGGATAGAAATCGTTCCAATAAAAGGTATCTCAATTTCAAATACACCATCGCCATAATACTGAACGCCGTCTTCCGGAACGAAATTGCTGGTATGACCTACTGATTCATACCATGACAAGCCCTCGCGGATATAGACATTGCCTTCGTACTTTTCAATACCGTTGACGCCATCCGAGCCCCAGTAATAGCTGCTGCCGGTTTTAACGGTTTCGCCGGAGCATTTCACCAGCGCGTAGTCAGCGGGATCCTGGCTGACCGGCTCATTGTTTCCCTCACCGATATAGACGAGATAGCTGTTGCCCTCGTTATCCGCACTGGGCGTGATGACCGTTTCCGCCTGATAGGTGGTCACATCCACCCACACCGTTTCGACCGGCTTCGCCGACCACGCTTTCAGCGTGATATCGTAGGTGCGGTCATCCCAGCTTTTGACCATAGCGGTTTTCTGCATGCCATACTTGGTGTCGTCCACATGGATGTTGACGCCGGGAACCTCAAAAACCTGATTCCATTCTTCGTCGTCCTGCCGGTAGGTGACCTCCGCCCGCGTATTGGTCGGCACCAGATAATCGCCGGCCTCCAGGAAGCGGTCTTCCCGCACCTTCACGCGGAAGGTGATCGTGATGGGCGTCGAGGTTTCCTGCGAAATGATCGTGCCCAGCGGCACGCTGACGGTATTGCCGTCGATCGTGACCTGCTGACCCGCAGCCAGCTCTTGGCCGGCCACGGCTACCTCGCCTGCCGGCGTCACGATCGTGAAATCATCGGTCACAATATCCTTAACCACAATCTGCGAAGCCGCCATGGAATTGGTGATCGTCTGTTGGATCAGCTTAAAGATGTTGGAAATCTGGCCGGCTTGACTGGCCGGATAATAGTACGTAACGTCCTCGGTGTCGGGACTGGCATATGCGGAGGTGTCCACGCCATAGCCGACGGAGAAGATCTTCGCGTCCAGCCCGTTCATCGGTTGAATCGTAGCGTCGCCGACTTCTACCTTCTCTGTTTGCTCCTCGACTCCTGCTTTCAGCGCGTTGGCCCACGCCAATGCACATGTGGCATTGTAGCCGTATTCGTCGTTGGAACCGGTGCCGTAATACACAGTGTTACGGCCGGCGTCCTCTGTTACCTTTGTCAAACGGAAGGTCGGCCCGCCATCCGACAGGAACACGACAAATTTCTGCTCCGCCGTGCTGGTCTTGAGGAGATCATAGGCTTTCTTAAAGCCGGCCTCCGTGTTCGTACCGCCGCTGGCGGAAATCTTCGTGTTAATATAGTTCGTCACTTCGGAGGCGCTGTTGCTGAAGCCCAAAGAAATCACCGAATTGGCCTCGGTGGCGGTCGCATTGGTTTGGTTCGGGCCGCTGAACGCGACCACCGCCACCCGCACGGAGTTTTGCAGGCTTTCGGTCAGCACCTTATCGACCAAGTCATTGGCCGCCGACTTCACGCTGCCGAGAATATTGTTTCCGTTGGTCATACTGGCGGATTTGTCGATCACCAGTACGATGTCGGTCTTTTTCGTGGTCGTAACCTCTGAACTCGTCGGCGGCTGGAGCGTAAGGGTGATATCGTAGTAGCCGTCCATCCCCTCAACCGGCACCGCCTCTTTTTTCAGCAGGCCCTCTTTTTCTCCCTCGGAATATTCCGGGATGAAAAAGCTCCCGTTGCCCGGTTCCGGCTGTTCAATCGACCCGCTCGCAGCGCGGGCATCCGTCACCGACGACGGGAAACCGCTCCCCAGCAAGCAAGCCGTCAATGCTAACGAAAGAATGCTTGACCATACTTTCTTCATGCTTTTCACAGTATGCACTCCTCTGCGTTCTAGCTGCATAATTCCACTCATGAATCGTCAAAATTCGTGAGGACACTTTCCTGAATGTGGTCACTGCGCACTATCTTACCATCCGCCGGTCACATCTCGGTCTCATTTATCGCTGTATGCAAACCTTTTTATACGGATTGTCCACATTCTTCTTTTTGACAAGCTGCCACCGCATCACCGCGTTCAGCTTTCGTGTACTATTTTACAGGGCCGCGGTCACAAATCGGTCTCATAATAAATTTTTTTGAAAATTTGCGATAACTTTTTATTTTTCGCCTTCGCCGCATGCCTTTCGTATATACCTATAAACGCAAAAAAGGCCGCTCTCCCAATAGGAGAGCGGCCTTTGCCCGTTTTTTATTGGATCGTCAGCACATCCTGTACAGCGGCTTCGCCGGACGCCGTAAAGGTCAGCGTATCGCCCGGCTTGAGGAACGGCAGCCGGGTGGAGGTCTGGATGGACGCGATATAAATCACGTCGCTGCCCTCCAGCTTGAAATAGTAGCGCGTGTTGCCATCCTCCACAACCGGGTAAATCTCGGCCAAGACGCCGGTAACGGGTTCTCCGCCGGAGGCGGGCTCACCCTCTTGCTTGAGTACCTTGGCATAGTTGGTGCGTGCTTCGTCCACCGTCGCGCCCGTGCCGACCAGCTGGTAGCGTTCCACGTCCACAAACGCATACATCTTGACCAACCCGGCCGCGTCCTTGAGCGACATGAAGTAGGTCGGCCGCTCCGCCACGTTGAGCAGCAGCGGGAAGGTGGATGTATACCCGAGGTGCTGTACCTGCCCCTGTGCGGAATTCATGGCGGAATATTCCTCCGCGCCGGGGATGGAATAGAATTTGGTCGCCTTCGTGCGCATGTTGACCAACACGAAGCCGATGTTGGATTCGTCGCTGACCGCCGAGGTCATGCCCGTATACAGATACACGTCGTCGTTGACGGCGATATAATTGTAGCCGTCGGTCGTTTGCAGCACGCCGCGCTGCCCGATGAAGAAGTTGAAATACCCCTGCTGGAACGCGCCGTTATAATTGAGCTGTTCCAGAATCATATCCGCGTGGTATACCTGATCCACCCATGTGGGGATGTTGGCCACGTCATAGTATTTGTGCTCGCCGGTAATGGCGTTCACCAGCACGGCACCCTCGACGTCTTTTCCGCCCCACACGCCGATACGGTAACAGATCGTCGAGGCGATCCAATACGGCGTGCCGTTTTCATCCACCTCAAAGGAGTAGTCGCCGAACATTTTGGTCGGATAATGGAACCGCAAATACCGGCGCAGATTGCGCATGAAATATTCGTTCGGCGAATACTTCATGCCTTTTTCGAGGCGCACCAGCTCGGTTTCCTGCGTGACCATATCCACCAGCAAATAGGCCGGCACGCCGTTTTTCTGGTTGTTGAGCCATTTGATGACGTCGCCGTACACCAGCGGCGTCACGCGCACCGGGCGATTCCCCTTGTTAATCTGCGTATAATTCTCCGCAATCACAAACTGCGACACCAGATCGGACATGTTGCCCAGCTTGCGGCTGCCCAGACGGGATGCGGTATCCCGGTCCACGACCGGGATCTGGTTCATGGACAGCTCGGCTACATCCTCCGTAAAGCTGCCCTCCGTCTTGACAAGCAGATCCCGATAACGGGAAGCGTTGAAGATTTTGGCGCCGATCATGGACAAAAGGATCGCCAGCACGATCAAACCGCCGATGATCAGCAGCATAACCTTGACAAAACGGGTTTTCGGCAGATGCGGCATATTGGGAATGTTCATTTTTGTGCCGCCCACGTCCACAACCGTACTGCCCATATCGGCAAAAGCGCGTCCCAACCCAACGGCAGACAGCACGACCAGATAGATCAGCAGCGAAACGATGACAAACGCCCACAAGGCCGGACTGGAGGGATTGAGCGCCGGCAGCATAAACCAGTATAGGATCAGCACCAGCAAAGTGGCGATGAGAGAACCGATCACGATCCCCTTTTTACCGGTGCCGGCTCTCGCACTTTTTCTCGCAGAGGCTTTCATAATACGCTTCATCCTTTCTTTTCAGACAGGTAACCAGCCATCCGGCGGCGATTCGCCGGCGGTGCTCACTTAAAATACACCTCATACCACAGCAGGAACATATACACCGTCCAGATTTTGCGGCTGTTGTCCTTTTTGCCCGTATAATGCTGATCCAGGAACTTCAAAAGCTCGTCAGTGTTGAAAAATTTCTCGGCGGTTTTGGATAGGAACGCGGCACGCACCCGGTGATAATATTCTTCTTTCCGCAGCCAGATGCGGATCGGCACCGGGAAGCCCAGCTTCGGTTTGCTGGCGGATTCATCCGGCATATGCCGCATCGCCGCAAGGCGCATCGCGTATTTGGTCGTGCCGCCGCCGATGCGGTGCTTCACCGGCACGCGGGACGCAACCGCAAACACCTCTTTATCCAAAAACGGCACGCGCAGCTCCAGCGAATGCGCCATGCTCATCCGGTCGGCCTTGAGCAGGATATCGCCCACCATCCAACGGTTAATATCCAGATACTGCATCCGCGATACGTCGTCCAGCCCGGCACAACGCTCATAAAACGCCGCGACTTGCTCGGCAGGGTCCGTCGCCGCAATGTTTTTGAGCAGCCGCGCCTTTTCTTTCTTATTAAACATATACGCGTTGCCGATAAACCGTTCCTCCAGCGTTTTGGAACCGCGAATCAAAAAGGATTTTCCCTTGAAGTCAAACGGGATAACCGATACCAGCCCCGCAGCCGCCTTGCGCAGCCAGCGCGGCAGCTTTTGATAACCAGCGAGCGAATACGGCTCATGATAGATCCGATAACCGCCGAACAGCTCGTCCGCGCCCTCGCCGGACAGCACCACCTTGACGTGCTCCGCCGCCAGCTTGGAGACAAAATACAGCGCCACGCACGCGGGATCGGCCAGCGGCTGATCCAGATGATACTGCACCTTTGGCAGCGCGTCCCAGTATTCCTCCTCCGAGATCACGTGGGTGAAATGCGTGATCCCCACCTTTTCCGCCAGCTCCGCGGCATAATTGCTCTCATTGTAATGCTGTCCGTTATCGAAACCGACCGTAAACGCCTTCTGTCCGCCGAAATAGGACGCCACATAGCTGGAGTCCACCCCTCCGGACAGGAAACAGCCGACCTCCACATCGCTGATACGGTGCGCCTCCACCGAATCGGTAAACGCCCGGTCGATTTGTTCAACCGCATCGTCCAACGTCATGGACTCATCCGGCTCAAACACCGGCTCCCAGTAACGGTGTGTCGTGACTTTTCCGTCCCGCAGCCACAGATAATGCGCCGGCGGCAGGCAGTAAACGCGCTTGAAAAAGGTCTCATTCGGTACGGAATATTGAAAGGAAAGATAGCCGTCCAGCGCTTTTTCGTTGAACTCCTTGACAAAACCGGGGTGCGGGAACATCGACTTGATTTCGGAGGCGTACAGAAAGCTGCCGTCCGCCAGCGTTGTGTAATGCATCGGTTTGATGCCGAAATAATCGCGGGCGAGAAACAGCGATTTGTCCTGCGTGTTCCAAATCACAAACGCAAACATTCCGCGCAGCCGCGGCAACAGGTCTTCTCCCCATTGCTCAAAGCCGTGTACCAGCACCTCGCTGTCGCTTTCGGTGGCGAAAACGTGTCCGGCCTCCAGCAGTTCCGCGCGCAGAGCGCGGTAGTTATAGATTTCGCCGTTGAACATCAACACCAGGCGCTTATCCTCACTGTACAGCGGCTGATGGCCGGTTTCCAGATCAATAATACTCAAACGGCGGAACGCCATGGCGATATCGTCGTCAAAATAATAGCCGTCTGAATCCGGACCGCGATGGGTGATGCAATCCGCCATTTCCTTCATATAGCGCTCCCGATCCACGATCTGGCCGGTAAAGCCGCAAAAGCCGCACATGATGAAAACCTGCCTTTCAAAGCCGTCATGCTTAGAGTTGTAAAATCGTATATACAGCATTGTTCCCGCAAATTTGCCTGCCTATGCCGGCACCCGGCATGGACAGCCGGACCGGGACGAGTATTAGTATAGCAGAAAACGGCTCTTTTTCAAAGGTTATGTGTAAATTTTTTGAAAAACACGGAAAAAGTAAAAAAAGGTGAAATTTCTCTTGACAGCGTGGGGCATTCGTGTTATCATATCTCATGCGTTCCGGCAAGGAGCGCCGCAGTTTACAATTGCATAGGGGAGAATTCCCGAGCGGCCAAAGGGGGCAGACTGTAAATCTGTTGCTTCTAGCTTCGGTGGTTCGAATCCACCTTCTCCCACCACACCTGCGGTGAGCATGTTGCGCACCGCAGGTTTTTCTTTTTTACAATACAATCGAATGCCCACGTCCAAGCGATGTCTTTTTCGTTGCCTCTTGCCACAGTCAAATAATCCGAACATTGTCATCAACGGTGACACGTTCGGATTTTTGCTTTTTATAAGCAATATAGCTCCTTTCAACTGATATGTAAAAATCCCTGCGTGAAAACTGTATGGATATACCTCGACAGTTCCCGCGCAGGGATTGCATTTTTCATTATGCTTTTGTCAAGGAACATACCGGCAGAGAATAAAATAAGTCCTATGCTGTCAAGCCGCTCACTCTTGACTATGTTCCGCAATAAAACTTATATATGTTTTATTCTGTAGCTTTGTCAAGGCCAAAAAATAAATATATTATATTTTTCCGTTACTTCAAACCCTTCCGTTACTTCGATCATAATACTTCGATCCGAAAAGGGGACAGGTCTGAAGCAGTCAGCCGAACGGCGGTCGATCCGGTGTCAGTCCAAGCGAAAATCGTCCGCGCTGTATTCGCCCAGATCCGGCTGTCGGAAAGGGATCCGCTTGAGCGGATCGTATTGATAGCTCCGGCAATGATGATACAGCGGCATCACCCCTCGCTTGGTGCACAGCACCGCTTTGCCGTCCGAAGACCGCCGCCCGTGCTGGCAATATTCGCACGTCGGCTGTATATTGTTACCATATAATTTGCGCCGCATTTGTCTTGCCTCCTTTGAGCCGTATGGCTGCGGGAACGTTCCGAAAAAGTCTGGCCGGCGCCGCGCAGTCCATTTTCTTTTAGTTTAGCATAAATCCCCGTCGGAATCCAGCGCTTTTTTCCCGGCGTGGCGCGTAGTCAGCAACAGCATGGCACAGGCAGAGAGGAGGGCGACCGACGCGACGGCGGAAATAGAAAACGGTTCGACGGTTGCGCCGTTGATCGGCCGGAATACCTCCAGCGGCATCGGTACGATCCGGAACAGCAGCACGGTCAACAGCGCGGCCAGCAGCGCGTGCAGCAGCCGCGCGGCGAAAAAGCCTTTTCCCATCACCTTCCATTCGTGCAGCAGCGCCGCCAGCTGGCAATGCACGGACAAGCCGCCCCAGCCCATCGCCATTCCCAGCAGCAGCGGCGCGGCTGCGCCGGTGCGCGCCGCCTCCACGCAGCCGCAGCTGACCTCCAGCAAGCAGGGGAATATACAGTGAAGCGCCTTGGTGTCGCTCTCCAAGCCAAACAACGGCAGCGATACCAGCCACTGGAAGCCCTGCTGCACACCGGAGACGTCGGCAAGCGACAGCACGGCGGCGAACAGCACCACAAATCCGCACATAACCAGCAGCGACCGGCACGCGCCGTTTACGGCCTCCACGAATGCCGCCGTGGCAGGCAGCGGGCGAACCTTTGGATTTTTGACCGTCTTATCCGGTTGGGAAGGGCGGTTGCGATCCAGCAGATGCGCGCCTATCCCCAGCAGCAGCGAGGCAGCGACATGGGCGGCGAACAGCACCACCCCCGCACGCACGCTGCCCAGCATACCCGCGCCTACGGCACTGATGACAAACGCCGGCCCGGCGTTGACGCAAAAACGCAGCATCCGCCTCCCCTCTCCGCGGGTAATGCTGCCCTGCCGCAGCAGCTCCCCCACCGCAGCGCCGCCTGCCGGATATCCGCCCACAATGCTCAGCAAAATGCCCGCCGCACAGCAGCCGGGCAATCCGAACAGCGCGCGGGTGATTCCCTCCAGCCGCCGCCCGATCGCCGCGCTGATGCCGGAGCGCACCAAAAATCCCGCCAACACCAGAAACGGAAACAGCGACGGGATAATCACGCCCGAACAGATGGACAGCCCGCGGCTCACGCCGGTCGCCGCCGCCTGTGGCCAGATCAGCAGGGCGGCGCCCAGTGCGATTGCCGCGCTCAGCAGCGCCCCGTTTTTGATGGCGGAGGAACGTATCGTTTTGATAAACATGGAAATCCAACCTTTCCGCTGCCGCAGTTTTTCACACGCGCATGGCCGTTCTTTCATATATATGGGTTGTCCGTCCGCATTATTCCACCCGGACGCGCATATTTTGTGTTATGACAGGAAAGGAAGGAGGCGGATTATGCGCAAAAAGGATCGAAAGCCGCGCCCCGTGCCGGCGATCGCCCAACGAATGGAACGCGCTTTGGAGCTGCCCTGCGGCACGCTTACCAGTGCCGCCCGCATGGAATTGTCCGGTAATCGCCGCGTGGTCGTGGAGGGCTGCCGCGGCATTTTGGAATATGAGGAAGGGCAGATCCGGCTGAGTACAGCCAGCGGCGAAGTACGCTTTATGGGACGGGATTTATGTATGAACTGTCTGACCGAGGACAGCGCCGTCGTGACCGGCGTGATCCTATCCGTGGAATTTTTGTCGTAGGGAGGCGGCTGCTCTATGTTTCTTGTGCGGTTTTTGCGCAGTCTGATCGGTTGGGTACAATTTGAAGCCGAGGGCGGTTTCCCGGAGCGTTTGCTCAATTTGGCTGCGCGTGAAAAGATACGGCTGTGGAACACCTATCGCCGCGGTGTCTGCCTGAGTGCCTGCTGCCGCGCCCGCGATTACCGCAAGCTGCGCCCGCTTGCCAGACGTGCCTGTATGCGGCTGCGGGTGCAGAAAAAGCACGGCGTCCCGTTTTTCCTGCACCGGTATCGTGCGCGCGCGGGCATTCTCGTGGGCGTGGCTGTGTTCGCGGCTTTGTTCCGCCTGTTGTCTGCGCGTATCTGGGTGATCGATATGCACGGGCTGGAAGCCACGACCCGGCAGGAGGTGTTGGCGGTGCTTGAACCGCTGGGTGTGCGGCTGGGCGCGCCGGCCGCCGCTCTCGATATGACCGCAATCCAGCTGGCGGGGATTCAGAAGCTGGAACACGTGTCCTGGCTGGCGGTTAACCTCGAAGGCTCGATTGCCCATGTAGAGATCAAGGAGCGGGGCGCGCTGCCGGAAATCACCGATACCGGCCGGCCCTCCAACATCAAAGCCGCCCGTACCGGCGTGATCCTGTCCATGACCGTGACCAGTGGGCAGCCCGCCGTCAAGGTCGGCGACGCGGTGGCGGAGGGGACTTTGCTGGTCAGCGGCGTCGTAGACAGCACCAAGGGGCCGATCCTGAAGCGTGCGCAGGCCGTGATTCTTGCCGAAACCTCCCGCACCCTCACCGTGCGCGTGCCGCTGCGCGAAACACGGCTGCTGCCGACCGGCGAAACGCTTTATCGCCCGACGCTGGACGTTTTCGGTATGCATATTCCGCTGTTCACCGACGGCCCGATCGACGCCGAATATGCGCTGGAGCTGGATGAGCGCCCGGTCATGGCGAACGGAATAGCGCTGCCGGTCGGGTACACCGGACGCACCTACCGCCTGCTGGCGCCCGCGGAGATCGTGCGCTCGGAAGACGAAGCCGCGCTTCTGGCGGCGGAGCTGCTGGAGGGAAAAGTGGCCGGCGAGCTGGGAGCGGTCACGATTACCGCCCGCACGCAGGCGGGCCGACTGGAGGACGGGTGGTATGTGCTGACCGGACAGTATACCTGTACCGAAGATATCGGCGTGGAGGAGCAGCTGCTGTTTGCCGAAGAGGCGGCAAGCCGCTGAAGCAAAAAGGGGGAAGAATTTACAGAATCTTAACAGAATCCGCGGATATCAGCCCAAAACATGCGATTTTAGCGGAAAAAGCTGGAATAATTTTGGTGCTATTGGCAAATGACAAAGCGGAATTTTATTGATATAATATATAATAAATTGTCTATACTACCTTTATTAAAGGAAAGTGCATGGAAGGCAAAGCTCCGTGCGCCCTATTGTCGGAGGTATCCGGATGTTTGAACAGACCATCAGCGTCGATCGTATGGAACAGGCTGTCTCGCTGTTTGGCAGCTTTGATGAAAACGTGCGGCTCATCGAGCAGCACTATGCGGTCGATATCCTCAGCCGCGGTACCGACCTGAAGGTCAGCGGCGAGCCGGAGGCCGTCGGCAAGGCTATGCGCGCGATCCAAGGGCTGCTGCAGCTGATCAACCGCGGCGAGCAGCTGGGCGAACAAAACGTGCGCTATGTGCTCATGCTGGTGGACGAGGGCAGCGAGGAGCAGCTC
>CATWUX010000025.1 GCA_958354085.1 uncultured Oscillospiraceae bacterium | reverse complement strand
GCCCCAGCGGCAGCACGGTCAACTCCACCGGCGGCGTGGCGAGCGGCCCGATCAGCTTTATGCGGGTGTTCAACATGGCGACGGAAGCTGTCAAGCAGGGCGGCACCCGCCGCGGCGCGAATATGGGGATTCTGCGCGTGGATCACCCCGATATCCTCGCGTTCATCAACTGCAAAGCCGACAACGCCGATATCACCAACTTTAATAGTTCGGTCGGCATCACCGAAGCGTTTATGGAGGCCGCCGAAAAGGGCGCAGATTACGATCTGGTCGATCCCTGCACCAAGCAGGTGGTCGGGCAGCTCAACGCCAAGGAGGTTTTTGACAAGATCGTCTATGCGGCGTGGCGCAACGGCGAGCCGGGCATCATCTTCCTTGATCGCCTGAACCGCGACAACGTTGTGCCGGCGCAGGGCGAGATCGAATCCACCAACCCCTGCGGCGAGCAGCCGCTGCTGCCGTACGAAAGCTGCAATCTCGGCTCGATCAATCTGGTGAAAATGCTCCGCCCGACCGCCGACGGCGGCTGGGCCGTGGACTGGGACAAGCTGACCGCGACCATCCGCAAGGCCGTTCATTTTCTGGACAATGTCATCGACGCCAATAAATACCCGCTGGAGCAGATCGCCTTCACCACCCGCCAGACGCGCAAGATCGGGCTGGGCGTGATGGGCTGGGCGGATATGCTGCTGTATTTGGGCGTGCCGTACAATTCGGAGGAAGCGGTGGAACTCGCGGAGCGCGTGATGGGCTTCATCACCAACACCGGCCGTGCCGCCAGCGCGGAGCTGGCCAAGGTGCGCGGCGCGTTCCCGCTGTTCGCGGAAAGCATTTACGCCGACGGTGAGCCGCTGCGCAACGCGACGGTCACGACCATCGCCCCCACCGGCACGCTGTCCATCATCGCGGGCGTTTCCTCCGGCGTAGAACCGGTGTTTGCTTATGTGTATATCCGCAGCGTGATGGATCGCACCGAAATGCTGGAGGTCAATCCGGTTCTGCGCGCACTGCTGGAGAAAAAGGGACTGTATACCGACGAGCGGATGCACCGTATTGCTCAGGAAGGCACCATCGCGCATATGGAGGATATTCCCGAGGAGATCCGCCGCGTGTTTGTGTCGGCGCACGATATCTCCCCGCTGTATCACACCAAAATGCAGGCGGCATTTCAGCGGCACACCGACAACGCGGTGTCCAAAACCGTCAATTTCCCGCATGACGCCACCGAGCAGGAGGTCGCGGACGTCTATACGCTGGCCTTTAAGCTGGGCTGCAAAGGCGTGACCATCTATCGCGACGGCAGCCGGGAAATCCAGGTGCTGAATCTGGCGAAAAAAGAGGAATCGGCGCCGGCTGCCGAACCGGCAGCTGCCGTTCCGGCTGTACCGGCCGCTATTGTGCCGCGTCCGCGCCCGGATGTGACCCGCGGCATCACCGAAAAGGTGGCGATCGGCTGCGGCAATCTGTATATCACCGTCAACTACGACGAGCAGGGAATCTGCGAAGTGTTCACCAACACCGGCAAGGCGGGCGGCTGTCCCTCCCAGTCGGAGGCAACCGCGCGTCTGGCGTCGCTGGCGCTGCGTTCGGGTATCGACGTGAAAACCATTATCAGCCAGCTGCGCGGCATCCGCTGCCCCTCCACCATCCGGCAGCACGGCATGAAATGCACCTCCTGCCCCGACGCCATCGCGCGGGTGATCGAAAAAGTCATCGCTTCGGAGGAATTTCAGACCTACGGTAAGCACGCGGACACGACGGCGTGTCCGGCGCCGGCCCAACCGGCCGTCAAAAAGGCTGCGGAGCCGGCCGTGGCGGCGCACATCCGGGAATGTCCCGAATGCGGCGCAAAGGTTGAGCACGAGGGCGGCTGCGTCATGTGCCGCAACTGCGGTTACTCCAAATGCGGATAAGAAGAAACGCCCGACCATGTCGGGCGTTTCTTCTTTAATAGGCTGCGTTTTTCGCCATAACATAAGCATTCCAAATGCTCCAAATTTGGTCATATGCCTCGTTATAGGATATTTCGCCTGCCTCGGCAGCGGCTTTGACGGCGTCAAGCTGATCAAGATACGGCTGCGCTTCGTTTTTAAGCTCCATAATATAGCATCTGGAGATAATTTCGTGATCTTCTTCAAATCGCCGTTTTTCATCAACCGGACAATAGGTTTCCGCCCATGTGTCTAGTCGACTATACAAATCTAAGCGAATGTTAATCGTATTGCATTCCTGCCCGTCCACCACCAGCTGAAAGTTTTGTCCCTTTTCCAGTGCATCGACCAGCGCATAACAAGAATCGCGCACATCACACAGCTGCAATTGGGACAAATTTTCCGGAGACGCATAATTGTTCAACACTTTGTCGGCAAATGTTGCCGCTATCAGCAATTCGCCCAGAGCCTCATACTGCTGCCGTGTCATATTTTGCATATCAATATTCACGGTCTCCACTCTAATATTCGGATCGGTTTCCCGCCGAAAATAATCGCTCGGAATCACCAAAACCGGCTGAGACAGCAGCATTTGTGTCACAATCGGACGCACCGTATCCACGCCGACTGTTAATTGACTGTACAAAGGCAAGGTCTGCACAAACTCCTCCAACGAGACCGGTGGCTCCGGTGATTCCGGGCGTGTGGAAGAGCCTTCCGGCGCGGTGCCGTCTGTCGTCGTTTGCGCAGATGTGACATCAGGCGAAGCGGACCCGCCGGGCGTGACCGCCGTCGGCTGATTCTGGATAAAGCGCGCGGTCAGCACCACCGCACCCGTGGATATCACCAGCAGTACCGCCGCCGCTGCCGCCAAGGTGCGCACCGGCGTCCACCGGCCGAAGCGCCGCGGCGGGCAGTTTTCCGAATAAGTCGGGATCGGCGCATTTTTCGAACGAAAATAGGCGCGCAATACGGCATCCAGCGCTGTGTCCTCCTGCCGTGCCGGCTCGTCGCGCTTGTCAAAAGGCTCAGAAGGCTTGTTCATAGGTCGCCAACCTCACTTTCAATTTTTTCCGTGCCTGAAACAGGCGGTTCTTCACGGTCTGCTCCGGAATATTCAAAATTTGGCTGATGTCCCGGACACTCAAATCCTCAAAATAGAAAAACACTACGACCGCTTTCAGTGACTGCGGCAGCGCCTCCACCGCGTTCTGCACATCCAGAAACACGTCATGATCGACATATGGCTGCGACAGCTGATCGATAACGCGTTCCTTTTCCTCGTCGGAGGAAAACTCCGCTGTCTGCCCCTGCCGGGAAAAGCTGCGCCGCATATTTTTGTAGGTGTTATAGCAAATTGCAAACACCCATTTTCGAAAATCCCGCTCTTCATCAAAAGTTTCATACCGTGAAAACGCGCGCGCAAATGTTTCCTGGTACAAATCCTCCGCATCCAACCGTTGCACACAGAGGCACTGACACAGCCGCCAAACATCCGCTCCGTACTGACGGATATATTGCTCCACATGAGCCGACATACCCTTCCCTCCCCGCTCCGCAACACGTGTTATACTTCTATATACACCAAAAAGTACCCTTCGGTTTTCCATCGTTTAAAATATTTTGGGCTGAAAAGAAAAAAGCCGAGCGGCGACTCGGCTTGCAGGAACGGTTTATTCCGGCGTAAAATCTGTGTTCAGGCCGGCCTGCTTGTTTTCGTTCTTAAAAAAATCACGCAGTCGGTTCATGGCGCCCGCCAAAACCTCCAGCTCCTCCGGCGACAGCTGTTCCGCAACCTGCGCCGTCATGCGGCGGTGAAACCGTTGGTGCGCCCGCACCAGCACCTCGCCCGGATGCGTCAGCCGCACGCGGACAATACGGCGATCCTCGGTATCCCGTACCCGCTCGACCAATCCTTTGGCGGCCAGCCGATTGACGGCGATGGTCATCGTACTGACCGTCACCATGGTCGCTGCTGCCAGCTCCGTGATCGTGCGGGGCTCTTCCGCGCCGATAGCATCCAGCGTGTGGATTTCCGTAACGGTAACAGTGCCTTGCGTAGCCAGACGCAGCGACTGCTCTTCCACCTTCAAAATCTCATTGAAAGTCTCGACCAGCAGCGTATTAAGCAGCTCCATATGGGGATCTTTTCGCATTTTGCAGACACCGCCTTTCCGTATTGTAGAAAAAAAGGAGAGCCTTCACGGCTCTCCTTTTGCATACATGTCAAGAGGTAGCGAAAAAGATGCCGCTTGGCCGCGGGCATTTCACTATAAAAAAAGAAAAACCTGCGGTGCGCGACATGCTCACCGCAGGTGTGGAGCTGGTGGACGGATTCGAACCCCCGACCTGCTGATTACAAATCATGAATGTCGCGCAATGTCTCCCGTAGACTTATTTTTATTGTCTTGTTCAGGTTGATTACCCAACAATTGTAGCATATTAAAAGCAAACTTTCAAGGTCGTTTTATCCCCGGAGCAACTGCTCCGGGGTTTTGCTTTTTTCGGGGCTTTTTACAGGCGCTTTTCTTGCGCGGTTCTGCTCGGTGTTTTCCTGCTATCCGCAGGATTCTAATGCGCACCGCAGTGCGCGACCTCTACTAAGTCATGCCGCCGTCTCCCGGCGGCATATTGGCAAATAGTAGCGGTTAGAGCGTGGCAGCATGTTTTTTGCACCTGTCATTTATTGCGGGGTAACCGTTACATTGCACATATTGGCAATCCCTCGGCGCGATCGCGCGCCGGTATCCCCTTTTTCAATTACGCCCGCAGGCGTATCCTTGCGCGTTAGCGCCCTTTCCCGCGGTGTTCTTTAGGCGTATCTTTGTGTTTTATTGCTCTTCCTCGCAGCCCGTGTTTTTCTTGCTGCGTTTTGAAGCCCGTTTCCTGTTAATTGTTTCTCCGAGTGCAGCCCCGGCAGCATAGCCGGGGAAGTATGACAACATCTTGCTTTCGGTCGTGGTGACACGTCCGGTTAACCAGTCCAGCTGAACGTGGTATAGGTCAGCTAGTTCAATTAGAGTGTCAATGTCGGGCTTTAATGTTCCGGTTTCATAGCGGGAGTAGGTTTCTCGCGCCTTGTTTATCTTTGTCGCTACTTCGGCTTGTGATAAATCCATTGCAAGGCGGCATTTTTGCAGATTGTCTCCTAGTGTACTCATCGTGACACCTCCCGCACATAATTCTAGCCAAAAACGGTAGAAAAAACAAGATAGACGGAGTTATTTGCATCTGTTGCGTCTTTTTAACTTGAAAAATCAGTCACATAAGCATTGACATCAATGTGATCTAATAGTATCATTATCTTGTCGATTATATGGGGGTGTATATCATGAATAATTTGGATTTTTCTAACTCGTTTGATCTTCTTGTTACTGATCTTAAAGCAGATATGTTTCTTCTCTGGCTGCTAGATAGTGAAGACGCTGCTCATAGTCTTGCTGACTATGGCGATTCAGATATATCGGCTGCCCGTGATCTGCTTTTTCGTACTCTGTCAGAGCATATCAATGCCCTTTCTGATCTTGTCGATCAGGCTTGATAGATCATCTCAATTTTGGTTGTGGCTATTACTTGACAATATATCATAAATCGGGGAATTCTGAGAAAGGAGTGAGAAAAATGACCTTGTCTGCTCATTTGCAAAGCCTTAAAGTTCCGCCATATCAGTACAATGTCGCTATTCTGAAAAGCTATGATGGTCGCGCTTTTAAGCTTTCACGCTGTAAGTGCGTTCGTACGAAAGGTATTGAACTTTCAGTGGGTAGCTATGTTGAAAAATGCACAGTTAATGATGAGAAGCTTTCTAACAATATCATTCGCGCAAGATCGACCGTCCGTGAGTTGGTACTTTGCAATCAGTTCGATTTTTTTGTTACTCTGTTGCTTGACAAGACCAAGTTTGATCGGTATCAGCTTAATGCGTTTAACAAAGCCTTGTCTCAGTGGATACGTGACCTTAACAAGAAGCATGGTATTCATATCAAGTTTTTGTTTATTCCCGAGCAACATCTTGATGGCGCATGGCATATGCATGGTTTTCTTATGGGCTTGCCTTTAGATCTTCTGGAGCTGTTTACATTGGACATGAAACTTCCGTATTATATACGGAACAAGCTCCTGAAAGGTGAGGCAGTCTACAACTGGCCGGAGTATGCTGCTAAGTTTGGTTGGGTGGTCATTGAGCCGGTTCAATCTCTTGAACGCGCTGCCAGTTATGTGACAAAGTACATAACTAAAGATCTTGCTCGTTCCGTTTCCGATCTTGGAGCGCATATGTACTATGCATCCAAAGGCCTTGCCAGAGCTTCCACTGTTAAGCGTGGCACATTTGTTGCAGATGGTCTTTCTCCTGATTTTGAGAACGATTATTGTCAGGTAAATTGGTTTGACGGATCGATCTTACAAAGTGATCTTGAGGCTATGATCTTGTCGGACAAAGAAAGGAAGATTCAGAACAATGACACTTCAAGCAGCGATTAATGATTTTTTGATCGAGCAGCACATTCGAGGTAACACTTCCAAGACTATACGCTATTATTCCCTTTGTTTGGGTTTGTTTGCTCGTTATGCCGGTGAGGACGTTCCAATATCGGAAATTACTCAAACCACCCTTAAAGGCTATTATATGCACCTTTCTGGGCAACCTTTGACCTCTACCACGGTTCAGACTTATTTTCGGGCTGTCCGTGCTTTTCTTACTTGGTGTTTTCAAGAGCAGTTTACTTCCGACAATCTCCCGGAACGTTTTCGACTTCCAAAAGCTCAGCGCAAAACCGTTGATGTGCTAACTGACAGTGAGGTGAAGCGGCTGCTGGATTGCTTTAATCTTCGCAGTTCCTTACAGCTTCGGAATTGCTGTATATGTTCCCTTATGCTGGATAGCGGTCTGCGCCTGAATGAGGTTACTACTTTAACCGTTGACCGCCTACACATTCCCGAAGGTTATGCTATTGTGGATGGCAAGGGCAACAAACAGCGCATTGTTCCGCTCGGGTATCAAACCCGGCGTTTGCTCCAGCGTTATCTTTCCCGGCGCCCTTCTTGCACACAAACACGGTCTGTTTTCATCCAGAGTGATCTTACCCCGGTTACGGATGATACTTTGCGCATGATGTTTCGGCGGTTAAAAGACAAAGCAGACATTCCTCGGCTGCGCGCTCATCTTCTTCGCCATACTTTTGCAACCCGGTATTTGGAAAATGGCGGTGATCTCTATACCTTGCAGCAGATACTCGGTCATACTTCGTTGGAAATGGTTAAGAGATATGTCCATTTTACACCCGGGAAAATGCAATCTACTTATGTGAAATACAGTCCTTTGGACAATCTTCTTCGAGCATAACAAAAACGCCGCAATGCCTTGCATGACAAGGCCTGCGGCGTTTCTTCTACTTTTTGGAGCTGGTGGACGGATTCGAACCCCCGACCTGCTGATTACAAATCAGCTGCTCTACCAGCTGAGCTACACCAGCGAACGAAGCTTGCGGGTGCAACGATAGACGGTAGAACACTTCTACACGGCTGCGCTACACCAGCGATTCCTCAGAACAAATGCTACTATAGCATAAAACCGTCTTTATTGTCAAGACTTCCACGCGAAAAAGGAAAAATTTTGGCCCGGATTCAACCGGATTTCACCATGTCATGAATACTCTCCGAACGGGTATGGGCAATCGGTTTCCACTCGGCTTTGGGATGAATCCATGCCGCCGCTGTCATATACGCCATCGGCAGCAAAAAAACCGGATAAAGCAGGATACCCTTCCACAGCTTTCTAACCGATTTTTTCTCCAGCAGCACCAGCAGCAGAGCCATTGCGGACATGGATACCCAGCACCACAAGGCGGAACCGCACAGCCCCAGCACCGCCATAAACACCGTGCCGGGGTTGAGCAGCAGCGCCAACAGCCCCAGCGCGCTGCCCAGCAGCATCAGCGCGATCGCCGGGATGCACAGCATATAAATCGTCATATCCACGACCGACCAGCTGCGGATTTTCAGCGAACGGAACAGCGTGGGCAAATAATCGCGGTTGCACTGCGCCGCGCCCACCACCCAGCGATACCGCTGGCGCAGAGACATCCCCCAGCCAACCGGCTGCTCGTCATAAAAAACCGCATCGTACACTGGGATGATCGTCCGTCCGGCACACACCTGCTGAATCGAAAATTCACAGTCCTCGGTCAACGTATGGGTGTCCCAGCCGGTCTGGGCGATTGCGGACAGCTTGAACGCAAAACCGGTGCCGTCCACCTGACAGGACATACCGCAATTGTAGCGCGCGCGGTGGAAAAACCGCATGAGCATCATCCAATAAATGGCGTATGCCTCGCTCACCCATGTATCATACGGGTTTTTGCAGTCGCGATAGCCTTTGGTCACATCCGCGCCGCTGCACAATCCATCGTTGGTGCGGGCAAGGAAATCCGGCGCTGCGAGATTGTCGGCGTCAAAAATCGCGACCGCGTCAAAAGCGTCCGGATAATCCGTTTGGATCCGATCGAGCGCCCAGCGCAGCGCATAACCCTTACCGACTTTTTCCGTGTTGAAGCGTTCATAGACGACCGCTCCGTGCCGGCGCGCCTCTCCGGCGGTATCATCCTGTGTACAATTGTCCGCGATCACAAACACCGTAAACGCCTCGCGCGGGTAGTTTTGCGCATGCAGGCTGTCGATCAGATTGCCGATCACCGCCTGCTCATGCCGCGCACAAATGACGACGGCGAACCGGTAAACCTTATTTTCAACCTTTTTCCGCTTTTTCATGGGCAGCAGCCCCATAATGCCGACAACGGTCTGCCACAACAACAGCGGCGTTACCGCTACCGTGAGGATCATCGCCGACCAACGTAAAATTTCGACCACAAGAGACATCCGGACCACCCTTTCCACCTGCCGCTGTCGGCAGACATCCCATTCGGCTATCTTTAGTATAGCAAGTTTGGCTGATTTGTCGATATATTTCGTGCAAAAAAATCCTTAAACAATTCTTAAGGCTGCTCGGCAGCATTTCTCTTGCATGAAAATATCGTCCGCACCTGTGTCACACATCCGTAAACCACCAGTAGCCCACATATGCATCTGCGAGCTGTGCCACCACCAGCACCGAGTTCCATTCCTCCTGCATAATCATAGCCGCCTGAATACTTTTCTCCGGGATGTCGGGAATTTTTCGCAAATAATCCTCAAAATAAAACCGTAATTTTTCCCAAAAGGTGTGTGCGGAAATCGGTTGTTCTCCAAACGGTTCCCGGTAGGTTTCCCATGACGGGATTTTCAGAGAAAACCCGTGCTTCTCGGCGGATTTCTTCAGCAAATTGACGTTTTGCTGATATTCCTGAAACACACAGGCATAGCCGAAATCTCCCAGCGTTTCGAATTCCTCCCGCTTGGCCGAAAAGCTATAATAATCCGAACAATCAATCAAGCAAGGCGGTTCGCTGACATCATGACGATATTCCATACTATTTCTCCTTTTGATAACAATTGTAACGATTTAATATTGTGTTTATTTATTACAATAGATGCTCCTAATACACAGGATAAAAACTGATAATTTTATCATTCCCGTCCAGATAAAAACGAACTTCCATGCCATTGGAGAAATATCCTCTTCAGGTATTTCCGGAGACAAAGGAACGCGGAAGCGGCCGCAATCGTCCAAGGAGTCCAATTGTTCTGCACAAAAACGGCCTTCTTCCCCGACTGAATTCATATATATTTATTATACCACATTCGGAACCCTTTCGACAATGCCCGCTGTCTGTTTTTTCGGAATATTTCTTCTGCAAGCAGGGCGAAATATATATAAATAAAGAATTTTTTTGCTTTTCCGTCACAATTTGTTTTTATATTTTCGGTATACTGATAAGGAATAATTAAGAGAGTATGGAGAAGTGTATGGAAAGTTTTGTCTGTTTTCAGGATGTATGCAAATACTACCAAATGGGCGAGCAGCGCATTGCCGCTGCCGACCACGTGAGCTTCACCATTGAAAAAGGGGAGTTCGCTATCATTGTCGGTCCCAGCGGCGCGGGCAAGACCACCGTGCTGAATATGCTGGGCGGCATGGATACCTGCGACGAGGGCAGGATCTCGCTGGACGGCAACCTCATCAGCGGCTATAACGCACGGCAATTGACCGAATACCGCCGCCACGACGTCGGCTTTGTGTTCCAGTTTTACAATCTGGTGCAAAACCTGACGGCGCTGGAAAACGTGGAGCTGGCGGCAGAGATCTGCCGTGACCCGCTGGACGCGGCGGAGACTCTGGCGCATGTCGGGCTGTCGCACCGGCTTCACAATTTTCCGGCACAGCTTTCCGGCGGCGAGCAGCAGCGGGTATCCATTGCCCGCGCTCTGGCGAAAAATCCGAAAATTCTGCTTTGTGATGAACCGACCGGCGCGCTGGATTACAAAACCGGCAAAACCATCCTGAAGCTGCTGCAGGATACCTGCCGCAACACCGGACGCACGGTGATCGTCATCACCCATAATCAGGCACTGACGGCGATGGCCGATCGCGTCATCCGTATCAACAGCGGCACGGTTGTTTCCTCTTATGTCAATCCGACCCCCACACCCGTGGAAGAGATCGAGTGGTGACGGCTGTACCTTTTACCCGCTTTCTCCCGGCATCTTTCAATCTCAATCGAAAGGCGTGGCTTTGGTTTGAAACCATTACATCGAACGCATTCTACCTACCGCAAGGTAATATTCCGCGAAATCCGGCACAGTCTGAGCCGCTTTTTCGCTATTTTCGCGATCGTTGCGCTGGGTGTCGGCTTTTTGGCAGGGCTGATGGCGACAACCCCGGATATGCGCCTGTCAGCGGACGCGTATTTTGACGACACCAATTTTATGGACATCCGTGTGGTCTCCACCATGGGACTGACCGAGGATGACGTGCGCGATATTCGCCAAATCTCCGGCGTCGTCGGCGTCATGCCCGCTTATCAGGCGGACACACAGGTGCGCACCGCGGGCGAGGATACCATTGTCACCCGCTTTCACAGCCTGCCGCAGGGACGGGAAACGGATGATCCGAATTATCAGAACCAGCTGGCGGTCGTGGACGGCCGTCTGCCGGAACAGCCCGGCGAATGTGTGGTGCAGGAAAGCCCGTGGGGCGATTCTCCCGTACACGTCGGTGATGAGCTGTGCCTGCTGCCGGAGGACGGCGACCAAAGCGACACCTTCGCGACCGACACCTTCACGGTGGTCGGCATCGTCCGCAGCGCGTATTACATCTCGATCGAACGGGAATCCACGGATGTCGGCAGCGGCAGCGTGGGCATGATGGCCTATCTGGCCGAAAGCGATTTCACGATGGAGGCTTATGCCAATGTGTTCGTCACCGTGGACGGCGCCAAGCCCCTGACGTCCATGTTGGCACCCTATGAAGAACATATTCAGCCGGTTATCGACGCCTTAGAGGCGCTTGGCGACGTCCGCGAGCAGATCCGGCTGGAAGAGGTGCGGGAAGAAGCCGCCGATGCGCTGGCAGAGGGCAGGCAGGAACTGGAGGATAAGCGCGCCGAGACCGAGCAAACGCTGGCAGACGTGCTGGCAGAGCTGACCGAGGCGCGCCAAAAAGTGACCGATGCCCAGCGTGAGCTGGAGGACGGCGAGAAAAAACTGGCGGACGGCAAAAAAGAGCTGGCCGACAAGAAAGCCGCCTTTGAGACCGAGATCGCCCTCAAGGAAAAGCAGCTGCAGGAAGGCGAGCTGGCGCTGCTGGACGGCAAAGCACAGCTGAGCGAAGGCAAGGCACAACTGCAGGAATTGGAAAAGCAGCTGGCCGACGGAAAGGCCGAGCTGCAGCAGCTGATTGCGGACGGGAAAACCGAAGAAGCGGAAGCCAAAACCCAAGAGTTGGCCATGCTGCAGGCCGGCTATGAGATCGGGCTTTCCGAATACGAAACGCAGGAAGCCACTCTGCAGGAAAAAGAAAACGAGCTGACCCTCGCCCGCACCCAGCTGGAGGCCGGCAAAAAGCAGGCGGAAGCCGAATTTGCGGCTGCGGAGAAAACGTTGGCGGAATCCCGCGCACAGCTGGACAGCGGGTGGGAAGAGCTGGAAGCCGGCCAGGCGGAGCTGGAACAGGGCGAGAAAGAATACGCCGACGGGCGAAAAGAAGCCGATGAGGAACTGGGCAAAGCGCAGGACGAGCTGGATAAAGCGGCAGCGGAGCTGGACACGATAGAACCGCCGGTCTGGTACGTGTTTGACCGCATGAACAACGCCGGATATGCCAGCTTTGCCGGCAACGCCCAAAAGGTGGAAGCCATCGCCACCGTTTTCCCGATTTTCTTCTTTCTGGTGGCCGCACTGGTCGCCCTGACCACCATGACGCGCATGGTGGAGGAGGAACGCACGCAGATCGGCACCCTGAAAGCGCTCGGTTACGGCAAGGGAAAAATCGCGCTGAAGTATCTGATCTACGCCGGAACCGCTACGATCACCGGCAGCGTGTTCGGGCTGCTGATCGGGCTGAAGGTTTTCCCCACCGTCATCTGGCGCGCCTACGATATCATGTATACGCTGCCGCCGCTGCTGACACCTTTCAATTGGGGCTTGGCGCTGGTGTCTTCGCTGACAGCCGTTGTCTGTATCCTGATGGTTACGATCTTCGCATGCGTCAATTCGCTCAAGGAATGTCCCGCACGGCTGATGCGTCCGCGGGCGCCGAAGGCGGGCAAGCGTGTTTTTCTGGAACGGATCACGCCGCTGTGGTCGCGTATGAAATTTACGCATAAGGTGACGGCACGCAACCTGATTCGCTACAAAAAGCGGTTCTTTATGACCGTGATCGGCATTGCGGGCTGCACGGGTCTGCTGGTTACCGGTTTCGGCCTGCGGGATTCCATCAGCGAAATTGTGGGCAAGCAGTTCGGCGAACTGTATCAATACAACACCACGATCGCGCTCAAAAGCGACGACGCGTTGGATCAGAATACCGATCTGAAAAACATCCTGAACGATACCTCCCGTATTGAGGGCTTTCTGACCATGCACGCGGAATCCGGTAAGCTGACGGTCGGTGACGTCGAAAAAGAGGCCTATCTGTATGTTCCTCAAGAACCGCAGCGGCTGACCGATTTCATTGTACTGCGGGAACGCCGGAGCGGCAAGCCGCTGACTTTTGAACAGGATACCGTGATCCTGACCGAAAAGCTGGCGGAAACACTGGGCGTCAAGGTCGGCTCCAAGGTCACGGTCCGCAATGCAGACGATGCGGCCGCCACCTTCACCGTGGGCGGCATCGCCGAAAACTACGCACAGAGCTTTGTCTACATCGCGCCGCAGCTATACGAGCAGCAATTCGGCAAAGCGCCCGCCTATCAGACATTGCTGGCCAAAGCGACCGATTCTTCCTCCTCCGCCCGCAACGCGCTGTCCGCCCAGCTGCTGACACAAGAAGACGTGGCAGCCGTGCAATTCACCGCGGATGTTCAGGAATCGTTCGCAGATATGGTCCACAACATCGACTATATAATCATCGTACTGATTGTTTCCGCCGGCCTTCTGGCATTTGTGGTACTGTATAATCTGACCAACATCAATATCACCGAGCGGCAAAAGGAGCTGGCCACCATTAAAGTGCTCGGCTTTTACGATCGGGAGGTATCCGCCTATATTTACCGTGAAACGGCGGTTCTGACCTTGATCGGCAGCGCCGTGGGGCTGGTGGTCGGCGTCTTTCTCCACGCCTTTGTCGTCAAAACCGCCGAAGTGGATATGGTCATGTTCGGACGCGATATCCACGTCATGAGCTTTGTGCTGTCCGCGGCGCTGACCATGCTTTTCTCGTTGCTGGTAAACCTGGTCATGTATCGAAAAATGTGCCGTATCGACATGGTAGAATCCATGAAAGCCGGCGAATAAAAAAATCGGTCCCGCTGAAATTGCTTTTCAGCGGGACTTGTGTTATGCTTTGTATAGTCGATAAGCCAAGAGTGGCAGAAAAGGAGTAAGCCGATGACAGAAAGAATCCATCGCGTGATGCGCGCCATGATTTTGCTGTATGCGGGAGACCCCAAACGTATTCAGCACTTTACAAAAGTACACGCCTATGCCGCTCTGATCGGCCGCGAGGAACAGCTGGACAACGCGACGCAGGAAATATTGGAGATCGCGGCTCTGACGCACGATATCGGGATCCACGCCTGCGAACAACAATACGGGCAGTGCGGCGGCAAGCTTCAGGAACGGGAAGGACCCGCGATCGCCCGGCCGCTCTTGGAGAAAGCCGGTATTCCGGCGGAAATCGCGGAACGCGTTTGCTTCCTGATCGCTCATCATCACACCTATACCGGCGTTGACGCAGCGGATTGGCAGATCCTGTTGGAAGCCGATTTTTTGGTCAATGCGTACGAGGACGGCCTGACCGACTCAGCCATTCAACAAGGATGCGAACGCGTGTTCAAGACACCCTCCGGCACCGCCCTGTGCCGCCATATGTTCGGACTGCACACATAAAAACATACCGTCCTGTTCTGCGAGCCTTGAAAGCACGACTTTCAAGGCTTTTCTGTTGTCAAACAGAGAAGGAAAATCGATATGGGCGCGTCAGCTGCGGCCGCCTCCTGTGAAAATTCAACCATTTGTATCACAAACCGAACGAAAAAAGAAATTTCCACGACCTGACTTTTTTAAAAATCGGCGGTATTCCGCCACTTATCCACACTTTCAACCGAGTTTTCCACAAAAAGAGTGAATAAGTCATTTTACAAACAGTAATCGTCCCTTGCGGCAAGGGACGATTACTGTTTGTAAATATAGAAAGTATATATACATTCCGTATGTGGCTCTGCTGAAAAAAGCAGCCATCCAAAAGCGGTCCGGTGCATATACTGACAGTGCGCCTGTATTTGTCAGCGTCGATTCTCCACCACGTTCAGCACAACGCCCGCCGGTGTAATATCCACGAGTCCATAGGTGCCGCTGTATGCCAAGCTGCCGGGATTGAGGCTGTACAGCCCGTCGGCATAATCCGTCAGCGCCACATGCGTATGACCGAACAGCACAATATCGGCCTGCCGCTCCCGCGCAGCACATTCCAGCCGGTAACGATCGGTTTTCACCCCGAAGAGATGACCGTGCGTGAAGAAAAAGCGTTTGCCGCCCAGCGTTTCCTCCTGATAAGGGCGCAGCGTGCTGCCGTACACCGCATCGCAGTTTCCCTGCACACTGTATACCGTGCGGTCGGGATAACGGTCGGTGATCTCCGCCGCCTCCCGCGCACCGTCTCCCAGATGGATAATAACCCGTGCCGTCGGCTGCGCCTCCACCGCGCGGAAAACAGCGCCCGCCTGCCCGTGACTATCCGACAAAACCAGTATACGCATTTTGATTATCCTCCCTCTAAAACCGCTTCAAAGCCGCATTTTCTTTCCCGCAAAACATCATATCCTGCGCAAGCCATTCATATTATAGTATAGCACAAACCGGTGCTGTCAAGAAAGGGTGGAATATACAATTATGAACGAACCGAATATCACACCGCAACAAATGGACGCATTGCTGAAGTATGCCAGTCAGCAGCTGGGAACGACCCCCGAACAGCTGTCGAAAACCGTTCAGGCGGGCCGTCTCGATTCTCTGACCAAAAATATGCCGGCGGACACCGCGGCGAAAGTTCAGGCAATGGCCAAGGATAAAAAGAAAGCGGAGCAGCTTTTGAGCTCGCCGGAAGCCCAGCAGTTGATTCAGCAGCTGCTGAAAAATAACCGCAAAACCGATCGCTGAGGGCGCACGGCGAAAAGCCGATCCGCCGGCCCCGATGCTTCCTCAGAAAAATAAACCGGCAGCTTTTCGGAAGGGCAGGTGGAGCGTATGGACGATCTGACAAACAAGCTGAGCGAACTGCTGAATAAGCCCGGCAGCATGGAAAAATTGCAATCGGCCTTGTCCTCGCTCGGCCTGAACGGGAACAACGCCGAGCCCGATAGCGGCGACGCGGAAAGCGACGGAGACAGCGCGTCGGATTCGGGGGCCAATCTGCAGGAGCTGCTGCAAACGCTGGCGCCGGCGATGGGCGGCAGCCCCAAAAAAGAACACAGCGGCGACAGCGGCCTGCCGGATCTGCGCATGATCGCCAAGCTGGCGCCGATGATCGCCAATTTCAACCGGGATGATGAGAATACCGTCCTGCTCAAAGCCCTGCGTCCCTATCTGCACGGTGAACGGGAAAAGCGGCTGGACGATACCATCCAAATGATGCGGCTGATGAAGCTCCTGCCGCTGCTGCAGGACAAAGAACTTTTTTAGGCGTGTGCAATCCGCCGTCATAGGCGGAAAAACCATTATCAATCGGGAAAAGGGTGATAGAGGTGGAGGATTCTGTCTTTCGTATGCAGCAAGAGGCGGCGCAGCGGGTACAGCGTATGCAGGAGCACGCCCGCCAACTGGTACGAGAGCACCCGCCCCTCGGGCGGACGGCTCAAACACTGGCGGCCGCCAAGCCGCCGCCTCCCGCCGTGCAGCCGCCGCACAGACCGCCCGCCGCTCCGCCAGCCTCCGCAAACGAGAAATCCGACGGCTGGCTTTCCGGTCTGTTGGAGGATAAGGAACGGCTGCTGCTACTTTTGCTGGCGTTCCTGCTGGTGAAAAACAAGGCGCCGCAGGAGCTGATTTTCGCGCTTGTTTATCTGGCGATGTAATCCAAAACGGGTTGATTCAAAATCAACCCGTTTTGTGTTTATACTAAAATCTGATTGAAAAATTGCCCGAAATTTTGCGAAGGCAGTTTTTTAAGTGTTATGGACGATACCGCATCATAGCGGTAAAAAACAACCGCAAGGCAATTTGGGATAGGTTATAAAAGAGTAAAATCAGCACCCATTGCACGACGAGTGCAGCGAGCAACCGGCGCACGTTTTTTGCGCCCTTGCGCAGCACAAAAAACTCGACAGCAGCAAAACCAATGGTACATACCGCAAACGCGATAGCCGCGCCGATCCCGTTGCGGCCAAGGCGAATTAACAAGGGCAGCACGATGCAAAAAGGCAGAGCCGCCAGCAGACCGTACAACCAATACGGCTTTTGCTGCCCGCGCATCGGCTTAAACAACCATGCGGTCAGCGGAACCGGTATAAAACAGAAAACCGCTGAAATGACCGAGCAAAACAGAAAACTCACCCACTGATGATTGGTTAAAAATTCGATCATGCTTCTCCCTCCGCCTTTTTGATTACATTCAAAATTCATTTCTATCCCATTATAGCAGAAACCCTCCCGAAAAGCCAACCTTTTCGGGAGGGTTTCTTATGACTGCCGGGCGGCCTGCGCCGCTTTGGCATTTTTCTGCGCCTTGATGACCTTGAGACGGGAGAAATCCTCGCGTTCCTTTTCCTCAAGCGAATTGGTGATGTACTTCACCGTATCGGTCAGCCGCGGAATGATGATGTTTTTCAGCGCGTTGGCGCGTTTTTGCGTCTTATTCACCGCCGTCGCCAGCCGGTAAACGCTGTTTTCCACCTCCGCCAGCTCGGCGGTCAGCTTCTTCACCAAATCAAACTTGATGTACGCCTCGTCCACCAGCGAACTGGAGGACATAAAGCCATAGGACAGCGTGACCGGCTGCGGATCCAGCGTTACAATCGGAATTTCTACGCCCATAACGCTGCGGCTGTGCAGGGACAGCCCGTTTTCGATCGGCACCGCGTCCGCGATCGCCTCGCATACGCCGTGCGCCACATTCGCCCGCTGCAGCGCCAGATACGCCTGCGCGTAGCACGCGTCGATTTTTCCTTGAATCGCGGTGGCGCGGTCGATGAGCGCCATCATTTCGCGCACGATAATGTTGCGCTTGCGATCCAGCAATTCAAAGCCCACCTTGGCCAGATCCAGCGATTTTTTCGTGTTGATCAAATTGCCTTTGGTGGGAAACACCTGTTCTGCCAAGTGGCTTCGCCTCCTTTTTACACCGCGGCGGACACTGTGTCGGCGGCGGTTTCGGGATGATAGAACTGCTCAAGCGTCTTGTCATCCACACGATCCAGCTCCTCGCGCGGCAGCGTGGACAGCAGGCGCCAGCCCAGATCCAGCGTCTGATCGATGGTGCGGTTTTCTTCAAAGCCCTGGTTGATATAGTGCTGATCGAACAGCTGGCCGAAACGCAGCAGCTTTTTGTCGTTCGGCGACAGCTCCTCCTCGCCGATAACCGACGCGAGCGAACGCGCCTCCTGCACCCGCGCATAGCACGCGAACAGCTGGTTGGACACCGCCGCGTGGTCAGCGCGGGTAAAGCCCTCGCCGATTCCGTCTTTCATCAGGCGGGACAGCGACGGCAGCACCGAAACCGGCGGATAGATCCCACTGTTGTCCAGCGAGCGGTCCAGCACGATCTGGCCCTCGGTGATATAGCCGGTTAGATCCGGCACCGGATGGGTAATATCGTCGTTGGGCATGGTCAAAATCGGGATCTGCGTAACCGAACCGCTGCTCCCCTTGATCATGCCCGCGCGCTCATACAGCGACGCCAGATCGGAATACAAATAGCCCGGATAGCCTTTTCGGCCGGGGATCTCGCCCTTGGACGCCGAAAATTCACGGCACGCCTCCGCATACGAGGTCATGTCGGTCATGATGACCAGAATGTGCATCCCGCAGTCAAACGCGAGATACTCCGCCGCCGTCAGCGCGCAGCGGGGGGTGAGGATACGCTCGACGATCGGGTCATTGGACAGGTTGAGGAACATCGACACCCGTCCAAGCACGCCGCTTTCCTCAAAGCTGCGGCGAAAATAGTCCGCGACGTCGTTCTTGACGCCCATCGCGGCAAACACGATGGCAAAATCCGCGCCGTTTTCATCCGCGATTTTCGCCTGCCGCACAATCTGCGCCGCCAGCTCGTTATGGCGCATGCCGGAGCCGGAGAAAATCGGCAGCTTCTGTCCGCGGATAAGCGTCATCATGCAATCGATGGAGGAAATGCCGGTCGCGATATAGTTACGCGGATACACGCGGGAAACCGGGTTGATCGCGGTGCCGTTGATGTTGCGGCGAACGACCGGGAAAATATCGCCCAGCCCGTCCGCGGGACGCCCGGCGCCGTCAAAAATACGTCCCAGCAGCTCCGGCGACAGCGGCATCTCCACGGGATGTCCCTGCAGCCGCGTGCGGGTGTTGCCCAGCGCGATCCCGTTGGTGCCTTCAAACACCTGAATCACGGCCCGGTCGCCCTCCTGCTGCACGATACGGCCGGCGCGTTCGGTGCCGTCGTCCAGACGGATGGTGACGGTCTCCTCAAAAAACGCATCCTTGACGCCATCCAGCACGATCAAAGAGCCGTTGATTTCCTTGACGCCGATATATTCAATTACCATAGGGGGTCGTCTCCTTCCAAGCCGAACTCAGGCGGTGACAAGCGTCGCCAGCGTGCGGTCAATCTCGGCAAAATACTCGTCCAGCATGGCCAGATTGTCGTTTGGCACATCGTATTTGATACGCACGACCTTATCAAACAGCCCCAGCTCCAGAATCCGGTTCAGCGGCACCGACGCCGCGACCAGCGCCTGCGCACTGCGGTGCAGATGCAGCAGCACCCGCATCATTTTCAGCTGCTTTTCAAGCGGCACATAAGTATCGTCCTTGTGATAGGCGTTTTGCTGCAAAAAGCCGACGCGGATCACGCGGGCGGTCTCGATCACCAGCTTCTGATCGTCCGGCAGCACGTCCGCACCGATCAGCTTCACGATCTCCATGAGCTTATTTTCCTCTTGCAGCAGCTGCGCAATCTGGGTGCGGCAGGCAAGAAAATCCTCGCCCACGTTTTTGGCGTACCAGGCGCTGAGATCGCCCAGATACTCGCTGTAGCTGGACGTCCAGTTGATGGCGGGATAATGCCGCGCATAGGCAAGCGCTTTATCCAGCGCCCAGAAACAGCGGGTAAAGCGTTTGGTATTCTGAGTGACCGGCTCGGAGAAATCGCTGCCCTGCGGCGATACCGCGCCGATAATCGTGACGCTGCCCGGCTCGCCGCACAGCGTTTTCGCCATGCAGGCCCGCTCATAGAACTGCGACAGGCGGGACGGCAGATAGGCCGGGAAGCCCTCTTCGGCGGGCATTTCCTCCAGACGGCCGGAAATTTCGCGCAGTGCCTCCGCCCACCGGGAGGTGGAATCCGCCATGATCGCCACGTGGTAGCCCATGTCGCGGTAATATTCCGCCAGCGTGATACCGGTGTAGATGGACGCTTCCCGCGCCGCCACCGGCATATTGGAGGTGTTGGCGATCAGCGTGGTGCGGTCGGTCATGGGACGGCCGGATTTCGGGTCGATCAGACCGGAAAATTCCTCCAGCACCTGCGACATTTCGTTGCCGCGCTCGCCGCAGCCGACGTAAACAATGATGTCCGCATCGCACCATTTTGCCAGCTGGTGCTGCGTCATGGTCTTGCCGGTGCCGAAGCCGCCGGGGATCGCCGCCGTGCCGCCCTTGGCAAGCGGAAACAGCGTGTCGATGACGCGCTGACCGGTGATCAGCGGCGTATCGGCGTACAGGCGTTCCGCCACCGGACGCGGCGTACGGATCGGCCACTGCTGGCAAAGCGTCAGCATATGCTCGCGCCCCGCGTCATCCGTCAGCGTCACGACCGTATCCCGCAAATGGTACTGTCCGCTCGGCTGCACCGCGGTCACCACACCGGACAGCGCAGGCGGCACCATGCATTTATGCGTAATAATCGCGGTTTCGGGGCAGGTGGCATAAATCTGCCCGCCGGACAGGCGGTCACCTACGGCGACCGTCACCGTCACGTCCCACAGCCGTTCCTCGTCCAGCGCCGACACGCTGAGTCCGCGGCTGATGAAATCGCCCGACTGCTGTTCGATAGCCTTCAGCGGGCGTTCGATACCGTCGAAAATATTATCCAAAATACCCGGGCCGAGCGTTGCGCACAACGGGCCGCCGGTCGCAAAAACCGGCTCGCCGGGACGCAGCCCGGTGGTGTTTTCATATACCTGAATGGTGGTCTGCGTATCGTTGATGCCGATGACCTCGCCGACCAGCTTTTCGTTGCCCACCAAAACCATTTCCATCATAGACAGACCGGTGTTCCCGCGCAGCGTCACGACCGGGCCGTTGATGCCGTAAATGCAATTGTTCATGCTAGGTACCATGCCCTTTCCGGTTTAATGTACAAAAGCCGCCGGCAGATTATGCGATGGTCAGGCCGGATTCACCGGTAAACCATTCGCGCTGCGTATCCAGCCGCGTATCCAGCGTATCGTCCGCCAGCAGACCGGCCGCGGCGTTGACCGCGCGGATACCGCCCAGCTGAATGTCCTCCGCTGTTTTCAGCGAACTGCCGGCAGGGCAAAACGCTTCCATCTGCGCCGCATCCCGCGCACACAGCTCATACACGGTGCCCTCGGCAGGCATCTGCGCCGCAAGCGCCGTCATGGATTCCCGCAGCCACTCGGCGTACGCGGGCGTAGCGGTATAGGCGAGCAGCCGCTCACGCGCCTGCGCAAACACGGTCTCGGTCATCTCTTT
>CATWUX010000024.1 GCA_958354085.1 uncultured Oscillospiraceae bacterium | reverse complement strand
CTTCATTCAGCCAGTGTCTGCAAATCAATTTTGCGCATAACTCTTGACAGTACCTGTTACTCATGTCTCTATCTCCCTGTTAACGAAAATTTCTTTTGAAATTACTGATAAAAACCAAATCGCTCTCAAAAGACGCTTTTATCAGTGTTTCGGTTAAAAATACAGGATACAAGTGGTTTGCCCAGCGTTCATCACGACCATAGCAAGTCGGGGACCCCTCATTAAGCAACCAAAGAGAAATATTATCAACCACAGATGAATCCAAGCCATCCCGTTCCAAATCTTCTTCAACAGCCATCTTCTCGATCTTAATAATTCCCTCAAGCGGTCCCGCTACCCTGTTCTTGGGTCTAATTCTCAAGTACCAGCAACCATATTTACGGTGTTTGCTGTTCTCTTTCAAGAATACAGGTGTTCTCTGACCATATTCCAGTTTCAGTAGCTCTGCACCAATCTGGGTTCCGCCTCGCCTGCTTTTACTTGAAGTCGGAAGCATCGGGTCGAAACTCTTTGAAACACCTACAACATTGTAGAACATATCTGCAAACTCCGGTTTTCCGGTATCCTGACGAATAAACTGTAAAGGCCCGTCCACAATCAACATATGATTTGGTTCCAGCGTTCCTGAGTTGACCATTTGTCCTAAAATGTCAATTTCCATATCGTGCATCATAGAATTTGCTTTTGCAATAGCGGCATTGACCGGAACATTGTCTTTCGCAGGATCGAAGTGGTATTTCACAATATCCAGATGCAGATCTTTGGCCATCTGGGTTTTTAGGATTCGCTGACGAATCTCCTGAAAATCGACTTCATTCATTTTATCACTGAGAAGAAGCAAGTTCTTTCGTTGAACAGAACCATGAGTATGCAGCTTTCTCTGTCGATCACGCTCTGTGCAACCCGCTCTAACCTGCGCCACAACAACCGGAAATATTTTCTTCCCTTCCAAAACCATATCGCCAATTTTATATGTACGGCGAGAGCCGTCCATAAAATAACTGAACCCGGAGTACGTCCGATCTTCGTTCGCCAAATCGAGGGAACGAATTTTCTTTGACTCATCAGTTTCAAACGGCTTTCCCATTTCTTTGATTTCGTCATCCTCGTCCTGATATGGTTCCTGATAATAGTGATCCAAATCCAAACTTTCGTTCTGATACAGGAGAATCTTTCTCTTATCAAATATTTCATTTAAAGTAGGCATATTGTTGCCTCCTTTTCATTCTGTATGCTTATCTGGCAAACCATAATATGAATTTACCGTGATTCTTTTTTTGCATAGTGTGTATTCTTGCCTGCGCCGTGTTTGGAAATGTAGCCAACTGCAACCAGTTTCTTTAAGTGGCGCTCAACTGTAGATGCACTAAGGCTGGGGCACAGCTCCAGAATTTCCTTCTTCGTGAACTTGCCCAGTTTGTTTTCGATGGCGTTTTTTACGGTATCGAGAGATGTGGGACTGACGATCTGGATGCGATCGTCGAAGTCGCGGTATGCGGCAATGATAGTGCTCAGCAGATATTTGACGAACGCAGTAGGATTGTCCTGCTGCTCGTGCCAGCCGACCTGCGAATCCTCCAGCGCTGCATAATAGGCATCCTTGTTCTTTGCGATCTTAGCTTCCAGCGAGATATACTTACCGACCTCATAACCTGCGCGATACAGCAGCAGGGTTGTAAGCAGACGGGACATTCTGCCGTTGCCGTCAAGGAATGGGTGGACGCAAAGGAAGTCGTGAATAAACACGGGGATAATCAGAAGCGGATCCACTTTGCCTTCACCGATGGCGCGGTTGTATTCATCGCAGATCACCTGCATAGCTTCCGGTGTTTCATAAGGTGCCATGGGTGTGAATAGGGTGAAGCGTTTGCCTGCTTCATCGGTGGCGCTGATATAGTTTTGCACATTTTTGAAGCAACCACCGAAGCCAGAATCGGTATGGCTAAGCAATATCTTGTGAAGCTGAAGAATGTAATTCGGCGTCAACGGAATATAGTTGAAGTTTTCATGCACGATATTCAGCGCGTCGCGGTAACCAGCGATCTCTTTCTCGTCACGGTTCCGCGGCGCTGTGCGTTCACTCATGAGCTGACGCAGACGGGTTTCTGTTGTTCGGATGCCTTCAATGGAGTTGGATGCTTCGGTACTCTGCACCTTGGCAATCTCAACTAACCGTTCCAGTTCCTGCGGTTTTTGTTTTATATATGTGGACTGTTTTCCTTTGTACTCATGAATCAGAGACAGATAGTTGATGACCTCATTATCCCATGTCCGATTTTCCAGACCTGTATAATCAAAATGGCGCATCTCGTCACCTCCATAATCTATTCTCGTCAATTATATCACCAGTGACGAGAAAAATCAATGGGTGAAGAGAAACTCTTATGATATTTGTGAAGAGAAACTCTTATGATATTTGCGCCACCTGAGGTTTTAAATTATATTTTTTCGTTTACTTTGATCATAATTTTATTTTCGGAATTATGATCAAAGTTTTTGCCTCTATTACAGCTATCCGCTGCTTTACGCATTGGAGTGCATGTTTTTCAAACAACCTCTTGGCTTTTCGTGAACAGTACGCTACACTATAAGCGACCGATCAAAAAAGGCGCATCACCTGCGTCTTCGAAATAGTTCCCAATATGAAATGGCACCCGTTTTGGCGCCTTCGTGCAAAGTTGGTGTTCTGATCGTACTGTTGCTGTTCCGTATTTTGCTAAAATCGGCTGATTATCGCCTAAATCCGCCCGCATTTCACACATATTTCGCAAAAAGCGGCTATACCAATCCCTCTCAAGAAGGGAGGTATATCCTGTATCAGCACGTTATAACTTTTCTGCTGTATTAGATACAAGCCATCTTGTTAAACACAGGCTTGCACGCGTGTAAGTTTATGTTGATATTTTTGCACGCGTGTGATATAATACCAATAGCAAATATAATGGGGGTGTGTTTATGGGGTTGCTTTTGCCTGAAAAAGAGACTTTAGAAATAGAATTTAAAAGTGATTTGAAAAAGCTCAGTGATACTGACTTGGTTGATGCCGTAGTAGCTTTTGCCAACACAAGTGGAGGTGATATTTATCTTGGCGTGGAGGATGATGGCACTCCAACTGGCGTACACGAATCGCATAAAGACTATACACAATTAGCTGCTTTTATTGCAAATCGAACTGTGCCACCAATTTCTGTGCAGGTAGAGCCCCTGTACTCTGATGATGGTATAATGCTTCTGTTGATTCATGTCCCCAAAAATCGAAGCATTGTTGCATCTTCTTCCGGAAAAATGCAGCGTAGAAGGATAAAAGGAGATGGATCCCCCGAAAACGTTCCTTTATATCCCCATGAAATAACAACACGCCTGAGTGAATTGTCTCTTTTGGATTTCTCTGCACAGCCTGTCCCCGGAGCGCAATATCAAGATCTAGACCCGATTGAGCGGGAGCGCTTACGCAGTATCATTCGTTCATACAATGGCGAAAAGTACCTCTTAGAGCTGTCGGACGAAGAACTCGATAAAGCAATGCAATTTGTCGTTACAATAGATGATAAGCTTATTCCAACATACACTGGTATGCTTATGCTGGGGCGCAAAGAAAAACTTAAGGATCTTATCCCAACAGCAGAATCCGCTTTTATTATGATGCGCGGAACTGAGGTAACGACGAACGAGTCATTTTATTTACCACTACTCGCTTCAATCGAAAAGATGATCGATTTTGTTGCAGCCAGAAATCCAGAGCAAGAAGTTGAACAAGGTTTATTCCGAATATCCATACCTGAATTCAACCCTCGTGCGGTCAGAGAAGCAATAGTCAACGCCTTTGCTCACCGAGATTATACGCAGTTGGGACGAGTTTTGGTGCGTATTGATGCCGATGGCCTTTCCATCTCAAATCCGGGCGGATTTATAGAAGGCGTCACCTACCATAACATTCTTACAGTGGAGCCACACGGTAGAAATCCCGTCCTTGCTGATGCCTTAAAGCGTGTTGGATTAGCCGAGCGCTCCGGTAGAGGTGTAGACAGAATTTTTGAAGGGTCACTTATGTACGGTAGAGATTTACCCGATTATTCTGAAAGTACCTCCACGTCGGTTCGTTTATTTATTCCGCGAGGGATGCCCGATAAAAAAATGGTGGCCTTGATTTCCGAAGAGCAACAAAGAACAGGAGAACCTATATCGCTCAATGCCTTATTTGTATTGAATGCTTTAAAACACAGCCGCCGTATGTCTCTCAGTGAGATTTCTGCCGAATGCAATATTCCAGAAACAAAGCTCCGTTCGACAGTCGAGCGCTTAACAGAAGCAGGAATAGTAGATGGCATGGGAAATGGCCGAGGGCGTGTATATGTTTTAAGTGCTAAAGCTTATAAGGATCCTGCTCAATATGTGCGCCAAACGGATATTGATGTTATCCGCTATTCTGAACTAATAATAAAACTGGCTCAAACTAAAGAATTAATAACGCGAAAGGATGTTGTTGATTTGCTGCACGTATCTGGCCCTCAGGCGTATCGTTTGCTCAAAAAACTGGAAAACAGCAAGCAATTGATACGCACTGGCAATACCAGTGCTGCGCGCTATACCCTCGCAAAATAAACGTATCAATTTGCACGAACTTGCACGCATTTACACGCGTGCAAGTTCAAACGTGTAAAATTTACAACACCTATTTCACACGAGAATTGGCGCCATTTATGGCACCATCTGTGGTACCGTTTGCTTGTAATGCATTTGAAAAGATATAAAAAACATCAAAGAGAGTTCTGTATTTGCCTCAGTTTTCCTGAAACTTCGCAAAATACGCGAGATATTCCGCATACGGATAGAGCATACCCTGGAAAAGGGTTAGCTCTGTCCTCCTAAGGGCAAATTATCGGTTCGATTCCGGTAAGGGGTGCCAAAAATCCCTTGAACGCAAGTTCAGGGGATTTTGCTATTCATCGCACATTCCTGATTTTCGACCACACAGCAACAGCCGGTTGCTTTATTTTCGGCTGATCTTGTGGTATTTTATCTGTGGAGGCGATCTTATTATGGAAACAAAAGATATCATCCTTGACTTGCGAACAAAAAACGGGCTTTCTCAAGACCAGCTTGCCGAAAAGGTCTATGTCACCCGCCAAGCTGTATCCCGCTGGGAGACCGGTGAAACCGTTCCCAACACGGAGACTTTAAAGATTTTATCCAAACTCTTTGATGTTTCGATCAACACTCTTTTGGGCGCTCCGCGGAAGCTGATTTGCCAGTGCTGCGGTATGCCGCTGGAGGATTCCACCACCAGCAGAGAGTCGGATGGCGCTTTCAACGAGGAATACTGCAAATGGTGCTATGCGGACGGTAAATTCACTTATACCAATATGGAAACGCTCATCGATTTCTGCGTTGCGCATATGTCCAATGAGAGCTTTCCGCCGGAACAGGTACGCGCATACATGAAGAATATGCTGCCAAATCTAAACTACTGGAAGAAACCTTAAATACAAAGACCTGCTGCGGCGGGTCTTTTTTCTTTCCGTTGTTTCATGTGAAACAATGGAAAAACATCTGCGTCAAATTGTTTCACATGAAACAATTTGCAAAAAAAGCAGCAAACCACTTTCCCTCGTGCAAAAGTTGTGCTATAATAGCAGACGTACGCGAAAAGCCGGCGAACGGCGCAAAATTTGAAGCGGAAAGGCACAGGGACGAGGAATGGGGAAGATTATCGCAATCGTCAATCAAAAAGGCGGTGTCGGCAAAACCACGACAACGATCAACCTGACCTCCGCCATGGGCGCCGCCGGCAAGCGCTGCCTGTTGGTGGATATCGATCCGCAGGGGAACGCGACCAGCGGCATGGGAATCAACAAACGGCAGGTCAAAGCCTCTGCCTACGAGCTGATGATCGGCTCCGCCGCGCCGGAAACGATGATCCTGCACAGCGCCTATAAAAATGTCGATGTGCTGCCGTCCAGTATGCAGCTGGCAGGCGCGGAAATCGAAATGGTCGAGCTGAACCGCCGGGAAAGCCGCCTGAAAGCGGCGCTTGCGACGCAGCGCGACCGCTACGATTACATTTTCGTGGATTGCCCGCCGTCGCTCGGGCTGCTTACGCTCAATGCCTTGTGCGCGGCCGATACGTTTCTGGTGCCGATCCAGTGCGAGTATTACGCGCTTGAGGGCTTGTCCCAACTGATGGCGACCGTGCGGCAGGTAAAACGGCTGTACAATGAACAGCTGGAGCTGGAGGGCGTGCTGCTGACCATGTACGACGGGCGGCTCAACCTCACCCAACAGGTAGTCACCGAGGTGAAAAAGTTTTTCCCGCGCAAGGTGTACGCGACCGCGATCCCGCGCAGCGTCCGCCTGTCCGAAGCACCCAGCTTCGGCAAACCCATCAACTATTACGACGCTTCCAGCCGCGGCGCGCAGGCGTATGACGGGCTGGCGGCGGAGATTCTTTCCAAGCAGGGAAAGTGAAACGACGAACGACAAGCGTATGAATAAGGAGGCATCCTCACAATATGGCAAGCAAAAAAGGCGGATTAGGCAAGGGGCTGGAGGCGCTGTTTGCCGAAAACGCGGTGGAGGATCAGGGGAAAACCATCTCCCTGAAAATCACCGACATCGAACCCAACCGCGCGCAGCCGCGCAAAAACTTTGACGATGCGTCGCTGGCGGAGCTGTCCCAGTCCATTGCACAGCACGGCGTTTTGCAGCCGCTGCTGGTGCGTCCGATGGCGGACGGCAGTTATCAGCTGGTCGCGGGTGAGCGCCGCTGGCGGGCGTCCCGGTTGGCGGGCCTGACCGAGGTGCCGGTCGTCATTCGGGAGATGACCGACCGCGAGGCCGCGGAGCTGGCGCTGATTGAAAACCTCCAGCGCGAGGATCTCAATCCGATGGAGGAAGCACTGGGCTACCGCACCCTTATGGAGACCTACGGGCTGACGCAGGAGGCGACCGCGCAGGCGGTGAACAAATCCCGCCCGGCGGTGGCAAACGCGCTGCGGCTGCTGAATTTGCCGGAGGAGGTCAGCCGCATGGTGAGCGCCGGGCAGCTGTCTGCCGGTCATGCGCGGGCGCTGCTGGCTTTCCCGACGGCACAGGCGCAGCTGGACGCGGCACAAAAAGCGGCGAACGGCGGCGCGTCGGTACGCGATCTGGAGAAAATGGCAAAGCTGGCGCAGAAGGCGGCGAACGGCGGCACCGCCGCACCGGCTAAGCCGTTTGCCCGCGCGAGTTTTCTGGACGAGGTCGAGCTGGCGCTCACCGAGCAAATGGGCCGGCGCGTGAAAGTCTTGCAAGGCCGCAAGGGCGGTACGCTGCAGATCGAGTTTTATGACAACGAGGATCTGCGTGAGCTGGCAAACCGGCTGTCGCCGGAGGAGTAATCGCCTGCTGCAATATCCACTTTTCATAAGGGAATAATTGAAATGCGAACCGTCGGAAACCCGATGGCTTCACCGATACGAAAGGAAGTTTTAAACCATGTTGGACATCAAAGTTATACGTGAAAATCCGGAGTTTGTAAAACAGGCGATGCGTAAGCGCAACAAGGATATGGACGCGCAGATCGACCGCCTGCTGGCGATCGACGCGGAGCGCCGCGAGGTCAACGCGCGTGCGGATGCGTTGAAGGCGGAGCAGAACGCCGCCAGCAAGGACATCCCGCGCATCAAAAAAGAAGGCGGCGACGTATCCGCCATCATGGAGCGCATGAAGGCGCTGGCCGACGAAGGAAAAGCACTCAGCGCGAAGCTGGCGGATATGGAGACCGAACAGCGCAACCTGCTGTTGTCCATCCCCAATATCCCGCACGAGAGCGTGCCGTACGGCAAGGATGACACCGACAATCAGGATATGCGCCACTGGGGCGAACCGACCAAGTTCGATTTCGAGCCGCAGGCGCACTGGGATCTCGGCGCGAAGCTGGGAATCCTCGATCCGGAAACTGCCGCCAAGGTGACCGGTGCGCGTTTCCATTTCTATAAAGGGCTGGGCGCCCGTTTGGAGCGCTCCATTATCAACTTCTTCCTCAACACCCACACGGAGCACGGGTATACCGAGGTGTTCCCGCCGTTTATGGTCAACCGTGCGTCCATGACCGGCACCGGCCAACTGCCGAAATTTGAGGAGGACGCGTTCAAGCTGAGCAATGTGGATTATTTCCTGATCCCGACCGCCGAGGTGCCGGTGACCAATATGCACCGCGACGAGATCCTGGACGGCAACCAGCTGCCTCTGAAATACTGCGCCTATTCCGCGTGCTTCCGCGCCGAAGCGGGCAGCGCCGGCCGCGATACCCGCGGTCTGATCCGTCAGCATCAGTTCAATAAGGTCGAGCTGGTCAAGTTTGCCGACCCGGCGACCAGCTACGAGGAGCTGGAAAAGCTGACGGCGGACGCCGAACGCGTGCTGCAGCTGCTGGGGCTGCCGTATCGTGTCGTAACGCTGTCCAGCGGCGACCTCGGCTTCTCCAGCGCCAAAACGTATGACATTGAGGTGTGGATGCCGTCTTACGGCCGGTATGTGGAGATTTCCAGCTGCTCCAATTTTGAAGATTATCAGGCGCGCCGCGCGGCAATCCGCTTTAAGAAGGATGCCAAGGATAAGGCGCAGCTCGTGCATACTTTGAATGGCTCCGGTGTCGCCATCGGCCGCACGGTCGCCGCGATCCTCGAAAACTATCAGAATGCGGACGGCTCCGTGACGGTTCCCGAAGTGCTGCGTCCGTATATGGGCGTGGACGTCATCCGCTAAACGGATTTTGCCAAAGGCTGCTGCATTGTGCGGCAGCCTTTGTAATTTACTTATCGTATATCAATCGGATAGATTTACATTAAGGAGATTTTTATGGCGGTATATCCGGTGAAACCCGACCACACGTGGGATTTCAAGATCACAACCTATGACGCGGGACGCGGGCGCTTGCTGCGCCCGTCCAATCAATTGAAATTGCAGCAGGAGGCAGGGGAGCGGCACCTTGGCGAGGCCGGTTTAACCTACGCGGAGCTGTATCGGCACGGGCTGGCGTTTTTGCTCACGCACACGCGCAGTATCATCCACCGCGCGCCGGAAATCGACGAGCCGGTGCGGCTGTGCACTTGGCATCAGGGCACAAAAGGCTCCCGCTTTTTTCGCTGCTATACCTTTACCGATGCGCAGGGCGAGCCGCTGATCGAGAGCGTCTCGGCCATGGCGCTGGTGGACGTGCAGACGCACAAGCTGCTGCGGCCGAGCGCCTTTGAACCGTTCGGCGTACCGGAAAATCCGGCGCATACCACCTGCTGCCCGCTGCCCGGCAAATTTCCGGTGCCCGAAAATATGCCGGCGGTCGGCACACGCACCGTGCGCTGGTCGGATACCGACTGGAACGATCACCTGAACAACACGAATTATGCGGATATTCTTTGCGATTTCGTTCCGGGCGGTCTGGCGGACAAGCGCATCACCGGTTTTGCCATCACCTATCGCCAGGAGGCGCTGGAGGGCGAAACGCTGGCAATCACCGCGTTGGAGCAGGAGCATACCGCCTATGTCAGCGGTACGCTTGACCGCGGCGCCTGCTTTGACGCCTGCCTGACCTTTGAGCGGCGATAGGCCGCGCAGACTTTCCACCGGCGCGGCTGCGCTTGTGGAAAAGTGTAAGAGGCGATGAAGATGTGGATTCTATTTGCCGCCGGTTCCGCGGTGTTCGCGGGGCTGACAGCAATCCTGACGAAAATCGGCGTAAAAAATACCGATTCTACACTGGCGACGGCCATTCGCACGACCGTCGTGCTGGCGTTTTCGTGGCTGCTGGTGCTGTTGATCGGCTCCCATACCGGCCTTGCCGCCCTCCAACCGAAAACATGGCTGTTTCTGTGCCTGTCCGGCGCGGCGACCGGCTTGTCGTGGCTATGCTATTGCAAGGCGCTGCAGCTGGGCGATGTGAACAAGGTCACGCCGATAGACAAATCCAGCACGCTGCTCACCATGCTGATCGCCTTTCTTTGGCTGGGCGAGCCGGTCACCGGCTGGAAGCTGGCAGGAATGGCGGCGATCGCCGTGGGTACGGCGGCGATGCTGACGCCGCCGTCCGCTGTGCCGCACGCGCCGTCCGCGCCTGCCGGCAATAAGCGGTGGCTGCTGTATGCCGTGCTGTCGGCCGTGTTTGCCAGCCTGACGTCGATCCTCGGAAAAATCGGCATTCAGGGCGTCGAATCCAATCTCGGCACCGCGATTCGCACACTGGTTGTGTTCGTGATCGCGTGGCTGCTGGTATTTGCGGGAGGAAAGCAGCGGCAGCTTGGGGCGATCGACCGCCGCAGTTGGCTGTTTTTGCTGTTGTCCGGCACGACGACCGGCCTGTCGTGGCTGTGCTACTATCGCGCGCTGCAGGATGGCCCCGCCAGCGTGGTCGCGCCCATCGACAAGCTGAGCATCCTGGTGACCGTGGCGTTTGCCGCCGTCTGGCTGAAGGAGCGGCTGTCCAAAAAAGCGGCGATCGGACTGGCGCTTCTCACCGGCGGCACCTTATTACTGCTGGTGCCGGCATAAAAAGCGGCGGGCTCTGCGCGGAACAGGAGGAACCGATTTGCAGGATTTTGACGCCGCCCGACTGGCGGGAATGCTGCGGCTGCAGCAGCGCGACGGCATCGGTACGCTGCGGGAGCGCAGCCTGCATGCCGTTTTCAAATTCTGGGCGGATGCGGACGAAGCGCATCATGAGCAGCGCGTCGGGCGGCTGGTCGCGGACGTGTTCGACGGCGAGCGCATCACCGAAATCCAGACGCGCGGCTTTTACGCGCTGAACAAAAAACTGGAACGGTTGCTGCCGGACTGGGACGTCACCGTTGTCTATCCCGTCACGCGGCACAAGCGCTTATTTTGGGTGCAGCCGGACAGCGGCGAGACCACGCCGCCGCGCAAATCGCCCAAAACCGGCAAGCTGCTGGACGCATTCGGAGAGCTGCGCTGGATCGCGGAGCGCATCGGGCATCCGCACCTGACGGTGGTGCTGGTGATGGTGGACACCGACGATTACCGGCTGCTGGACGGCTGGAGCCGCGACGGCAAAAAAGGCTCGCATCGGCTGGAGCGCATCCCGACCGCCGTGGGGGAGACGTGTACGCTGCGCACGGCGGCGGACTATGCCCGCCTGCTGCCCGAAACGCTGCCCTCTCCGTTCACAACCGCAGACGTTGCCCGCTGCGGGCGCGTAACCCGGCAGCAGGCGGGATTTATCGTCAACACAATGTATAAAATCGGTTCGATACAACGAACAGGAAAGCGCGGAAACGCCTATTTATATGAAATTCCCATAGAAATGATCCCCGCCGATTGACAGGTCGGCGGGGATCGTGTATAGTAACCGGTGGCGGCAATATAGCCGCGGTCAGTTCGAAACCATCCTGACCGAAAACAAAACTATGGAAAGGTTGTTCGCTTATGCAAACAAACGGAAAAGCGCTGCGTGCTTTAACGCAGGGCGGCTTGATCGCCGCCATGTATACGGTGCTCACGGTCGCCATCGCGCCCGCCGCGTTCGGCGGAGTGCAGCTTCGCGTGTCGGAGCTGCTCACGGTTTTGCCGGTGTTTACGCCGGCGGCGATCCCCGGCCTCGCGGTCGGCTGTGCGCTGTCCAACCTGCTGGGACTGGCGATGGGGGTGAACACAGCCGGGGCATGGGATGTGCTGATCGGCCCGCTGGCGACGCTGGCGGCTGCGGTGCTCACCTACCGGTGGCGGCATATCCGCTTCAAAGGACTGCCGGTGCTCGCCACGCTGCCTCCGGTGCTGTTCAACGCGTTGATCATCGGCGCGGAGCTGACGGTGGTTTTGGGCGGCGGTTGGGATTGGCCGCTGTTTGCACTGTTCGGCGCGCAGATCGCACTCGGCCAGCTTGGCGCCTGCACGGTCGGCGGATTGCTGCTGTACACGGCGCTGGAACGCACCGGCGCTGCTAACCGGATATTCAAATAAAGAAAAAAGCCGGTTGGGGAGATACGCCTCCTCAACCGGCTTTTTGCTGTGTTTTCGGTATTTTTGCTGTCATTCGATGGGCGGCCGTTCCCGCCGCACCAATAAACGGCGAGGCGTTAAGGCTGCTGCTCCGGCGGCGTTTGGTCAGGCTTGGCGGCCGGCGACTGCCAGAGCCGCTTTCTTTCTGTTTTTTGGCGGGACGGATCACCGCAAAATAGATAATCGGGATTACAACAATGCTCAGCAAAAGCAGATAGGGCAGCGCGGAAACGAACCAGATGAACACCGCGCGCGCGGCCGAGCCGATGGCGTAAAGATTGTTTTTCAGGTTGGTGCCGATCTCCGCCCACAGCCCCTGCTCTTTGACGATTTCCGCCTCGCGGTCGACTTCGCGCACCGACAGCGTGATCGTGCTGTACAGGATCTGATTCTCCATCGTGCGCAGCTGGGATTCATAGGATTCGATCTGCTGGCGCACCTTGGTCAGCCGGTCCTGCACCGTCAGAATATCGGACAGCGACTCCGCCGCCTCCAGCAGCCGCAGCAGGCTGGCTTCCTCGGTGCGCAGCGCGGTAATATGCGCTTGGGTATCGGCGTAGTTCAGGGTAACGTCCGAAACCGTTTTATTTTCGTGTGTGATCGTGCCGAGCGAGGAGACGCGCGCGGTGAAAGCCGCGGATTTGTCGGCGGGGATGCGGGCGACAATCGTGGCGGAACGGTTTTGCCGCCGGTCATAGCTGTCGCCGCTGATATCCGATTGCTCGACATAGCCGCCCAGCGCGGCGATCTCTGCTGTCGTTTCGTCCACAAACGTCTGAAACGCCTTGGTTTGCACCGACAAAGAAATTCTCTCGATCAGCTTGCGGTCGGTGACAGCCGTGCCGGTTTCCTTGTCGGCTGCATCGGCAATATCGTCTTTGGTGAACATACCGTTGGAGTCATAGCCGTAGCCGGGATTGGCCGCCTCGGGCACCGTGCTGCCGCCGGATTTGGCGCTGCACGCGGGCAGGGTCAGAAGAAACGCGAACGTCAGTGCCAGAGAAAGGAGCGCGCCGGACGTGTGCCGGAAATTTGTTTTCATAGCAAAACCTCCCGATCTGTCAGAATCCGTTTCCATAAAACCAGTGTACCATATAAACGCGCACCGTTCAACCGCAAATCGAAATCTCGCTGCGCCTTTGTCAAAGAGAGGTGCCGCGCCGGAGGAACCGCGCGATCGCCACGCGCGGTTTGCCGATGCGATTACCGCGTAAACAATCCCGCGATCCAGACGCCGGCGGCGCACAGCGCATAGCAGATGGGCTGGTGCAGCACATAGATCACCAGCGTGTGCCGGCCGAGCCACGACAGCCACCGGGCATGGCAGCGGTACATCCAGCGCGGAAAGCGGCCGCTTTTTGCCCACACGCCGACGAACGAACCGGCGAGAAAGCAGAAAATCCACGGCAGGATCGGGAAATAATCCGCGGAGGTGCCGCGCGCCAGACCGAGCGGATACAGCCAGGGGATGGATTGGATGGATGCGGGAAGCGGCAGCTCAAACAGGCCGCGGATGCCGAAAAATCCGCCTTGCTCATGCGGCAGCCACCACGTGACCAGCATCAGCGCCGCGCAGGCGGCGATCCCCGCCCACGGCGGAATACGGTCGAGCAGCGGCCGCAGCGCGGCAAACAGCAGGATCGCGACCGCGAGAAAGTGCAGGATGCCAAACCGGATCATCTCGTCCCGCATGAAGATCCACAAAAACACGGATACGCCGATTGCGATGCCCAGCAAAATCGTGCCGCGTTTCCAATTGCTGCGGGACAAGCGGCAGGAGATGCCGCACAGGAAAATGAAGATCCCGGCGAAAAAGGGCGCGACCGGGTTGAAGAAGAGGAACAGCTGCCGCCCCCAGGCGAGATCAAACAGCCAACCGGCTGTATAAAACGCGTGAAACGCGATCATGAGCAGCAAATCAAAGCCGCGCACCTCGTCCATAAAATGGATGCGGCCGGACAGCGGCTTTTCCTCAGCAGGTACCGTCTGCAAAATTAACGCCTCCTAATGCTAAAATCGATGAAAGCTTTTGATCAGATTTTAGTATAACCTGTAAATGATTAGTATAGTATAGCATAAAAAGCCGCGCACGGCATGGCGAAATTGTAAACAGCGCTTGTAATTTCTTCTGAAAAACGCTATACTATTTTTACCTTTTATATATACAGGAGGTTTTTCCTATGGAAATGCCCATCGGAACCCGCCATACGGAAACGCTTACGGTGGGAAAATCGCAGCTTGCCAGCAGCCTGAAAAGCGGCACCGTGGATGTGTTTGCTACGCCGTTTATGATCGCGCTGATGGAATATGCCGCCATGCAGCTGATCGCTCCCGCCCTGCCGGAGGGCGTGACGACGGTCGGCACGCTGGTCAATATCACGCACACCGCCCCCACGCTGGAGGGCACGCGGGTGCGCGCCGAAGCGGAGCTGGTCGAAAGCGACGGCCGGCGCTTCGTGTTCCGCGTCACCGCGTATGATGAAGCCGGTGTGATCGGCGAGGGCATCCACGAGCGGTGCAGCGTCAAACGCGACCGTTTCCTGCAAAAAGCGGCCGAACGCCGCGATAACGCCGCCGGCGCAAAATAAGTGTTGACAAGCACGCCAATTCATGATAAAATGACGGTTGCCGCTTGTTCCGGGCTTTTTTAAGCGAGCCTTGCTCCGCCTGGGGAACAGCGAGTCTGAAGAAAAAGGCAGGTGCCTGTCTCATGTACGCAATTATCGAAACCGGCGGCAAGCAGTACAAGGTGCAAAACGGCGACGTTCTGTACATTGAAAAGCTGGATGCGGCCGAGGAAACCAAGGTCACCTTCGAGCAGGTTGTGGCTCTCCACAACGACAAAGAGCTGAAGGTCGGCGCTCCCTATGTCAAAGGCGCTTCTGTGGAAGCCCGCGTTCTCAAGAACGGCAAAGCAAAGAAAATCACGGTGTTCACCTATCGTCCCAAAAAGGGCAGCCAGCGCAAGCTGGGTCATCGTCAGCCCTTCACCAAGGTGCAGATCGACGTTATCAACGCCAAAGCGCCGAAGGCTGCGAAAACCGAAGAAGCTGCGGCGGAATAATGACGCGCGCTGTCTTTTTGGTGAAAAAAGGTTCTCTGTGCGGTTTCCGGCTGTCGGATCATTGTGATGCCGATGACGCCGGCTACGATATCGTATGCGCGGCGGTTTCCTCCGCGGCGTATATGACCGCCAACACCATCACCGACATCCTCGGCTGCCCCGCGGCGATTGAGACGCAGGACGCGTATCTGGAACTTGTGGTGGAGGAAGCGGATATCGAGCGCTGCGCGGCGATCTTGGCCGGGTTCCGGCTGCACATGACCGAGCTGCAGAAGCAGTATCCCCAATACATTCAGGTTGAAATTACGGAGGTGTAACGATATGTTGAAAATAAACATCCAGCTGTTTGCTCACAAGAAGGGCGTCGGCTCCACGAAAAACGGTCGTGATTCCGAGTCCAAGCGTTTGGGCGTCAAACGTGCCGACGGGCAGTTCGTACTGGCCGGCAATATTTTGGTGCGTCAGCGCGGTACGCACATTCATCCCGGTGAGAACGTGGGCATCGGTTCCGACGATACGCTGTTTGCCAAGGCGGACGGCACCGTTCGGTTCGAGCGCATGGGCAAAGACCGCAAGCGCGTCAGCGTTTACGCTGTCGAGCAATAAGAACGATGAAAATCCCTGCCGCTGACGCCGGCGGGGATTTTTTGTTCCCGGAGGGAACGGGCCGTGTCAGCACGCCGCCGGATAAACGGCGGCGGAACAACCGATACTATCGTCAAACGGGAAATGACCGGTTTCGGCGTCCGGACAAGGGCGAAAACCGAAAGGACAGGGTATTCTATGTTTATTGATAAAGCAACCATAAAAGTCAAAGCGGGCGACGGCGGCAACGGCGCCGTCACCTTCCACCGCGAAAAATACGTGGCGGCGGGCGGCCCGGACGGCGGTGACGGCGGCAAGGGCGGCAACATTGTGTTTGTCGCGCAGGACGGCAACAACACGCTTGCGGATTTCCGCTATAAGCGCAAATTCGCTGCCGAGCCGGGCGGACAGGGCGGCGCCAAACGCTGCTTTGGGCGAAACGGCGCGGACTGCGTGATCCCCGTGCCGCGCGGCACGCTCATTTACGATAACGAAACCGGCCGCCTGATGGCGGATATGTCCGGCGACGAGCCGTTTGTCGCCGCACGCGGCGGGCGCGGCGGCTGGGGCAACAGCCATTTTGCAACCCCCACCCGGCAGGTGCCGCGTTTTGCCAAGCCGGGCATTCCCGGCGAAGCCTATGAGCTGCGGCTGGAGCTGAAGCTGCTCGCGGACGTCGGCTTGGTGGGCTTTCCGAACGTGGGCAAATCCACGCTCATTTCCGTTGTCAGTCAGGCCAAGCCCGAAATCGCCAATTACCACTTCACCACCATCACCCCGGTGCTGGGCGTGGTGCGCGTCGCGGAAGGCGCCTCCTTTGTGATGGCCGACATCCCCGGCGTGATCGAGGGCGCGAGCGAGGGGGTGGGCCTCGGCCACGATTTTCTGCGCCATGTGGAGCGCTGCCGCCTGCTGGTGCATGTCGTGGACGTGTCCGGCAGTGAGGGGCGCGGTCCGCTGGAGGATTTCGCTACCATCAACCGCGAGCTGAAGCAGTTTAATCCCGAGCTTGCGTCCCGTCCCATGATCGTGGCGGGCAATAAATGCGATCTGACCGACGACGCGCAGGTGGAGGCGTTTGCCGCCGCTATGCGGGAGCAGGGGTATGAGTTCTTCCCCATGATGGCGGCGATCGCCCACGGGACCGACGCCGTTGTCAAGCGCTGCTCCCAGCTGCTCGCCCAGCTGCCGCCCATCCGCGCGTATGAGCCGGAGCCGGAAGCGCCGGTCGACACGGAAAGCCTGACCGACCGTTCCGTCACCGTTTCCAACCACGACGGCGTCTATTTCGTGGAGGGCGAATGGCTACTGCGCGTAATGCGCGGCATCAATTTTGACGATTACGAAAGCCTGCAATATTTCGAGCGTGTGCTGCAAAGCGCCGGCGTCATCGACGCGCTGGTGAAAGCCGGTGTGCAGGAGGGCGATACCGTCAGCATTTACGATTTTGAATTTGACTTTGTGTACTAAACGATATTTATAATACGAATTGTAAAAGGATGATCCTATGGAGCGATTGTATCCGATGGAGGTAGACGTGCGCACAATGAGCCCGCTGACGTTGGCGTTTGTGGGAGACGGCGTGTACGAGCTGCTGGTGCGCGAAAGATTAGCCTGTCAAGCGAATAGGCCGGCCAATGACCTGCATAAAATGGCGGTGGGCATGGTGCGCGCCGAAGCGCAGGCGGAGGCGATCGAGCGTGTGCTGTCCACGCTGACCGAGGAGGAAACCGCCGCCTACAAGCGGGGGCGCAACGCGCACACCGCCCGCAGCGGCAGCGACTACCACCGCGCGACCGGCCTGGAAGCCCTGTTCGGCTATCTGTACTTATCCGGCCGAATTTCCCGCATTCGGGAAATATTCGGGCAAATCATGGGGGATACTACTACCATGCTCCCAAGAGAAAAATAGTATCGTCGCGGTTCCTTTCCGCCCGCTGTGTTCTCGATTTCAAACCGGAGGTGACGGCTTTTGCGCACGAAAATCACCAAAGCGACCGTGCGGCGCTGGTCGCTGGATATGGCGTTTTATTTGTTGGGCTGCGTGCTGTATGCCGCGGCCATCAACTGCTTTACCGTCCCGAACCAGCTGGTGCCGGGCGGCGTGACCGGTGTGGCAACCCTGCTCAATTTCCTGTTTCACATTCCGGTCGGTATCGCGATCGTCCTGATGAATCTGCCGCTGTTTGTCGCTTCCTGGCGCAAGCTGGGACGGGAGTTTACCCTGCGCACTATGCTCGTCACCACCCTGTCCTCCGCCATCATCGACTTGACCGCCCCGTTTCTGCCGGTCTTTACCGGTGATATGGTGCTGACCGCGCTGTTCGGCGGCGTGCTGTCCGGCGCGGGACTGGGGCTGATCTATATGCGCGGCGCCACAACAGGCGGCAGCGAGATTGCCGCCCGTTTGCTGGAACGCAAGCTGCATCATATCCCCATCGGCCGGCTGATCCTGTTGGTGGACGCGGTCGTCGTGATCATTGCCGCGATCGTTTACCGCAATGTGGAGAGTGCCCTGTACGCGATGGTGCTCATCTATGTCTCCACCAGCGTGATGGATGGGCTGATCTACGGCAGCGAAAAGGGGAAGATGCTGCTGATCATGACCAAGCAGGAGCAGGCGGTCACGCAGAAAATTCTGGAGGTCATGGCACGCGGCGTGACCAAGCTGAACGCCACCGGCGCCTATACGGGCGATCAACAGCAGGTGCTGCTGTGCGCCGTGCGCCGTTCGGAAGTGTATCAGCTCCGCCTGCTGGTGCAGGAGAGCGACCCGAACGCCTTCATCATCGTGGTATCCACCGATGAGGTGCTGGGCGAAGGCTTTAAGAAAAAAGGTTGACCGTTTATTCGTCCGGCGCCGAACAGCGCCGGACGAATTTTTGCCGTTTGGAAAGGAAAACAGGGAATGTGCATTTTTTATGAATAAATTTTGAAATTTCCTTGACAAACCCGCGCGATGTTTGTAAAATAAAAGCGTCTTTTGAATTTGTAAGAAATTGAATAGAGTTGCCAATATAACTGTGTGATATGGACACGAGGTTTCTACCACCCGCCGTAAACGGGTGACTATTGGATTGGTGACGACAAAAAAAGTGTTTTTTGTCGTCTTTTTATCGTTTTCCTTGTTATTTTGCGGGGATCCGCTGAATAAAAGAAAAATATTGGAGGGTAATTATGGAAAAGCTGTTTAAGCTGAAAGAAAACGGCACAACTGTGAAAACCGAAATTATTGCCGGTATCACGACGTTCCTTGCCATGGCGTACATTCTGGCTGTAAACCCCAGCATGCTGGCGGCGGCCGGTATGGATCAGGGCGCTGTGTTCACCGCGACGGCGGTGTCCGCGGCGTTTGCCACCATCATCATGGGCGTGTTTGCCAACTATCCGGTCGCGCTTGCTTCCGGCATGGGCCTGAACGCCTACTTTGCGTTTACCGTTTGCACCGAATTGGCGGCGCAGGGTATTAACGATCCGTGGAAGGTTGCGCTGACGGCCATCTTGGTCGAAGGTATCATCTTCATCATCCTGTCCCTGTTCAAATTCCGTGAGACGCTGGTCAACACGGTTCCGGCGAACCTGAAATACGGTATCACGGCCGGTATCGGTCTGTTCATCACGCTCATCGGCCTGAAAGGCGCCGGCATTGTTAAGTCAGACGCGTATGTTGTGGGCGGCAACGCGGTTTCCGATACGCTGGTGGCGATGGGGGATATCAAAACCCCGGGCTTTGTTCTGGCGATCGTCGGCCTGCTGGTTATTGCGACCATGATGTATTATAAGGTCAAGGGCGCGATCCTGTGGGGAATTTTGATCACCTGGGTTCTGGGTATCGTGGCGGAGCTGACCGGCTGGTATGTGGTCGATCCGGCTGCCGGCGTGTATTCGCTGATCCCGTCCTTCGATTTTGCCAACAAGGGCGCCGCGGCTCTGCTGCCCCCCTCGCTGGCTCCGACCTTCTTCCAATTTGACTTCAGCTATGTGGCGAAGAACGTCATGAATTTCGCCGTTATCGTGTTCTCCTTCCTGTTTGTCGACCTGTTTGACACGGTTGGCACCTTGATCGGTGTTGCGGACAAGGGCAACCTGCTGGACAAGGACGGCAAGCTGCCGAAAGCGGGCCGTGCGCTGATGTCGGATGCGATCGGTACAGTGGCGGGCGCCTGCCTCGGTACTTCGACCGTTACCAGCTATGTGGAAAGCTCCGCCGGTGTCGCGGAAGGCGGCCGTACCGGTCTGACAGCGGTGACCACAGCGGTGATGTTCATTCTGTCCCTGTTCCTGTCCCCGATCTTCCTGGCGATTCCGTCGTTTGCAACCGCGCCGGCTCTGGTGATCGTGGGTATGCTCATGATGTCCTCCGTGCTGAAGATGAAATTCGACGACGACATGGCGGGTACGCTGGGCGGCTTCGTTGCGATCGTGATGATGCCCTTCACCTATTCCATTGCGAACGGCATCATGTTCGGCATGCTGACCTGGGTTATCCTGAAGATTGTCTCCGGCAAGATTAAGGAGATCCATCCGGTTATGTATGTGGCGGCTGCGCTCTTTATCCTGCGCATTATCACGATGGTGATCTGATGCCCCTTTTTACAACGCTGTAAAACAGCCGCCCTGCCGTAACCGGCAGGGCGGCTTTGCTGTGCGTATGAAAAAAGCATGACGGCACCGTCAAAAGACGGCAGCGTCATGCTTTCAACACCAAGCATTACATATTTTCTTCGATATACGCAACCAGTTCGCCAACGGTGCGGATCTTTTCAATTTCCTCGTCCGGGATTTCAACGTCAAACTCATCTTCCAGCGACATCAGCATATCCACAACATCCAGCGAATCTGCGCCCAGATCATCGGCAATGTTGGTGTCCATGGTAATGCTGTCCTCCTCAACATCAAACTGGCTGCTGAGAATAACCTTTACCTTTTCGAGTACCATCCAGCTCATCCTTCCAAAAAATATATTGTGCGCGGCAAAAGTACCGCAAAATGACCGTCCGGGAATGGACAGCGCCGCGCCGTTGTGCTATAGTAGTATACACAAAAGCGACTACACCAAAATATTATGCGGATTTGTGTGATTTGTCAATGACCTTTTGCAAATATTTTACGAATTCTTTTTAAAAAGAAAAATAAATCCGCGTCCATACGACAAGCCGAGACATTTTTCATTCTTTCGGATCAAAAGTCAGGAGGTCTTTCTATGAAAACCAGTTTTCGCGGCTGCGTGATCGGCCACCCGATCGGGCATAGTTTATCACCGTTTCTGCATCAACGTCTGTTTGCGCTGCAAGGACGGACGGCCGAATACGGGTTTCAGGATATCGCACCCGAAGCGCTGCCCGAACAGCTGCCGCGTTTGCTGCGCGAGCAGGACGGCCTCAATGTGACCATTCCGCACAAACAGGCGGTCATCCCGTATCTGACGCGCCTGAGCGGCCGCGCGCAGCGCTACCGGTCGGTCAACACCATTGCGGTCACGCCCGATGGCGCGGTCGGCTATAACACCGACGCGGACGGCTTTCTGTCCGCTCTGCGGGACGGCGGCGTGCCGCTGAAAGGGCGGGTTGTGCTGCTGGGCTGCGGCGGCGTGGGGCGCACGTTTGCGTGCGAGGCGGCACTGGCCGGCTGCACATTGGTCAACGCGGTGCGCGAGCAGGATTTGCCCTTTGCCGAGGAACTGCGCGCGTTCGTAACGTCGCTTGTGCCCAAAGCGGAGTATACGATTGTGCGAATGGACGAGGTGGACGGCGACGTGGATCTGCTGATCAACGCCACGCCGGTCGGGATGTATCCGCATACCGACGCACTGCCCGTGCCGGAGGCGGTTTTGTCCCGCACCGCCGCC
>CATWUX010000023.1 GCA_958354085.1 uncultured Oscillospiraceae bacterium | reverse complement strand
AGTTCTCCACGATCTCGTCCAGCTTGGCCCGGGAGCGGATGCCGTGGGTCCGGGGCCCGTAGGCGATGTTGTCGTAGATGCTCATGGGAAAGGGGTTGGGCTTTTGGAACACCATGCCCGCGCGCTTGCGCAGCAGGGACACGTCGGTGCGCGGATCGTAAATATCCTCGCCGTCGATGGCGACCCGGCCGGTAATGCGGCAATCCGCCACCAGATCGTTCATCCGGTTAATGGTTTTCAGACAGGTGGATTTTCCGCAGCCGGACGGGCCGATAAACGCGGTGATCTGATTTTTCGGGATGTCCATCGACAGGTTCTTCAGCGCGTGAAAGCTGCCGTAATGCAGGTTCAGATCGCGCAGTTCAATTTTTGCACAAGTCGTCATGCGTCCATTTCTCCTTAACCTTTTTTCAGCAGCCGGGACAGCAGCGCTGCCAGCCGGTTGAGCAAAAACACCAGGATCAGCAGCACCGACGCGGTGGCATACGCGACGTTGAGCGCCTGCGGATCCACTGCCTGTGTGGCGGTCTGGTACAGGTGCAGCGTCAGCGTCCGGCCGGAATCCAGAATGTGGCGGAGCACGCCGTCCGGCATATCGTAGGCCATACCGGAGGTGAACATCAGCGCGGCGGATTCGCCGACGATGCGCCCCATGCCGAGGATCACGGCGGTCAGCACGCCCGGCATCGCACAGGGCAGTACAATGCCCAGCACGACGCGCAGCTTGCCCGCGCCGAGCGCCAGCGCGCCCTCTTTATAGCTTTCCGGCACCGCCAGCAGCGCTTCTTCGGTCGTGCGCACGATGGTGGGCAGGATGCAGATCGTCATGGTCAGACAGCCCGCGAGGATCGAGGAGCCCATGCGCAGCAGCACGCAGAAGAATGTGTAGCCGAACAGCCCGAACAGGATGGACGGCACGCCTGCGAGCACCTCGGTCGCAAACCGGATGCTGCGTACCAGCCGCCCCTGCCGGGCGTATTGCGTCAGATAGATTGCCGCGGACAGGCCAATAGGGGTTACGATCAGTAATGTAATAACTACAATATACAACGTGTTGATTATCATGGGCAGGATACCCTGCAATTCCTTGTCGCGCGCGGAGTAGGCGGTGGACAGGAACTGCCACGAGATATGCGGCACGCCCTGCACGAGAATATACGCGAGCAATCCCGCCAGCACCGCCACCGTCAGTCCGGCGGCGGTGTAGATCAGCGCGGCGCGCACGGCGTCCATCGGACGGAACACCCGACGGTACAGAGACGGAGCTTCAGTTTTTTCCATCCATTTTCACTCCTCTTCGGGATAAGAGCGTAAACGAGATGTTCACGATCATGATGAACACGAACAGCACCAGCCCGATGCTGAACAGCGCCTGCCGGTGCAGACCGTAGGAATAGCTCATCTCCAGCACCACGCCGCCGGTGAGCGGGCGCACGCTTTTGAGCAGCTCTGGGAAGCGAACGACGTTGCCGCACACCATGACCACCGCCATCGTCTCGCCGATGGCGCGGCCCACGCCGAGGATCACGCCCGCGAGGATGCCGGATTTGGCGGCGGGGACCTGCACGTCAAAGATCGTGCCGATACGCGTGTTGCCCAGCGCCATGGACGCCTCGCGGTAGGCGGGCGGCACGGCGCGCAGCGCGGTTTCGGACACGCTGATGATGGTGGGCAGCACCATGATCGCGAGGATGAGAATCATCGCCAGCAGACTGTCGCCGAAGGAATCGGGAAACAGCCGCCGGATCAGCGGTACGATCACCATCATGCCGAAAAAGCCGTAGATGACCGAGGGGATGCCGGCGAGCAGCTCCACCGCCGGGCGCACGACCTTGGCGACGCGCGGCGGCGCCAGCTCCGCAAGGAAAATGGCGGTCAGCAGTCCCACGGGAACGCCGAGGGCGATCGCGCCCGCCATGCCGAATACTGACGCAAGGATCATATGGCGGATGCCGTAAACGCCGTTGGCAGGTTCCCATTCGGCGCCGAACAGGAAGTTGCCCAGCCCGATCTCCGCGAGAGCGGGCGTGCCGGATACGATCATATACACGGTGATAATGACCACCGAGCCGACCGACAGGCAGGCGAACACGCGAAATACCGCCTCCGCCAGCTGCTCGGTACCGCGGGTGCACATGGAGAGGATGGCGGCAAGCAGATTACCCAAAAGCCCGATTGCGAGCGCGGTATGGTACGCCAGCTCCACGGTGCTGGCTCCCGCCGCTACAAACGCAGAGGAAACGGAGTTGATGCTCATCATGGCGGCGACCGGCAGCAGCGCGGCCAGTGAAAAGGCGCCGGCCGCCCAGCCGGCTTTTTTGCCGAGCAGAAAACCGCCGCCGGCCAGCGTCAACAGCGGCGCCGCCGCGATGAGGATTCGGGCAGGCAGCGGCATGCCGATTTTTTCGCCGCCCAGCCGGATAAAGCCGGTGAGGATTTGCAGCGGCCGGAACGTATAGTCGGCGCCGTCCAGCCGGAAGGTGACAAACGGCAGGAAAAATGCCGCCGCGACCGCGGCCGTGAGCGCCAGAGTGCTCACGGTCAGCAGCCGCAGCCGCAGCGCTTGTTTGCGCTGTGCAGTATCGGACAGTACGAGTGCGGGTGCGGACATGGAACTCCTCCTTGACAGCGCGAATCGGCGGGACAACCGGTCCCGCCGTGCGCCGTTACCATCATTCCCAGAATTTGTTGGGAACCAGTTTTTCCGCTTTGATCAGATTTTGCGCGGTGTCGGTTTTCAGAAATTCGAGGTATGCCAGCACGCGGGGATCCGTGGTGCCTTTGGCGTATGCGTGAACGAAGGGGCGCTGGATGCTGTAGCTGCCGTCGGCGATGGTCGCTTCGGAGGGGGCGACGCCGTCGACTGTCAGTGCTTTTACGCCGTCGCTGACCGAGGCGAAGGAGATATAGCCGATTGCGAATTCATCGCTGGCGACCTTCTGCTTGACGTCGCCGGTTTCTTTCAGCTCCGCGCCGTATTGGCAGCTGCCTTTGATCTTCAGAATATCCTCAAAGCCGTCCCGGGTGCCGGAGCTGGCGTCGCGGCCGATGACATAGATGGCTTTGTCGGCGCCGCCGAGCTCTTTCCAGTTGGTGATCTTGCCGGTGTAAATGTCCGCGATCTGCTGTTTGGTCAGCGCGGAAACGGTGTTGCTCGGGTTGACGACAACCGCGATGCCGTCCTTGGCGATCACGATGGATTCAAAGCGGCCCTCCGCGTTTTCCTCAGCCTTGACGGCGCGGGAGAGATTGCCGATCTGGGCGGTTCCGTCGGACAGCGCGGTGATCGCCGCGCCGGAGCCGGTCACGCCGACCTCGGTGGTGACATTTGGATTGGCTTCCTTGAAAGCCTCGGTCAACGCGTCGCACACGGGGCCCATCGAGCTGGAGCCGGCGAATACCAGCTTGCCGGACAGCGCCGCCGTGCCGGCGGACGAACTATCGTCGGCGGGGGAGCCGGGATTGCTGCCGACCTCGCCGGTTTCGCAGCCTGCCAGAAGCAGTACGGACATGGCCGCGGCGGATAAAGCACATAACCATTTTTTCATGATTCTTCCTCCTGAATCGTTTTCTTTTTCTCTTGGTACAAGCACAGAATACCCCCCGATTGTTAGCGCTGTGTTAACCGCGGTTTAGAAATTGCATAAAAAAACAGCTGCCGATTTCGGCAGCTGTGCGGGAACCCGAAGGAACCGTTGATTTCATAGAGACGCGAGGTTTATTTCGTCAGCAGCGTATTCAGCCGTATAGCCGCCGGCGGGCGGCAGCAGCGGGGCGTCACCCAATGCCGTGCGGATTTCAATTGCGTGCGTGCACCGTTTGTCATAGGTTTTCCAATCCATGTACGCGGCTCCTCTCGCCGGTTTGTTGCTCTTATCATATAAGGCGGAAAAGAAAAAAGCAAGCCGCCGCTGTAAAAAATGCAGAGCGGAAACAAAAACGTGCAGAAAGGAAACAAACCGGCTATAAAAATTTTTTGCCGTCCTGCAACAAAACGCCTGTTATCGGCCACTTATTAGACAGAACGACTCTTTTAAAAGAAGGGACTGGTCAGACTATGAATCTGCCGACAGCATCGCCGGTTCCGCCGGCAGCTCCGCAAAAAGCTCCCTCCCGCGGGAAGAAAATCCGCCTGCTCGCGCTGCTGAGCGCGGGCGCCGTGCTGCTGGGCGGCGGCGGATATGCCGCTTGGCGGCTGCTGAACCGCTCGGAGCCGCTTCCGGCGGCCGCCGTTGAAAAGTCCGGCTCCTATGACGAGATATACGCGGTCATCCGCACGCTGCAAAAACAAAACGAGCCGTCGCTGTGGGAGAAGCTGTTGCCCGGCGGTTTCGCCAAAAACGAAGCGATGGTGGCGGACGGTGCCGCACCGGAGATGAATACCGGGACGGCGGCAGGCGATTCCGCCGCGCCGGATTACAGCGACACCAATCTGCAGGTCGCCGGTGTGCAGGAGGCGGATGTGGTCAAAACCGACGGACGGTATATCTATATGCTGTCCGGCGGTACTCTGATCATTGCCGAAGCCGAGCAAGGGGCGCTGCGGGAGGTGTCCCGTACCGCGCTGCCTTCCGCACCCGACAGCGGGCTGGCGACGCGGGAGCTGTATATCACCGGCGATCGGCTTGTGGTTTTCCGGCAGATGGTGGATCCCGATGTGCAGCCGAAAACCACGGACGGTCAGACAAAGCCCGATATTGCCCCGGAAATTGTGGACGGCTGTTATTATGGTTGGTATGGGCAGCCGACACGCACCTATGCCGTGATTTACGATATTTCCGACCGCGCCGCGCCGGCCGTGAGCGGACAGCTCGGACAAAGCGGCGGCTATTTCACCTCGCGCATGGTGGGGGACACGCTATATCTGTTCACGACCGTTAGCGGTATGACAGTGGATAAAAGCAAACCGGAAACCTACATTCCCCGCTTGTTCCGAGGGGAAGAAGCCGTTTTGCTGCCGGCGGAGGCTATTGCCATGCCGCCGCAGCCGGCCTCCGTCAGCTACACCGTAATCACCGGCATCGATGTCCGCCGCCCGCAGCAGCATATTGACGCGCAGGCGGTGTTCAGCGGCGGAACGGAGCTGTACGCCAACGACAAAAACATTCTGCTCGCCACCGGCGCGACGGTCAAAACCGGCAGCAAATCGACCTCCTGCACCAATCTGCTGCGCATCGAGGCGCAGGACGGCAAGCTGGAAATCAAAGCGAGCGGCACGGTCAAGGGTACGCTGCTCAACCAGTTTTCCATGGACGAATACGACGGGCATTTCCGCGTTGTGACCACTGCGAACGAGTGGACGGAATACACCGACGGCCTGGTTGCTTCCGTGACCGCGGGCGGCACGTCGAACAACCTGTATGTGCTGGACGGCGATCTGAAGATCGTCGGCGCGGTGGAGGATCTGGCAAAGGGCGAGCGGGTATATTCGGTGCGGTTTGCGGGCGAGACCGGCTACTTTGTGACTTTCCGGCAGACCGACCCGCTGTTTGCGGTGGATCTGTCCGATCCGGCAAAGCCCACGGTGCTCAGCGCGCTGAAGATCCCCGGCTTTTCCGAATATCTTCACCCTTACGGCGACGGCCTGCTGTTGGGAGTGGGGAAGGAGGCGGATGAGAACGGCCGCGTCACCGGCATGAAGCTGTCCATGTTCGATGTTTCCGATCCCACAAACGTGACTGAGGTGCACAAGCGGCCGTTCGGCACGGGCTTTTTCTATAGCGAGGCGTCGTACAATCATAAAGCCATTCTGGTTTCGCCGGAGCGCAACCTGATCGGCCTCCCGGTCAGCGCGGATACGATGCAATATATGCTGTTCACATATGACGCGGCGGGCGGATTCCGTATGCTGGAAGCGCTGGAGCTGCCGGACAACGTATACGGTTGGGCTGATCAGCTACGCGGTCTGTATATCGACGACTATCTCTATTTGGTGACGTCAAACGTCATCGCCAGCTACCGTTTGGATACGTTCCTGCTCGTAGAGTCGCTTTCCTTTTAAATACTGAATACAAAGACGGCAAAACCGGGCTGCGGATCTTCGCAGCTCGGTTTTTTGCTGCCTTTGTCAAAATATGAATTTGAGATTACAAGAAGCAAAAATCAAACCAATTGACAATGTTTTTATTCCTTGTAAAATTTGAATTGAAAGTATACACGTGAAAAGGCTATTTTATATAGCATGTATTAAGGAAAGGGTGGAATAAAAGCATGAAAAAGGCAAAATGGATTTCCCGCATCACCTCAGTGGCTCTCTCGGCAGCCTGCGTTTGCGGGATGGTTTCTTCCCCTGTGGCGCTGGCCGAGGGTTCTCCCTCCGATCCGCCTTTCGTGGAGGAAAAGCTGGAGTTTACCGCTTCAAACGGACAGACGCTCGTGTACTATTTGGTCAAACCGAAGGATTTTGATGAAAGCAGCCGGTATCCCTTGGTGGTTTATCTTCACGGAGTGGGCGGCGATACCGATCTGAGCGGGTATCAAGCGCTGAAAAAACAGCTTTACAGCCGCGGACTGAATTGTGTGTTCCTGGCGCCTCTGGCGAAATGGGAAGGCGGTCAAACCTGGATCGATTATGCCGGCGTATTGGCGAAGACACCCCCTTGTACGACTTATGACCAGACCTCCTTTTCCATTACGCCGGCGCTGTTGGCGGCTAAGGAACTGATCGAGAGCACCAAGACGTCCTGCCATACCGATCCGGCTCGCAGCTATGTGCTGGGCGTTTCGATGGGTGGTTACGGTACATGGGATTTAGTGACCCGCTACCCGGATCTGATGACGGCCGCCGTGCCCATCTGCGGCGGCTGCGATCCCGCAATGGCCGCGAAAGTGAAAGATCTTCCGGTCTGGATGTTCCACGGAACGGCGGACGCTGCTGTTTCCGTTTCCTGTTCACAGGAAATGTACGCCGCTTTGCAGGCGGCGGGCAGCTGCGTTGCGCGGTACACCGAATACGAGGGGCTGGATCACGGGATCTGGTTTAAGGTTTTTGAGGAAAAAGAGATGCTCCCCTGGCTGTTTGCGCAGGGAACCGGCATCCGGGAGGATTACGCCGATCTGAGCAAGGCGTCCTCTTATCAGAATGTGAGTGTGGAAACCGGAAAAAGCTTTGGCGATACCAAGGTCAATTGCTTGGTTCGGGCAGCCGGAGAGGGTAACATTGTGTATACCGCGCAGGGCAGCAACACGATCGCCGATGCCCGGCTGCAGCTCACCCTGATGTATGACGATGTAGCCTATTATCTGGCGATCAAGGGATATAGCTCCATCAATGATTTGATCCGATTGGAAGTACAAGCGGGAGCAGATGGAGACTGGACCCCCGTTGCGCTGAACACCAGCAAGCCGGTGACGCTTGGAAAAATCTCCGGCGGCTCCTATACGTATTCGACGGTTTGGCTGACACCGGCCGCCTCTTTGCCCGAAGGAGTAACCTCGGTGCGCTATACGTTTTCCGCAGATTATACCAACTGGTATATGATGGCCAGCGGCGCAGAAATCCTTTACAGACCCAAAGAGAGTGTTGTCGAGTGGACGGATCCCGAGCCGGATAATACGGATACCTGGGATGGGGTTACGATGACCGAGGGCTGGGATGGCTTTGACGATTTCGAGGATCTCTCCCATGTGGTGGACAGCAGCAACGTACGCGTCCTAAAAGACGGTTTTGTGGGGCAGTCCGTTATCGTGAAAGAAGGCCATGGCCCTGCCGGATATTTCCGCTATGCCCAGAAAGACTGTTACATTACCGACCTGAAGCTGAATGCGTCGTTGATCGAGGGCTTTTTGCCCGAGAATGTTGACGGCTGGCTGACGGTTTTTGCCCGGGTGGAAGGCTCCGATCAGGACGTCCCGATCGCCATGACCAAAACGCCCGGAACGCTGCTGTATGAAAACACGGTGCCGGCCTACAATTACTATTCCTCGGTGATCACGCCGACTCAACCGTTGCCGGACAAAGTAGTTTCCGTGAAAATCGAGTTTGCCGCCAAGTATATTAACTATACCATCTATCTCGACAGTGTAAATCTGACCTTTGCACCGGCGGATACCTCTTCGACCGGGCAGACGTCCGGTTCGACTGAAAAGCCTTCCGGTTCGACCGAGCAGACGTCCGGTTCGACCACGGAAGCTCCCGCGTCCGCCGATACCGGTGCAAACGAGAGCTTTGTCGGAGCATTGTTATTGGTTCTTTCGGCTGCCGCCGGTGTCGTTTTCCTTGGCCGGCGCCGCTGCAAAGCCTAATCAACGATACGACTAGACAGAAAAAGTCTCCCTTTTCAAAGGGAGACTTTTTCTTAACGCTATCCGCCTCTTGCTTTCTCACCGCGCTCTCACTATAATAATCTATAATAGTAAGGAAAAATACTGCTGTTTACGCCGCAACAGGAGGCATGTTATGTATACCAAAGCGCAACTGACCGCACATATCCGCGCGATGGGGCTGCGCCCCGATGAAACGCTGCTGATCCATTCGTCTATGAAATCCATCGGCCCGGTCGAAGGCGGCGCCGATACGGTGCTGGACGCGTGGATGGACTATTTCCGTGAAGAAGGGCTGCTGCTTTTCCCGACGCATACCTGGGCGCAGATCGGGCCGGACTATCCGACCTTTGATCCCGCTGCCGAGCCGTCGTGCGTGGGGCTGCTGACCAATCTGTTCCGGCAGCGGCCGGGCGTGGTGCGGTCGCTGCATCCGACACATTCGGTTGCCGCTTACGGGCGGGACGCCGCCGCGTATGTCGCGGGAGAGGAAAACGCCGACACCCCCTGTCCGCGCAACGGCTGCTGGGGACGGCTGATCGACAGGCGGGCGCGCGTGCTGTTTCTGGGTTGCGAGCTGACGCACAACACGTTTTTGCACGGCGTGGAGGAATGGAATCACGTTCCCGGTCGAATCGGCACGACGCCGCAGGCGCTGCGCATCGTGCTGCCGGACGGGCGCATACTGGAGCGCCCCAGCTACCGCCACGACTGCCCCGGCATCGACATTTCGGAGCAGTACGACAAAATGGAGCGCCCGTTTCTTGCCACCGGCATCGCGGTGGAAGGCCGGTTCGGCGACGCGCACTGTGTGCTGTGCGACGCGGCGGGCATGGCGGAGCTGACCTCGCGCTGCCTGGCGCGCAATCCCCAGCTGTTTATAGACAAGCAGCCGGTGCCGGAGGCGTGGTACAGCGGACTGCGCTGGCGCAATGGGCGGTTGGAGGAAAGAGGGACTGAGGATGTTCGGTGATTTTCATGTGCATACCGTCCATTCGTTTGACGGCAAAATGACCATGGAGGAGGCGTGCGCCGCCGCCGTCAGGCAGGGGATGGACACGCTGTGCTTTACAGAGCATTTTTCGGTGTTGGAGTACGATCCCAGCTACCGGGTGCTGCGCCCGGCGGATTACGCACGGGATCTGGCGGACTGCCGCGAGCGATATGCGGGGCGGCTTCTGGTGCTGGGCGGGCTGGAGATCGGCGAGCCGCATCTGGAAACGGCGGCAATCGCGCGGGAAACCGCCGGGCTGGAGCTGGATTTTGTGATCGGCTCGCTGCATAACATCGGCCGCGAAACGCTTCGGAAATTTCAGGCGCATACGGACACCGCCGAGGCGTACCGCACCTATTTTGATACGGTGCGCACGATGGTGCGCACCGCGGATGTCGATGTGCTGGGGCATCTCGACCTGATGAAACGGTATGTGCCGCCGGAAAAGGGCAATTATGTGTTTGCCGATCACGCGGCGTGTATCGACGACATTTTGCATATCGCGGTGCAGCGCGGCATCGGACTGGAAATCAACGCCTCCGGCTTGCGCACGCCGGGCGAGTTTTTTCCGAAAACGGAGGTACTGCGCCGTTACCGGGAGCTGGGCGGCGAAATCGTCACCTACGGCTCGGATGCGCACCGTCCCGACGCGGTCGGGCAGGGTTTCGCCGCCGCGTGTGATACGCTGCGCGCGTGCGGATTCGCGTATCTTTGCCGTTTTGAGCGGCGCCGCCCGCAGTTTTTCCCGCTGTAACCGCGGGAGCGGCAGAATCGTATAAATACTAAAATCTGATTAAACCCTTTGACTCTTTCCGGGCTGAATTGCACCAGAATGCGTTATCCTCCTTGCTGGGCGACAGCCCAGCGGCGTCGTCTGCTTTTTCTGGCACAATTCATCCTCGGAAATATTTTAAAGCTTTCAATCAGATTTTAGTATAAAAACGCACCGCTTTGTGTTTTACAGACACGTAGCGGTGCGTTTTATGCGTTTTGAGGGGGCGCGGTCACGCTTTATTAGCGCGTTTGCCAGTATTTGCGGTCCAGGCTGCGGTATTGCACCGCTTCGGCGACGTGGGCCGTGTCAATGCTGTCGCTGTGCGCGAGATCGGCGATCGTGCGCGCCACCTTGAGCAGCCGGTCATAGGCGCGCGCGGATAGTCCCAGCTTGTCAAAGGCGTTTTTCATTACTTGCTGTGCGGCGGGCGTCAGCGGACAAAACTCGCGGATTTTGCCGGGCGGGATGGCGGCGTTGCTGCGGATGGACGTGCCGCGGAAGCGTTCCAGCTGCCGCTGCCGTGCCTCGTTCACACGCGCGCGGATGGCGGCCGAGCTTTCGGCCGGCTGCCCGGAGGAGAGCTGAGCAAATTCCACCGGCGGCACTTCGATATGCAGATCCACCCGATCAAGCAGCGGCCCGGAGATCCGCGCCAGATACCGCTGCGCCGCTTGCGGCGAACAGGTGCAGGAGCGGGTGGGATGTCCGTAATAGCCGCACGGGCAGGGGTTCATGGCGGCGACGAGCATAAACGAACAGGGGTAAGAGGAGGAAGAGGATGCGCGGGAGATGGTCACGCGCCCGTCCTCCAGCGGCTGGCGCAGACATTCCATGGCATCCCGCGAAAATTCCGGCAGCTCGTCCAGAAACAGCACCCCATGATGGGCGAGCGACGCTTCGCCGGGGTGCGGGATACTGCCGCCGCCGATCAGGCCGGCAGTGGAAACGTTGTGGTGCGGCGAACGGAACGGGCGCGCTTCCAGCAGACCTGCGCCGCCCGGCAGCACGCCGGCGACCGAGTGGATTTTGGTTGTTTCCAGCGCTTCCTCCCGCGTCAGATCGGGCAGGATCGAGGGCAGGCGCTTGGCGAGCATACTTTTGCCCGAGCCGGGCGGCCCGATGAGCAGCACATTGTGACCGCCGGCAGCGGCCACCTCCAGCGCCCGCCGGGCAGCCGCCTGCCCCATCACATCGGAAAAATCCGGCAGCTCCTCGGCGGCTGCCGTTTGCCGAAAGGCGGTTGGCGGGAGAGGCGCGAGAGGCGTCACGCCGTTTAAATGCTCCAGAAGAGCCAGAACGTGGGAGACGGGAAAGACCTGAATGCCGTCCACAACCGCCGCCTCCGCCGAGTTGGCGGCAGGGACGAACACCGCCTGCATACCGCCGTCCCGCGCGGCGATCACCATGGGCAGTACGCCGCGCACCGGGCGCACCTCGCCGGTCAGCGACAGCTCCCCCAGAAAGGCGGCGGTGTCCAGCGGCACGCTCAGCTGACCGGTGGCTTTGAGCAGCGCCAGCAGCAGCGGCAGATCATATACGGAGCCTTCTTTTTTCACGTCCGCCGGTGCCAGATTGACGGTGATCCGGCTGACGGGGTACGTGAAGCCGCAGTTTTTCAGCGCGGCGCGAACCCGGTCGCGCGATTCGCGCACGGCCGTGCCGGGCAGCCCCACCACGTCAAAGCCGGGTAAACCCTGCGCAATATCGGCTTCCACCTCAACCAAAAAGCCGTCGATTCCCATCAAGCCCATGCTATGCAGGCGTGCAAACATACAAGCCCCTCCGTTCGCGGCAAATTTCCGCTTTTCCTCCTTTCAGTATAGCGAATTCCGAAGAGTTTGGCAATGGGCAATCCGAAAACCGTGTTCCCGCCGCAAAAAACGTGGGGGATTCTTCATTCTGCCTCTTGACAAACGCCGACTTTTCGTGTATAATCTCTGTAAAGTAAAACGCTTTACACTTCAAAGCGCAGGAAGGAGCGGTGCGGCATGGCAAAAAATATGGAAATTGCCTTTCTTTTTGATTTCTATGGCGACATGCTGACCGACAAACAGCGCGACGTGGTGGAGCTGTATTATGACAACGACCTGTCGCTTGCCGAGATCGCCGAAAACGAGGGCATCACGCGGCAGGGCGTGCGCGATTCCATCAAGCGCGCCGAAGCGCAGCTGCTGGAGATGGAAGAGCGGCTCGGACTGGCGCGCCGGTTCCGCGAAATGCGGGAGGGCTTTGACGCCATCTGTGTCGCCGCGCAGGAAATCGAGGAACTCAACGACCGCTTCGGCTATTCGCGGGAAATCCGCGAACGCTCCGAGCGGATTTTGCAGGTCGCCCGCCGTCTGGCGGAGGATTGACCGCTGTACGGGATGAACCGGAAAGGGGCAAAACCGTGGCTTTTGAAGGATTAACCGACAAGCTGTCCGCAGCCTTTAAAAAGCTGCGCTCCAAAGGCAAGCTGAGCGAGGCGGACGTGAAGGAAGCCATGCGCGAGGTGCGTCTGGCGCTGCTGGAGGCGGACGTCAACTATAAGGTTGCAAAGGATTTCACCGCGACTGTTACGCAGCGTGCGATCGGCGCGCAGGTCATGGAAAGCCTGACGCCGGCGCAGATGGTCATCAAGATCGTCAACGAGGAGCTGACGGCGCTCATGGGCGGCGAGGCCGCCCGCCTGGCGACCGCCAATCACCCGCCCTGCGTTCTCATGATGTGCGGCCTGCAGGGGTCGGGCAAAACCACCCATTCCGCCAAGCTCGGGCGGATGCTCAAGAGCCAGGGACACCGTCCTTTGCTCGTCGCGTGCGACGTTTACCGTCCCGCCGCGATCAAGCAGCTGCAGGTCGTCGGCGAAAAGGCCGGCGTGCCGGTGTTTGAAATGGGCGCCGCCGACCCGGTGGACATCGCCAAAAAGGCGGTCGCGCATGCGCGCGACCACGGCAACGATTATGTGATCCTCGACACCGCCGGCCGGCTGCATATTGACGAGCAGCTGATGGCCGAGCTGAAAAATATCCAGTCCGCCGTCTCGCCGCAGGAGATTCTGCTGGTCGTGGACGCCATGACCGGTCAGGACGCGGTCAACGTCGCCGCCTCGTTCAACGAAGCGCTGGGCATCACCGGTGTGGTTCTGACCAAGCTGGACGGCGATACCCGCGGCGGCGCGGCGCTGTCCGTGCGCGCCGTCACCGGCCAGCCTATCAAGTTTGCCGGCATCGGTGAAAAGCTGGAGGATCTGGAGGTTTTCCACCCCGACCGTATGGCATCCCGCATCCTCGGCATGGGCGACGTGCTTTCGCTGATTGAAAAGGCGGAGCAGCAGATCGACCGCAAAGAGGCGGAGGCGCTCGCCAAAAAGCTGCAAGAGGATAAATTCGATTTCAACGATATGCTGGAGCAGTTCCGGCAGGTGCGCAAAATGGGCGACCTCAAGGGTATGCTCAGCATGATCCCCGGTGTGGGCAGCCAGATCAAGGATCTGGACATCGATGAAAAACAGTTCGCCCGCGTGGAAGCGGTGATCCTGTCCATGACCCCCGCCGAACGCAGCAAGCCGGATATCCTCACGCCCTCCCGCAAGCGGCGCATCGCCGCCGGCTGCGGGCAAAAGGTGGAGGACGTCAACCGGCTGGTCAAGCAATACGAGTCCATGCGTCAGCTGATGAAACAGATGAAGAGCATGGGCAAAAAAGGCGGGCGCGGGATTCCCCGCGGTATGCCGCCGATGATGCCCCGCGGCGGCGGACGCCGCTTTGGTTTTTAATTCAATCCATCTAGGAATTTCCCCTGTATGGTTGAAGATAGAATATTAAAACAAATTTTTGGAGGGTTCACACATGGCAGTTAAAATTCGTCTGCGCCGTATGGGCGCCAAGAAAGCTCCGTTCTATCGCGTAGTTGTAGCGGATTCCCGCTATCCCCGCGACGGCCGTTTCATTGAGGAAATCGGCTACTACAACCCGCTGGAGGAGCCGGCCGTTATCAAGATCGATATGGAAAAGGCGCAGAAATGGATCGCCAACGGCGCACAGCCGACCGATACCGTTAAGGATCTGCTGAAAAAGGCCGGCAACTAATTGGCCGACCGGAAAGGCTTGGGTTTTGCAATGAAAGAGCTGTTGATGACCATTGCACAGGGGCTGGTGGAAAACCCGGACGCGGTTGTAGTGGAGCAGGACGAGCCGGCGGAAGACGGCACGATCGTGTTTCATCTGCACGTGGCGCCGGACGACATGGGACGCGTGATCGGCAAGCAGGGCCGCATTGCGAAAGCGATGCGCACCGTCATGCGCGCCGCCGCCACCCGTCAGGATGCCAAGGTTTCTGTGGAAATCGACTGAGCCGAAACCGATTCAAAAATCCTATGCAAACGTGGTTTGCATAGGATTTTTTACACGCAGGAGGAACGACCGATGCCGAAAAAGCTTTATCTCGAGGCGGGCCAGATCGTCGGTACCCACGGGGTGCGGGGCGAACTGCGGGTGCAGCCGTGGTGCGATTCGCCCGAACAGTTTGCCGACTGGAAAACGCTGTATTTTGACGAGGGCAAAACCCCGCTGAAAGTCAGGGGCCGCCCGCACAAAAACATCGCGCTCGTGACGATCGAGGGCGTTTCCACGGTGCAGGATGCCGCCGTGCTGCGCGGACGGATGCTGTATGTCCACCGTGACGATCTCAAACTGGCGCCGGGGCGCCACCTGATCTGCGATCTGATCGGGCTGCGGATTGTGGACGCGGATACGGGCGAGGAATACGGCGAGCTGACCGAGGTCAGCTCTACGGGCGCGAACGACGTGTATCATATGCGCCATCTGGACGGGCGTGAAATTCTGATCCCGGCGATCCCGCCGGTCATCATTGAAATCGACGTGGACGGCGGCGTGCTGCGCCTTCGTCCGCTTAAAGGACTGCTGGACGATGCGGATTGATATTTTGACTCTGTTTCCGGATATGTGCAACACGGTGATGCGCGAAAGCATCCTCGGCCGCGCGCAAAACAAGGGCGTGCTGGAGGTGCATTGCCACCAGATCCGGGAATACACGACCAACCGCCAGATGCAGGTGGACGATTATCCCTACGGCGGCGGACAGGGCATGGTGATGAATGCCCAGCCGATCGCCGACTGCTTCCGCGCAGTATGCGAGCAAAGCGGCACGCGCCCGCATCTGATCTATATGAGTCCGCAGGGCGCAGTGCTCACGCAGCAGCGCGCCCTCGAGCTGGCGCAGCTGCCGCAGCTGTGCGTGCTGTGCGGCCATTATGAGGGTGTGGACGAGCGCGTGCTGGATGCGTTCGTGGATGAGCAGATCTCCATCGGCGATTATGTGCTGACCGGCGGCGAGCTGCCCGCGCTTGTGCTGGTGGATTGCATCGCACGGCTGGTGCCGGGCGTGCTGTCCGAAGAGGCGTGCTTCACCGATGAAAGCCACTTTTCCGGCCTGCTCGAGCATCCCCAATACACCCGCCCCGCCGTTTGGGAGGGGCGCGAAATCCCGGAGGTGCTGCTCACCGGCCACCACGCCAACATCCAGAAATGGCGGCGGCAGCAATCGCTGGAGCGCACCCTGCGCCGCCGTCCCGATATGCTCGCACGGGCGCAGCTGACGCCCGAGGAATGGCGGTATATCGAACAGCTGCGCGCCGCCGAAACCGTTTCGGAGCCGAAGAAAGAGGAATAACCCGTCCCTTCGTTTTTAGTCTACAAAAGTTATTAACGGATACCGTCAACATTGACAAATAGCCTTTTTTATTTTTGCCCAAAATAGGGCAGAGAAACAAAAATGCGGATTTTGCCATTTTATGTGGTCAAAACGCATTGACGGAGCATACTTTTGTGGTATAATAAGCCTTGTCTACACATGCCATATTATTCATTTTCCTTTGCCGAAGCCGGCTTTTGTATGGCATGACTTTGATCGGATGATTTTGTATGATGCCGCTTACGGCATGGCTTATCACAAGAAAGGGAGATTTTATCCATGTATGTAAAAGACGTTTTGGTCCAGAATCAGGTTGGGCTGCACGCGCGCCCCGCAACCTTCTTTATCCAGAAGGCAAACGAGTTCAAATCCTCCATTTGGGTGGAAAAGGAAGAACGCCGCGTGAATGCGAAAAGCCTGCTGGGTGTTCTGTCGCTCGGTATTGTCGGCGGCACCAACATCCGCATCATCGCCAACGGCCCGGACGAGGAAGCGGCCGTGGACGGTCTGGTGAATCTGGTCGAATCCGGCTTTGCGGAGTAAGCCTTTATACAGTTCAAACCCCCGGCGACCGCACGGTCACCGGGGGTTTCTTTCGCCGGAGAAGGCTCGCAAGAATCGTATAGAAAAGCGGAGGAACCGATATGCAGATAAAAAACAAAACCAACGCCATGCGGCTTTTGGACAAACATAACGTTGCGTATACCGTCCGCGACTATACGCAAACGGACGCTATCAGCGGCATGGACGTAGCCGCCGTGCTGTCGGAAGAGCCGGAAACCGTATTCAAAACCCTGGTCACGGTCGGGAAAAGCGGCGCCCACTATGTTTTTCTGGTTCCGGTGAACAAAGAGCTGGACCAAAAGAAGGCGGCGCACTGCGTGGGAGAAAAGGCGATCGACATGGTAAAATCCAAAGATTTGCTGCCGCTGACCGGATATATCCACGGTGGCTGCTCGCCGCTGGGCATGAAAAAAGAATTCCGCACCGTCCTCGATGAGAGCGCCGCCCACCGGGAGATTCTCCGTTTCAGCGGCGGGAAAATCGGCTATCAGATCGAAATGCGTTTCGAGGATCTGGGCAAGGCGCTGAAATTCGAGCTTTCTCCCATTACGGCGGATTAGGGATTCCCGCCGCGGAAAGGAATGGTCAAGACTATGCAAATCGGTTCGGTATCCATCACCGGAAAAGCGGCTCTCGCGCCGATGGCCGGCGTTGCCGACCGCGCGTTCCGCCGCCTGTGCGTGGAATTCGGCGCCGCCTATGTGGTCGGTGAAATGGTCAGCTGCAAAGGGCTGTGCTTTGAAGATAAAAAGAGCCGGGAGCTGTTGGTGCTGGACGACGAGGAACGCCCCGCCGCCGTGCAGCTGTTCGGAGACGATCCGGACACGCTGGCGCGCGCCGCGGAGCTGGCTATGGCGTTTCACCCGGACATCCTCGACATCAACATGGGCTGTCCCGCGCCCAAAATTGCGGGCAACAACTGCGGAAGCGCGCTCATGCGCGATCCGGAGCTGTGCCGGCGCATCGTCGCGGCGGTTTCCGGCGCAGTGGACATACCGGTCACCGCGAAGATCCGCAAGGGCTATTCCCGGGACAGCGTGAATGCGGTCGAGGTCGCCCTTGCCTGCGAAGCGGGCGGCGCCGCCGCAGTCACGGTACACGGGCGCACACGCGACCAAATGTACGCGCCGCCGGTGGACTGGGATATCATCCGCGCGGTCAAGCAGGCAGTGCGCATACCGGTCATCGGCAACGGGGACGTTACCACCCCGCAGGAAGCGGCGGCACTGTATGAGCACACCGGCTGCGATCTGATCATGGTCGGGCGCGGCGCGCTGGGGGCGCCATGGCTGTTTTCCGCAATCGAAGCGTACCTCACCCACGGGCGGCTGCTGCCGGAACCGCCCGTGTCCAAGCGCATGGCGACGCTGTACCGGCAGATCGAGCTGGCGGTGCAGCTCAAGGGCGAGCGCGTCGCGCTGCGGGAGGCGCGCAAGCACGCGGCGTGGTATATGCGCGGCCTGCGCGGCGCGGCAGGCTTCCGCAGTGAAGCGGGGCAGATCGCCAGTCTGGCCGACCTCGAGCGACTGTGCCGCCGCGTGATCGAGGCAAACGAAAGCGCGGACGCGGCGGAAGGAGCCGGCTCCGTCCTCTCCGCGAGGGAAGAAACCGGCGTTTGAGCCTGCTGTTTCCGGTTTTCGTGATTGTGACGAAAAAAAGTGAAAAAAACGGCGAACAATTCGTCTGAATAAGGCTTTCTTTTTTTTGCGGAATCCGTATAATAGGCTTTAAGAAATCCATCTCACTTGTCAACCACATAGGATACGCTGCTTTTCGCACGTAAACAGGGGGCAAGAGAGTGGATTTTTTTGCATGTGGGGGAGTTCACCTCGTTTTACATGGTTTTGTAGGGAAGGCATGGTGAGGCAATGTTTCAGCTTCGATGGCTCTGGCGCAATTTGGAAAACCGCTACCGCTTTTTGTTCGTGACCGGCTTGGTCATCTCCTGCGTGAGCAGTTTGATGCTGCTCATCAATCCGTATTTGACCTCGCGACTGTTCGACGATGTTATCATCGCCCAGAATCCGCAGCCGCTGGTCGGTCTGCTCGTAGCGATGCTGGTCACGCAGATCGTGCGCCAGTCCCTGCGCTACGGGATGGTCATTTGCTTTGAAAAGTCCTCTCAGAACGGGCTGTTCAACCTGCGCCGGCACCTGTTTGGTGTGCTGCAATATCAGGAAATGGCGTTTTTTGACCGCAACCGTACCGGCGACCTGATGACGCGCCTGTCCGCCGATCTTGACTGGTGCCGCCATTTCATGTCGTACCTGTCGTATCAGGTGGTGGACTGCATCACCATGTTCGTGTCCACGCTGACGCTGTTTCTGTTTGTCAGCTGGAAGCTGACGCTGGCCATACTGGCGGTCACACCGCTGCTGATGCTCATCACCAAACTCTATTCCTCCAAGGTTCGTCCGAAATTTGTGGATATGCGGGAACGCCTCTCCGAGATGAACACAGCGGCGCAGGAAAATATCGCCGGAAACCGCGTGGTCAAGGCGTTTGCGCGCGAGGAGTATGAAAAAGAGCGCTTCCACGAACGCAACCGCGATTTTCGCGATGCCAATTTGGGCATCAACAAGCTGTGGCTGACCTTTTACCCCTTTATTGAACTGCTGGCAAACGCCATGTCGCTGATCACGATCTTCCTCGGCGGCGTCCTGATCATCCTCGGCGATCTCACGCCTGGCGAGCTGTCCATTTTTACGTCGCTGGCCTGGGCGATGGCAAACCCCATGCGCAACCTCGGCACGTTGGTCAACGACCTGCAGCGCTTTGGCGCTTCCGCCCGCAAGATCATCGAAATTTATTACTCCCGCCCGCTGATTGCCGACCGGCAGGACGCGGTTGAACATACGCAGGTCAAGGGCAAGATCACCTTTGACGACGTGTCCTTTTCTTTCGGAAAGGTCAAGGTGCTGGATCACGTCAGCTTTGAGGTGCAGCCGGGGCAGACGCTCGCCATCATGGGCCCGACCGGTTCCGGAAAGACCACCCTCATCAACCTGCTGGCGCGGTTTTACGACGTACAGAGCGGCGAAATCCGGGTGGATGACTGCAATGTCACGATGTGGAAGCTGGATGAGCTGCGCCGCAACATAGGCACCGCTACGCAGGATGTGTTCCTCTTTTCCGACACCGTGGAAGGCAACATTGTATTCGGCAATCAAGCGCTTTCCGAAGAACAGGCGCACGACTTTGCCCGCCGTGCCGCAGCGGATGAATTTGTCCGCAAAATGCCGGAGGGCTACGACACCATCGTCGGCGAACGCGGCGTTGGTTTGTCCGGCGGCCAGAAGCAGCGCATTGCGCTGGCACGCGCCATGGCCATGCAGCCGGCGGTGCTGGTCTTGGACGACACCACTTCCGCCGTCGATATGGAAACCGAAAAATACATTCAGCAGCAGCTGCGGGAGCTGCCGTATCCCTGCACCAAAATTTTGATCGCGCAGCGGATCTCCTCGATGAAAGATGCCGATCAGATCTTGGTGCTGCAGGACGGCAAGATCACCGAGCGCGGTACCCATGAGGAGCTGCTGAAACTGCACGGCTATTACTGGGAAACCTATGCGCTGCAAAATGATATTCCCGTGGATGCGGCAGCCGAACAGGGAGGTGATTGCTGATGGCCAGAAACAAATTCGACATCGACGAAAATCTCGAATCCCCGTTTAGTTTTCAACATTTGAAGCGCGCCATGAAATATGTCAAACGGCATAAGTTTAAAATGCTGAGCGCGCTGCTGCTCAGCGCCATCGCCAGTGTCGTGGCGCTTTACGGCCCCAAAATCATGCAATGGACGCTGGACGACGCCGTACCAAACAAGGATTTCGGGCTGCTCGGCAAGCTGGCGATCCTGTATACGGTGGTCGTGCTCATCGGTATCGTTTTCACCACCATCCGTTCGCGTATCATGGCGCACGTCAGCCAGGAGATCATCTATGATATCCGGGAGGATCTGTTCGCTCATCTGCAAAAACTGCCGTTCAGCTATTACGACAGCCGTCCCGCCGGAAAAATCCTGGTGCGCGTGATCAATTACGTCAATTCCGTGTCGGATATGCTCTCCAACGGCATTATCAACATGATACTGGAAATTATCAATATCATTTTCATCGTCATCTTCATGTACAGCACCGACGCGGTGCTGGCGACCATCATCATTGCCGGCCTGCCGGTTTTCGCCGCCATCATCTGGATACTCAAGCCGAAGCAGCGCAAAGCGTGGCAGAACCAGTCCAACAAAAACTCCAACTACAATGCCTATTTAGCAGAAAGCATCGACGGTGTGCGCGTCAGCCAGCTGTTTGCCCGTCAGGAGGAAAACATCTCCATTATGACTCGGCTGGTCACCGCCTGCCGCGCCGCCTGGATGAAGGCCATCTACATCAGCAATGCGGTTTGGTACAGCTCGGAGATCATCACGCAGATCGTATTTACCTTTATGTATATTGCGGGTGTGTACTGGATGGGCGGTACCATGGTGTCGTTTGGCGTGCTTATGGCGATGGGGCAGTTCGTCGGCCGCTTCTGGCAACCGATCACCAATCTGGCCAATATCTATAACCAGTTCATCAACAACATTGCGTATTTGGAGCGTATTTTTGAAACCATGGATGAGCCGGTCGTCATCGACGACGTACCGGGCGCCAAAGAGCTGCCGCCGATCCGCGGCGCGGTCTCGTTTCGTGATGTTACCTTCGCTTATGAGCCGGGCATCAATATTCTCGAACATTTACAGCTGGAGGTCAAGCCGGGCGAAAGCATCGCGTTGGTTGGCCCGACCGGCGCCGGTAAAACGACGGTCGTCAACCTCATCAGCCGGTTTTATAATCTGACCGGCGGGCAGCTTCTGTTGGACGGCGAATATGATATTTCGCAGGTCACGCTGCATTCGCTGCGCACGCAGATGGGAATCATGCTGCAGGACAGCTTTATTTTCAGCGGCACAATCCTCGATAATATCCGCTACGGGCGGCTGGACGCGACCATGGAGGAAGTGGAAGCGGCTGCCAAAACCGTGCGTGCGCACGAGTTTATCATGGAGATGGAGCGCGGCTATTACACCGAGGTCAACGAACGCGGCAGCCGCCTGTCACAAGGGCAGAAACAGCTGATCTCCTTCGCCCGCACGCTGCTGTCCGATCCCAAAATCCTGATTTTGGACGAAGCGACCTCCTCCATCGACACCAAGACCGAGCGTCTTTTGCAGGAAGGCATTCAGGCGCTGCTCAAGGGGCGTACCTCGTTCATTATCGCGCACCGCCTGTCCACCATCAAAAACTGTGACCGCATCCTGTATATCGGCAACAAGTCGATTCTGGAGCAGGGCAGTCATGACGAATTGATGGCGCAGCATGGGCTGTATTATAATCTGTACACCGCGCAGGCGCGCGAGCAGGGCGTTGTGATCTGATCCGTCCGGAAATGCAGGAATCCCCCCGATGCAGAATATACGGTTCTGCATCGGGGGGATTTGTTATGTCCGATTCTTGCGCGGAATAGCCGCTTTTCCGTGGGAACGCCTACTACATCAGCGCGGCGAGCAGCAGCATTTCCTGCGCTTTTTGATACAGCTCTTCAAACTGCGCGAGCGGCAGCGGGCTTTCGCCCAGCCCCATTTCCAACGTAAAACCGGGGCGGCCGGTCTCCTGAATGAACCAGTCCTTGAATCCCCCGTGCGACGCCAGCCCCTCCGGATGCGCGACGGTGTATCCGCTCGACGCCGCCATCACCTCTGCCATCACGCGGGAACGCGACGGTGTGCGCTCGCCGTATTTCCAATAAATCTCCTCGCCCTGTGTATGCAGCGCCAGCACGTGCCGGAAATGCGCGCGTTCGCACAGCGATACCATCGCCTGCGTTTCCGGCTCACTGTGCGGCGCCGGGCCTCCCCATTGCCGCGGCGCCGGGCCGGTGATGCCTTTTTTTCGCTCCAGCTCTTGCAATTGTTCCCATCCTGCATTAAAATTATGGTTGATATCCACGCCGCAGGCATTTGCCTGCCAACACCCCGGCTCATCGCCGCCAAGTGCGGCCACCTGCGCCGCGCAGCTGCCGGCGCTTGCCGACCCGTGCAGCGCGATCTCGAC